>CAKOJR010000001.1 GCA_934090735.1 uncultured Bacilli bacterium
TTAAATTAAATGAAAGAAAAGGCGACGACGCTATGCAAATTAGAATTGAACTTGTTTAAGTTTAATTCTTTTTTTATCCAAATTGTAAAGTAAAACTTGTCCAAAATGTAAAATGCAAAGATAAAAGCATGACTTTTATGTCATGCTTTTTATCTTTTAATTATACTTTCTAATGCTAGAATTATCATATTATCTAGGGCTGTTTGTCTTTCTTCTGGAGATAGGTCTTCACTTCTTTTATATGGTGAGTCTGATATGGATACTAGGCAGGTTGCTTCTTTATTTAAGAAGTTAGCTACTGTAAAGATGCCAAAGGCTTCCATTTCACTAGCTAGTAAATTTATATTTTTAGGTACTTTATCAAGTAAGTGAGATATACTTTCGTATACATCAAATATTTCAGATGTATAGATAGTTCCTTTCGTTATTTTGATACCTAGTTCTTTACTTGTATTTATGATTGTTTGATTTAATGTGTTAGATGAAGATATCTTTTTACTTTTACTTTTAGTTAAGGCATATCTAAAGTTTGAATCAGAGTATGCAGATGAGGCTAAAACGATATCTTTTATATTTAAATCTTTTGATAATGCACCAGCAGAACCTATTCTTATAATATTTTTAACATTATAAAATTTATATAATTCATATGTGTATAGTGATGCACTTGGAATTCCCATACCAGAACCGATTACAGTAATTTCTTTACCTTTGTAAGTACCAGTGTATCCTAGCATATTACGTACTCTATTTATTAATTTTGGATTTTCTAAATATTTTTCGGCAATATATTTTGCTCTTAAGGGGTCACCAGGTAGTAATACATTTTCTTTAATATTTTCTTTTTCTGTAACAATGTGAATTGGGTTCATATTTTTCCTACTTTCTTTTTAAATTATATCATAAGTATCAAGTAATAGTTAAGGAAGTGCAATAAATTTACATATATTTTTTGAAAGTGCTATAATAAAACTATGTTTATTTACGCATAATAAGAAAAGAGGTGACTTATGGTTTTTAAAGATTATAAGATGAAGGGTTATACTTTGCATACTATTAAGACTGATAAGTTTAAAATGTGTCATGTAGAAGTTATTTTTAGAAATAATGTTGTTAAAGAAGAGATTACTAAAAGAAATTTATTATTTGATATGCTTTGTGAGTGCTCTAATAGTTATAAGGGTAAAAGAGACTTAGCATTAGAACTTGAGAATTTATATTGTGCTTCAGTATATGATGCAACAAGTAAAGTTGGTAACTCAGTTATAACAAATTTTTGCTTAGATTTTTTAAATCCAAGATATGCACAAGATGATATGCTAACTGACCGAGTATTTAAGTTATTATTTGATTTAATATTTAATCCTAAAGCAAGTAATAATGAGTTTGATCATAAGTTATTTGATTTTGTTAAAGAGAGACTATCTAATGATATAAAAATGTTAGATGATAATCCTAAGAAGAAGAGTTTACTTAAAGCACTTAGTACTTTAGGTGATAGTCCATCTAGTTATGGTAGTTTAGGTTTCTTAGAAGAAATAGATAAAATTACACCAGAGAACTTATACACATATTATAAACAAGTAATAAATACAGATTATGTTGATATATATGTAGTTGGTAATTTAGATATGGATGAAGTATCTAGAATAGTAGATAAATATGCTAAGTTTAATGTTATTAAGAATCATGAAGTAGGTATGTATGTTAGTAATGTTAAAAGAAAACCAGTTATATTAAGTGATAAGTCTAGTAATGCTCAAAGTAATATAGTAGTACTTGTTAATCTTAATAATTTAACTACTGATGAAAAGAAATATGCTGCTAATATGTATAATTTAATTTTAGGTGGAGGGTCACTTGAGACTAAACTTTATCAGAAGTTAAGAGTAGAAAATTCATTATGTTATAATGTGGGCTCTATGTATCAGAAATATGATGGACTTATTATTATTACAACTAGTGTTGATATAAATAAAAGTAAACTAGCAGTTCAATTAATTAAAACTTGTCTTAAAGAGATGAAAACAAATATTAGTGATGAAGAGCTTGTTAATGCGAAAGCTCTTGTTAAGACTAGTTTAAATATGACTAATGATAATATTGGTAGAATAGTAGATAATGCATATTATCAAAATATTAGTGATTTAGATGAGTTAGATGTTAGATTAGATAGATTTGATAAGGTTAGTATTAATGATATTAAGAAGGTAGCAGAGAAAACTAGTATTAGTACTATTTATGTTTTAGAAGGGGGAAGTATAAATGAATGAGATATTATTACCAGGAGTGCTTGAGAAGCTTTATACATACACTTTAGATAATGGTCTTAAGATTTATATGGTACCTAATAATAAAACTAAGAATTTTTATATTACATTAAGTACTAGGTATGGGTCTATTTATACTAATTTTGAGTATAATGGTAAGAAGTATGATATGCCAAAGGGGATAGCACATTATTTAGAACATTTATTATTTAATATGCCAGATGGAACTACAGCACATGATTATTTTAGTAAGTTAGGGGCTAATATTAATGCCTTTACTTCTTATGATATTACTTGTTATGAAGTATTTGCTAATGCTAATTTTAAAGAGTGTTTATCTTATCTAACTGAGTATGTTTATACACCATATTTTACTAAAGAGATAGTAAATAATGAGCGCGGTATTATTACGGAAGAGATTAATATGTATGAAGATAAGCCTGGTACTCAGCTTATATATGGAACATATAATAATATTTTTATTAAGGATGAAAGACAATATTTAGTTAGTGGCACGGTAAGTGATGTTAAGAAGATTACAAAAGAGGATTTAGAGATTTGTTATGAGGCTTTTTATCATCCTGAAAATATGTTTGTGATTATTACTGGTAACTTTGATCCTAATGAGGCAGTAGCAATTGTTAGTGAAGTTATGAGTAAGAAAGAGTTTCCTAAATACATTAAACCAGCTCTTAAGTTTAAGAAAGAACCTTTTGAGGTTAAAACTAAGCATTTTGAGAGGTGTATGAATGTTAATATACCAAAGGTATCAGTTGGGTTTAAAGTGCCTAAAAATGCTTTTAAAGGACTTAAAATAGATGAAAGAAAAGTAAGACTATATTTTAATTTATATATGAGAGTTCAGTTTGGTATAACTTCTTATTTAAGAGATGAGTTACAAAGTAGTAAGGTTATTACTGGTGGACTTAGTATGAACTTACTTGATACTGAAGATTATTATGTAGAAGTAATAGCAGCATCTACAGAGTATCCTGATTATTTTATTAAAAGAGTTAAAGAAACTTTTGATGAAAGAGATATAAATGAAGAAGATGTTATTAGAAAAGTTAATGCTTCAGTAAGTAATTTAATAATGTATTTTGATGATATTGAAGGAGTTAATTCACAGATTCAAGATGATATAATTGATTTTGGAGAGTTTATTTATAATATTTATGATGTTTATAAAAGTTTAAATATAGAGGAAGCTACCGAAGTAGTAAAGAGATTAAATAAGTATATTACTACAGAGACAATTATTAAGCCTTTAGAAGAAAAGTAAAACGCATAAGATTGTGCGTTTTTTTCATGTTGTTCAGTTACCCTAAAATTTGTGACAACTGAAAAAACTTATTAAATAAAAAGGAAGTTAAATATTAGTTTACAACAATAAATAATAGAAGGACTATAAATGAAAAATGAAATCTTATTATTTGAAAATCAAGATGTAAAACTAGAAGTTAATATGAAAGATGATAGTGTTTGGCTTACGCAAGGACAAATGTCTAAGTTATTTGATAGAGATTCAAAAACAATTAGAAAACATATTAATAATGCCTTAGAAGAAGAACTAAGTGATCAAGTGGTAGTCGCATAATTTGAGAATACCACTCATCATGGTGCGATTGAAGGAAAAACATAAACTCTTTATATAAAATATTATAATCTTTATGTTATTATAAGCGTTGGTTATCGTGTTAAAAGTAAGAATCGCATTATATTTAAGAAATGAGCTAATAAAATCTTAAAAGAAAAGGTTATGTAGTTAATCAAAAGAGTTTAAAATATTTTGAAAAAACAATTAAGTTTATATGAAAGATGAAACAGTATGGTTATCTCAAAATCAAATGGCTGAATTATTTAATTCATCAAGAACAAATATAATTGAACATATTAACAATATTTATTCTGATGAAGAACTTGATAAGAATTCAACCTGTTAGGATTTCCGACAAGTTCGAAAAGAAGGTAAAAGAACTGTAGCGAGAACTATTCCATTTTATAATCTAGATATGATTAAGGGTTATGTAGTTAATCAAAAGAGATTAAAATATCCAGAAAAAACTTAAGTTAATTACTATTGTATGAAGAATTGATATAAATTTAAAAGGAAATGAATAACTACTTTACAACAATAAATAATAGGAGGACTATAAATGAAAAATGAAATCTTATTATTTGAAAATCAAGATGTAAAACTAGAAGTTAATATGAAAGATGAAACTGTTTGGTTAAATCAGTTACAAATGGCTAAGTTATTTGATAAAGATAGAAAAACTATTACTAGACATATCCAAAATATATATAGAGATGGAGAACTAGAAGAAAATTCAGTATGCTCATTTTTTGAGCATACTGGGGAAGATGGTAAACAATACAATATTAAGTTTTATAATTTAGATATGATAATTAGCGTTGGTTATCGTGTTAAAAGTAAAAATGGTGTTATTTTTAGAAAGTGGGCTAATAAAATTTTAAAAGATTATATGATTAAAGGTTATGCAGTTAATCAAAAGAGATTAGAATATCTAGAAAAAACTGTTAAGTTAATTGATATTGCAGGAAGAATTGATATAAATTTAAAAGGAAATGAAGCACGGGAAATTATTAAAGTAATAAATAATTATTCTAATGCTCTGAATTTACTTGATGATTATGATCACAAAAGAATAATTAAACCAAATGGTACAATTAATGAAAATAAAATTAATTATGAAGCTTGTATGAATATTGTTAATAAACTTAAATTTAGTAGTGATAGTGATTTATTTGCTCTTGAAAGAGATAACGGGGTGGAAGCAATTATTTTTGATATATATCAAACTTTTGATGGAAAGGACTTATACTCTTCAATCGAAGAAAAAGCAGCTAATTTTTTGTATTTAATTATAAAAAATCATGTGTTTATAGATGGCAACAAAAGAATAGCAGCGGCATTATTTATATATTTCTTAGATTTTTATAATCTTTTGTATTATAAAAATAAACAAGTAATTGATAATAATACTCTTGTAGCAGTGACTTTATTAATAGCACAGTCTAATCCAAAAGAAAAAGAAATATTAATAGATTTAGTTATGAATTTTTTAAATAGATAAATATTATATTTCTTCTTGAATTTTGTATCTTTATATCATATAATTTTAATAGAATATAAGGTGATTATAGTGGAAGATAAAATATTAAATGATAAGAATAAATTAAAAATATTTGCTTCTTTATTAATAGTTGTTTTACTAGTAATGGGAGTAAGTTTTGCTATATTTCAGAATTTTACAAGACAGAGTAGCACTAATAATTTAGGAGCAACTAATTGTTTTAGTATATCTTTTGAGGGTGTTAGTGATGCTCTTAATTTAGAAAATGATTATCCAATTCCGGATAAAGAGGGACTCCAAAGAAATCCTTATACATTTAAAGTAACAAATAATTGTGATAGTTATTTATCACTTGTTATTGGAGTAGAAACATTAAGTACAAGTGAAATACCAGCAAGTTTAATTAAAGGAGTAATTAAAAAAAGTGGTATAAAGCCAACAAGTGCAACTATTTTATCTAGTGGTAATACTATGGAAGCACAAAATGGTGGAGTAGCTTATGAATTGTTAAAGGATGGAATAGGAGCTAAAAAATCAAAAACTTATGATTTAAGATTATGGTTTGATGAAAGCATGACTAAAGAACAAGGGGCTACTAAGAAATATCAAGGAAAGGTTATTGTTGGTGCAAGTGCAGATGTAGAACCTCCAAAAAATTTAAGAGAAGCAATACTAGCAAATAATGAAGTTAAGACTCCAATAACTACACCAGGAGCAGCAATATCTACTGCTGATGAAGCATTACTTGCATCTACAGAAGATGATTATGGAACATCTTATTACTTTAGAGGTGCGGTAACAAATAACTATGTAGAATTTGCTAATAAGTGCTGGAGAATAGTAAGAGTTGGTGGAGATGGTTCAGTTAAACTTATCTTACATAATGATAATACTAAAAAAGTTGCTAATCCTTGTGATGCTGCAAATAATAGTATAAGTGCAGCATTTGCAAGATACTCTGGTACAACATTGGCAAGTAAATTTAATACAAACTATGATGATAATGCTTATGTAGGATTTAAGTATGGAACACCAGGTTCTAGTACATATGAAGCAACACATGCAAACACAAATAATAGTACAATACTAACTAATTTAGAGACATGGTATACAAATAATTTAAAAGATTATGCTGATACTATAGCTGATACTGAATGGTGCAATGATAAAACAAATGTAACAGATAAAACTTACAATCCAGGGAATGTGAATGGTGTTAATGGTTATGGATATGCTAAGAATATAACATATTATGGTGCTACACAAAGATTAGTAAGCACAAGTAATAGTGCTGGAGGCACTGGTCCTAGTTTAAAATGTAATGGAGAATTAAGTAAAATAACATCAAAAGTAGGGCTAATAACAGCAGATGAATTAGCATTTGCTGGATATGCTTTTAATATTAGCAATACAACATATTTACAAGAAAATGCTATTAGTACTTATTGGTGGTCTTTGTCTCCTATCTACTTCCATGGCGGCAACGCTTACGTTTGGGGCGTTAGCGGCACCAGTGGCGACTTATTCTTCAACTACGTGGGCTTCAGCGGCGGCGTTCGCCCGGCCATTTCTCTTATATCTTCGACCAACGTAACTGGCGGTGGAACTAGTGATAATCCTTACAAAGTGGTTTGACTTTAGTTTGTGCTTGACAAGTGTGTGTTATTGGCATATAATTTATGGCATAAGCAGTTGATGAAGACGTTGATATGAAAGGTATTTAGAGAGCTTACGTTGTGGTGAAAGTAAGTATACTGGAAGTATTAAGGATCACTTCGGATGTTACTATAGGATAAGTATAGTACGGTATCTACGTTATAGATAATGAGTGTATGAAATAAGTTCATAAATTAAGGTGGTAACACGGGTTTGACTCGTCCTTAGATTATGGGCTTTTTTATTTTAGGAAGGGAGATTTTTATGGATTATAAGGAAACACTTTTGATGCCTAAGACTGAGTTTCAGATGAAGGGCAATTTACCGGAGAATGAGAAGGTACAACGTGCTAAGTGGGAAGAAATGGACTTATATAATAAGTTAAGAGAGAAGAATAAGGGAAGGGAGCCTTTTGTGTTACATGATGGGCCTCCTTATGCGAATGGTTCTATTCATATTGGTCATGCGATGAATAAGATTTTAAAGGATTTTGTTAATCGTTATGCTGCGATGAGTGGTAGGGATATGATTTATATTCCTGGATGGGATACTCATGGTCTTCCAATAGAGCAAGCAGTTACTAATAGTGGTGTTGATCGTAAGAGTATGGATAAGGCTGAATTTAGAGCTATTTGTGAAGAGTATGCTAAGAAGCAGATTGCTATGCAGATGGAAGGTTTTAAGGCTTTAAATGTTATTGCTGATTGGGATAATTATTATGCTACGTTCCAACATGAGTTAGAGGCTAGACAAATTGAAGTATTTGCTGAGATGGCTCGTAAGGGGTTAATCTTTAAGGGAATGAAACCTGTATACTGGTCACCATCTAGTGAGAGTGCTTTAGCTGAAGCTGAAATTGAGTATCATGATAGAAAGGATCCTTCTATATTTGTTGCTTTTGAAGTAGAGGAAGGTAATAGTGTTGTTGATAAGGGAGATTATTTAGTTATTTGGACTACTACTCCTTGGACACTTCCTGGTAATACTGCTATATGTGTTGGACCTAATTTAGAGTATTCTAGAGTACTTGTTAATGGTAAGAAGTATGTTGTTGCGGCTGACCTTCTTGATTCACTTAAGGGTGAGTTTGGATGGGAAAATGTAGAAGTTATTAACAATTTTTATGGTACTGATTTAGAGTATGTTAAGTATAAACATCCATTTATGGATAGAATTAGTCCAGTTGTGTTAGGTGATCACGTAACACTTGATGCAGGTTCTGGTCTTGTTCATACAGCACCTAGTTATGGTGAAGATGACTTTAATGTTGGTAAGAAGTATAATCTAGAGATGGTGTTTGGTGTTGATGATAATGGATGCTTAAATGCTGAGTCTGGTGAAAGATTTAAGGGATTATTCTTTGAGGATGCTAATAAAGAGGTCGTTAAGTATTTAGATGAGTTAGGTGTATTATTAAAGCTTAAGTTTATTACACACTCTTATCCACATGATTGGCGTACTAAGAAACCTATTATATTTAGAGCAACTGCTCAGTGGTTCTGTAGTATTGATAAGATTAAAGATGATATCTTAAATGAGATTGATAATAATATTAACTGGCTTCCTGAGTGGGGTAAAGTTAGACTTCATAATATGATTGAAGGAAGAGGAGACTGGTGTATTTCTCGTCAAAGAGTTTGGGGAGTACCACTACCTATTTTCTATAATGAAGATGGTTCTGCTATTTTAGATTATGATGTTATGATGCATGTTGCAGAGTTATTTAGAGAGCATGGTTCTAATTATTGGTTTATGAAGGATGCTAAGGATTTACTTCCTGAAGGTTATACTAATCCAGCTAGTCCAAATGGTAAGTTTACTAAAGAGATGGATATCATGGATGTATGGTTTGATTCAGGCTCTACTCATACTGGTGTATTATTAGGCAGAAATTTACCATATCCAGCTGATGTTTATTTAGAGGGTTGTGATCAATATCGTGGATGGTTTAATTCATCATTAATTACTGGTGTAGCAGTTCATGGTAAGAGTCCTTATAAGACTTGTATAAGTCATGGATTTACTTTAGATGCTAAGGGTAATAAGATGAGTAAGAGTCTTGGTAATGGTATTGATCCACTTAAAGAGATTAGTATTAGAGGTGCTGATGTATTACGTTTATGGGTAGCTTCTACTGATTATACTGAGGATGTAAGAATTGGTGATGAGATTCTTAAACAAGTTCAAGAGAGTTATCGTAAGATTAGAAATACTGCTAAGTTTATTTTAGGTAATTTAAATGATTTTGATCCTAATAAAGATGTGGTTAGTTTTGATGAGATGAAAGAGTATGATAAGTACATGATGAGTGAACTTAATAAGTATGTTAAGAATGTTAGAGGTGCTTATGATAGATATTCTTATCAAGAGGTTTATAAGTATACTAATAATTTTATAAGTTTCACTTTATCTAATTTCTATTTAGATTTTACTAAGGATATTTTGTATATTGAGAAGAAGGATTCTTTAGTAAGAAGAAGTGTACAGACTGTGTTATATAATATTATTACTAAGTTAGATGTTCTTCTTGCACCAATCTTACCTTATACTACTGAAGAGATTTATCGTTATATTCCTGGAGAAAAGAAAGAAAGTGTTCATTTATTAGATATGCCTGAAGTTATGGATGTAAAAGTAGATGATGAGTTATGGAGTAATTTCTTTAAGGTTAAGGATGATGTTTATAAGGCATTAGAGACTGCTCGTAATGAGAAAGTTATTGGTTCTGGATTAGAAGCTAATGTATACTTGAATTTACCTGATACATTTAATAATGTTAAAGAAGTTTTAGGTGATGTTATTCATCAGTTATTAATTGTTTCTAAAGTAGTATTTACTAGTGAAGAATTACCTAAGTATGATAATGTATCTGTTAAGATTGAAAGAAGCATTGGTGAGAAGTGTAATAGATGCTGGAATTATGTTGATGAATTAGAGGACGGCATTTGTCATAGATGCGCTAGTATATTAAATGATAATGAGTAATCGTTAGATAAATAAAAAAGCTTACAATATTTGGTTATTGTAGGCTTTTTTGATTGTCTTTATTCATTTCTTTGAAGTCTATTATAGATTCATTAATTGTTCTTCTTATTAACTCTCTAATTTGTTCATCTTCTTCATGTTCTTTTAGATATTCTTCGTCTTTTGTAAATGTTTCTTCTAAGTCTTCTAATAGAACTTGTCTTTCCATTTTATCAGTTAGTAATAGGCCACTTCTTAACATGCTTGTAAGTAGGGATATTTCATATGGATATTCTTCTAAGTCAGCGTCATAGTAGTCAAGTAAGGCATCAATTGCTAGGTTAGCAGTATCTATTCCTAAAGTAACTGTTAATTCTTCTTTTTCTTCTTCTAATAAATCATTTTTCATTGCTATTGATTTGGTTAAGTTTTTAGGGAATGTTCCTTTATTTTGAAAGAATTCTTCTTCTATTCCAGGGCTTGCATATAGAAGGTAATATTTTTGTTTAATACTTTCTTTTGTATCTTCTTCTTCAATGAAAGAGATTGTTCTTTTGCTGATTTCATCACTTATGCGTTTTTCAAAGTCTCTTAGTGATGATATTTTTTTATGATATGAAGGAACTATTTCTTTAACGTCTTTATCTAAATTATGTTCATATGCTTCGTCATTTTCAAATAAGATATTTTTTATTAATTGAAGAGCTCGGTAGGCAGTTACGACTGTTTCGTTTTCACCATAAACTAGAATAAGCTCTACTGGAGATTTTAATTCATCGTTTATTGTTTCAATTAAATATTCGATAATATTGGGAATAATTTCAGGATACATTCTAAAGTAGTTAAGTAGAGTTTTTTCTTCATCGTTGTAAAGAGCAAGTAGATCAGTTAAATTTTTAGTAAATAAACTATCTTTTAAATCTTTGATTTCTAGACTTGCTAGACCGCGATAAGCATTAAGAATTTGGCTTTCTAATTCAAGTAAGTCTTTAAGCATTTTGATATCAGTGTCATTTAAACCATAGGCAGACATTCTTAAAGATTCTAAATCATCATCTTTTGATAGTTCCTTTTTTGTCTGGGAGTTATTTTTGATGATTTCAAATAGTTTTTCTTTAACGTTTTCACTTTCACCCAAGCTTTCAATATATTCTTTAATATCTTTAATTGCTTCTTTGGATTGATATGATAATGCAGCTTTAAAGTATGTATATAAAATATCGTCTTCATCAATGATTAAGGCATCTAGTGCTTCATCAATTTTTTCACCTATGTGACGATCTAGAAAAATTTCTTTTTGAGTTCTTGTTACCATTGTATTAAATGAAACATCGGTATTTTGTTTTTTAGGTATTGGTTCAAATGAAGACTGCACTAGAATATTTTCAATGTATGGTGTAATAAATGATAAGTTATATTTAGCTTTTATGTTTCCTTCATCATCTAATAGAGTGTATAATGTTTTAGCAAATGATTCATCTATTAATGGAATCTCTTTAAATAAATAAGCTTCAATAGTACTTTCTTCGTCACCAGGGAATTTTATTTGTTTAACAAGTTTTTTGTTTATTAGATAACTAAATAATGATTTATCACTTGTGATAGCATTTTCTAGAGTTGTTAAGATTCTTCTTGTGATAAGTGTGTCTCTTGATGGAGTGAGAAGTGCTTCTAAAGGTGTACATTTACTTGCAAATGATTTTGCTAGTTCTGTATATGTACTTAAAGCTGCTGTAGGGTTAGCAGTAAAATAGTTATATTCTTCTTGTTCTTCTTTTATAAGTGCTTCAATAAATACAGATAAATTCTTTTTTCTTCTATCGTAATCTGGGTGTTTGTCTTTAGTTTCTTCTAGAATAATTAGGCTTTGATAATATTCATATATTTTCATATCAAGCTCAATTATTTTATTTATTTTTCTTTTAATAAAGTTATTCATAATAATCCCTTCTTTTTGCTATTTATAATAGCACAAAATCATGTAATATTAAATCTTTTTTTTGTTTTAAATTTATTTCTTGATATAAAGTTTTATATAATTTATAATTTAGATGTAATGATTGTTGTTTTGGAATTAAAGAGGTATGTGTATGAAAGAATTTGTAAAGAATATTAAGAAGTTAAAGAAATATTGTAAAGGACAAAATGGAAGAATTTTTTTACTTATTCTTTTTAGTTTAATAATGGTAGCTTTAAATGTCGTAATGCCATTAATTAGTGCAAGAATTATCGTGTTACTTACTGAAAATAATTATTTAAGAATAATTTATATGGCTATTGTTATTTTAGTGATTAATTCATCTCATAGTTTGGCAGAATATTTTACTCATAGGATTAAATTAAAGTTATTTAGGGATATTTTAAATGAGTTGGTTATTGATTTAAGTAGTAATATTTTAAGAATTGAAAATCAATGTTTAGATAGTCATGGAAGTGGGGTATTTATTCAGAGATTAACCGGGGATGCTGAAAGATTATCTGAGGTTATAGACACAACAATTTTAAAAATATCAAATATTTTAAGATATTTAGGAATTATTATAGCTATATTTGTTGTTAATAAGTTGGTTTTTATTTATGTTATTTTAATGTTAGTAATTTTGTTTGTACTTGAACACTATAGAACTTTAAAGAAAAAAGAGAATGATAAAATATATCGCGTTTCTAGGGAGCGTACTTCTAGTTTTATGATTGAACTTGTTAGAGGTGCTAGAGATATAAAGATGCTTAATAGTGAGAATGATTTTACTAATGAGTTAGATAGTAAGATTAAAGATACTAATAATTTGGCATTTAAGATGAAGAAAATTAATTGGAATTATAGATTACTTATTTTTTTCATTATGGACTTAAGTGAGTTCTTTTCAATTTGTTTATTGATTTTACTTATGAGTAAGAATATGATTGATTATGCAGTAGCGTTAGTTTTATATAATTATTGTAATAATGTTAATGGTGCTATATATGTTGTTGGTGACTTAGTTGAATATATAAGAGATTTTAATTTATCTTGTGATAGAGTATTTGCTATTATAAGTAGTAAAGAGTTTAAAAAAGAAAAATTTGGTAAAACTAAATTAAAAAGTATTAATGGAGATTTTGAATTTAAAAATGTAAGCTTTAGTTATGGAAAAGTGAAAGTGCTTAAAGATTTATCTTTTAAAGTTAAAGCTAATGAAACCGTGGCTTTTGTTGGTAAGAGTGGAGCAGGTAAAACAACTATATTTAATTTATTATGTAAAATGTATGATGCTGATAAAGGAAAGATTATGATTGATGGGGTTGATATAAAGAAACTTGATAAGGATAGTATTAGAGGAAATATTACTGTTATAAGTCAGTCACCTTATATTTTTAATGTAAGTATTAAAGATAATTTAAAACTAGTTAAAAGAGATATGACAGATGAGGAGATGTTTGATGCTTGTAAAATGGCTTGCTTAGATGACTTTATTAATTCATTACCTGATAAGTATAATACTGTTGTTGGTGAGGGCGGTATTAATTTATCTGGTGGTCAGAAGCAAAGACTTGCAATTGCTAGAGCTTTAGTTCAAAAAACAGAGATTATTCTTTTTGATGAAGCGACAAGTGCACTTGATAATGAAACTCAAGAAAAGATTCAAAAAGCCATTAATAATATGAAAAATGAATATACAATCTTAATTATTGCTCATAGGCTTTCAACAATAGTTGGTGCTGATAGAATTTTATTTTTAAATGATGGTAAGATAGAGTGCGAGGGCTCTCATGAATATTTATTAAAGAATTGTTTAGATTATAAAAAATTGTATGAGGCTGAAATTACAAAGAATTAAGAGGTAGACCTCTTTTTTTTATTTTTCTAAAAAAACACATCTATAAAGATGTGCTTAATGTTTACTATCTGTTGTAGTATTCAACAATTAGTGATTCATTGATATCAGCGTTTAGTTCACTTCTTTCTGGAAGTCTTAAGTAAGTTCCAGTCATTTTCTTATCGTCAAATTCAACATATGCAGGACGATTTAAAGTGTTTTCTAAAGCTTGTTTCATTGCTGGATGGTTAAGTGACTTTTCTTTAACAGAAATAGTACTACCAACTTTAACATTGTATGATGGGATGTCTACACATTCTCCATTAACAAGAATATGTCCATGGTTAACAAGTTGTCTTGCACCACGTCTAGTATTAGCTAGACCCATACGATATACAACGTTATCTAAACGACTTTCTAAAAGTTTTAGGAAGTTTTCACCAGCGATACCTTTCATTTTAGAAGCTCTTTCGAAAGTATGAGCAAATTGTTTTTCAGTTAAACCATACATAAATCTAACTTTTTGTTTTTCTTCTAACTGAATACCATATTCACTAAGTTTTCTTCTTCTGCTTGTTCCATGAATTCCAGGAGCATAAGGACGTTTAGCTAGTTCTTTACCATTTTCTAGGCATGAGAAACCTAACTTACGTGATTTCTTATAAGCTGGACCAGTATATCTTGACATAATATTTCTCCTTTCTTTCGTTTAAAGGAATTCTTATCTTCTAAGTAGGGTGTTTATTATTTTTTTCACTTAAGGCAGTTAAGTTACTAAAGTTCTTGCAAATAAACACGTTATAAGTTAATAAGAACCTGCCTAAATACGCAAGAGTATTATATATTAAATGTATGCAAATGTCAATTAGTTATTCTTTGATTTTCTTTAAGATAGATAAATAAACCAGCAATAATAAATGGTATACTTACGATTTGATTTATTGTAAGTATCTTGCTTGTGTGATTCATTCTTAAATAGTCTAAAAGAAATTTGGCAAGGGCGCATAGAAATAGGGAAATTCCTATAATATTTTTATTTTCTTTTTTCTTTTTAGATATGTATAAGTATATTAGTATAAATATTATTGATTCAGTTATTTGAACAGGGAATAAGCTAATATTATTTGGTGCACTTAAAGAGTATTTATAAGTAATACTTAATGGACCATTATATTTTATTCCATAACAGCAACCGGCTAGAAAACAGCCAATTTTGCTTATTCCATACATTAAAGGGATAGCTGGTAATATATTATTAATTAATTCTTTGAAGTTTTTCTTATATTGTTTAGCAAAAATTATTAAAAGTATTATTATACTGATTGCAGCACCATATGATGATAAACCAATTTTATTAAAGTCTATATTATCTTTATACTTGTTAAAGTTTGTAAGTAGAGTAAAGTATTTTGCTCCAAATAAGGTTCCTAGAAGAATATATAAAATCAAGCCATAATTTTCTTCTTTTTTGTAATTTAGTGTTTTAATATTTTTATAGATTATGTATAAGCCAGATAATATACCAATAACTACGAATAGTCCATAAAGAGGTATTTTTGTATTTATCATGTTAGCCAAAATTCTTTCCTAATGATGAGCAAGCGACAACTATAAAGATAATTGCTAATATTTTTAATATTAAAGAGATAATAAATATGATGAATAGAACTTTTATTGTTTTATTTGTAGTTGTTATTTTGGCATAAATTAATAGTATTTTTGAACATAAGGAAAAAGGGTAACTTAACATAGTTAGAATGTATAGAGGTTTAAATATAAGCCCAATGTTTTTGGTAATAATTGATAGAACGTATAAGATAATTATCGTTAGAATGTATTTTTCTTCTTTAGCAGTTTGTTCTGGTGTTGTTTCTGTTTTTGGTGCTTCAGTGATTCTTGTTTCAAATACTTCGGTTTTACAATTTGGGCATTCTTTAATATTATTTTCTAATTTTATTCCACAGTTTCGGCAGTAGTTATTCATTTTCATTCCTTTCTAGTTCGGGATTATCTTTTCCGTAAATGTTTTTACCTCTGACAACGTAAGTTTCATTATTTTTCTTTACAACTGTTAAGATAAATTCTTCGGTATCATTAGTTATTTTAAAATAATACGAAGTACATTCTGATTCATCTAAATATTCGTATTGTTTGCACACTCCACCATCACAACCGAATACTGGATCAAAATAGCAATCACCATAAGTTATACATTTACCTGATTCTTTATATTTCACTTTGTTATTTTGGTTTGGATAGTGCTCTTGTAAATACGGAATAATATATTCCTTTTTTAGGTTATTTATATAAATTTCTTTTTTTATTAATGGAATAAGAATGCTTATAGTAATGATAATTGCAAGTATTATTAATATAGTTAATATAATTTTTCTTTTTTTCTTTTTTTCTGGTGATACGTATCCATCTGGTAATTTTATTATTGGAGTAGCACAATTTTGACAGAAGAATTCGTTATTAGTTAATTTTTTACCACAATTGGTACAATAATTATTCATGGTAACACTTCCTTATGATAATTTTACTATGGATGATTATTATTTGCAATTATGAGTTAAATAATTGAAATGGTATTTGTTGTGTGTTAAAATTAATTTATGATAGTTAGGGTTGATTAAAGTGAAAGACTATTTTGAATTTAAAAATTATGATGATGCGATAAGTTTAGATGCTGCTATTGTAAGAGGAAGTAATTTTAGGATAACTGTCTTGTCTGATGTTTTAGTGCGTATTGAGTTTAGTCCTGAAGGTAAGTTTGAAGATAGACCGACTGAACTTGTTAAATTTAGAAAATTTGATGTTCCTAAATTTTTGAAAAAGGAAGACGAAAATTTCTTAGTTATTACGACTAATTATTTTAAACTTGAGTATCAAAAAGGAAAACCTTTATATGGAACTAAAATGAATCCTAGTGTTAATTTTAAAATAAGTTTAAATAATACAGATAAGGTTTGGTTTTTTGGAGCAGCTGAGGCAAGAAATTTTAAGGGAACAAGTTATAGTTTTGATAATGGCAATCTTAGTTTTGGAAAAGGTCTTTATTCAACTGATGGTTTTGTTTCTTTAGATGATAGTAAAAGTCTTATCTTTAATAAAGATGGATCACTTGGTAAGAGAAGTGATGAAAGAATAGATACTTATGTATTTATGTATCGTAAGGATTTTGGGTATTGTTTAAGAGATTATTTTAAACTTACATTAAAGCCTAGTTTACTTCCTAGATATGCTTTAGGTGTATGGTGGAATAAAGATGTTACATATGATTATAAGATGATTGAAGATTTAGTATGGGCATTTAAGAAAAATGAGATACCTTTATCTGTGTTTTTACTTGGCCCAGAGTGGCATATGACTTATGAAAATACCTATACTGGTTATACTTTTGATTATAATTTAATACCTAATCCTAAGGAACTTGCAGATTATTTACATAGTAATAATATAAGACTTGGAGTAAATATTGATCCTTCTGGTGGTATTAGTCCTGATGAGATAGCTTATACAAGATTTAAACAGATATCTGGATATACTAATGAAGGAGTTATTCCATTTAATGTATTTAATAAACAAATGTTAACAGCGTATTTTGATGAATTTATTAAACCTCTTAATGAAATTGGTGTAGATTTTTATTGGATAGATTATAATAATAAAGATGATCTTTATACGTTAAGAGCACTTAATTATTATCATTTTAATAATTATAAATCTGGTAAAAAGAGAAGAGGAATGATACTATCTAGAAATGGAATGCTTGCTTCTCATTTGATGCCTGTTTTATATAGTGGTAAAACTGTTGTGTCTTGGGATAGTTTAAAGACACTTCCTGAGTATAATTCTAGAGCTGCTAATATTGGACTTTCTTGGTGGAGTCATGATATAGGTGGATTTAGTGGAGGAGTAGAAGATCCAGAACTTTATATGAGATATGTACAGTTTGGAACATATAGCCCGATACTTCGTTTTAGTAGTGATGCTTCACATTTTTATAAGAGAGAGCCATGGCTTTGGGATGTTAAAACATTTAGTGTTGTTAAAGAGTATTTGAAGTTAAGACACAGACTTATTCCATATATTTATACAGAGGCTTATAAGTATTCAAAGACAGGGCTTCCTTTAGTACAACCACTTTATTATAGATATCCGGAAATTTATGATGAACCAACATATAGAAATGAATATTATTTTGGGACAGAGTTATTTATAGCACCAATTACAACTAAAAGGGATCTTTTGATGAATCGTACTATTCATAGAATATTTTTACCTAATGGTGTGTGGTATGATTTTAAGACTGGTAAGAAGTTTATTGGTGGTAAGAGGTATGTATCTTTCTTTAAGGATGAGGATTATCCTGTGTTTGCTAAGCAAGGAACTATTATTCCAATGAGTTTTTTATCTAATGAAGATTTAAATAATACAGAGGTTCCAAGTAAACTAGAGGTACATGTATTTCCTGGAGCTAGTAATGTTTATAAGTTATATGAGGATGATGGAATAAGTACGGCTTATGAAGATGGCTTTTATTTGGTAACTGATATTGATTATAATTATCAAGCAAATAATTTTACGGTTATTATTAGACCTACTGAAGGTAAAAGCGGAATAGTGCCATTAAAGAGGGATTATTTAGTTCGTTTTAGAAATACGAGAAAAGCTAGTGATATTGATGTATTTATTGCTGATGCAACGTATGATAATTATGATAGTTATGTTGATGGTAATGATTTTGTAGTACTCGTTAAGGATGTATCAACTGCTAAACAGCTTACAATCAATTGTAGGGGTAAAGATATTGAAATTGATGCAGAGAGAATTATTAATGATGATATTGATAGTATTTTAAGTGATTTACAGATTAAGACTAGCTTGAAAGAGAATATTGCTGCTATCTTATTTAGTGATTTAGAAATAAAGAATAAGAGAATCGAAGTTAGAAAATTAAGAGCTAAAGGATTAAATGGAAAATATATAAGAATGTTCTTAAAACTACTTGAATATATTGCAGAAATTTAATATAATACACTTTAAGCAGATGAAGAAAGAGTATTAGTAAATTATTTATTTATAGAGAGTTAATGGTTGGTGAGAGTTAATAGTAAAAATTTATGAACTTGCTTTTGGATGTGTTAGGTGAAGGCCTTTAAGACTTTTGAGTAATAATTAAGGTGGTACCACGGTCTTTCGTCCTTTGGATGATGGCCGTTTTTTTATGGAGGAGTATGGATAATTTAATAGTGTTTGTTGTTAGTTTTGTGATTGTCTTTATAACTTATTTTATTATTTATTTAATTAAATATAAGAAGGGAACAATTAAGGAAACTAAGGAAGTTAAGTTTTTATGTTATAAGTATAGAGTTAAAATTAAAGATATGAATTTTAAACGGTTATGGTTTGTGTTTGCACTTCTTAATGCATTTATAATAAGCGTGAGTGGGACAGTATGTACAAGTTTAAAGATTGGTTATGTGTGGCAGGTGCTTACAGGATTTGGACTTTTATTTATAATGATATTTTTAGTGTATGGAGCACTAGGTAAGATTTTAGTAAGAAAAGAGAAGAAAGGTGATAGAAAATGATTAATACAAGAATTATTGAAAAGAAATGGCAAAAGAGATGGGAAGAAGAAGGGGTATTTACTGCTAAGAATAATAGTGATAAGGAAAAGTATTATATTTTAGTTGAGTTTCCATATCCATCAGGAGCTGGACTTCATGTAGGACATGTTAGAAGTTACACAGCGCTTGATGCAATGGCTAGACTTAAAAGAGCTCAAGGATACAATGTTCTTTATCCAATAGGATGGGATGCATTTGGAGCTCCAGCAGAGCAGTATGCAATAAAAAATCATGTATATCCAAGTAAGATGGTTAGTGAGTGTATAGATAATTTTAAGCATCAAATTAAATCACTTGGTATATCATTTGATTGGAGTAGAGAGATTAATACAAGTAGTCCAGAGTATTATAAGTGGACTCAGTGGCAGTTTTTACAGTTTTATAAGGCAGGTTTAGCATATAAAGCTGAGAAGGATATTAATTGGTGTCCTAATTGTAAGATGGGATTATCTAATGAAGATGCTGCTGGCGGTGTATGTGAAAGATGTGGCTCTAAGGTTGAGAAGAAGCTTAAAAATCAGTGGATGCTTAAGATGACAGCTTATGCTGATAGTTTAATTGAGGGACTAAAAGATACTGACTTTATGGAAAAGATTAAGACAGCACAGATTAACTGGATTGGTAAGAGCGTTGGTGCTGAGGTTGATTTTAAACTTAATGGTGCAGAAGACGTGCTTAAGGTATTTACAACAAGATGTGATACTTTATATGGTGTAACGTTTATGGTAATGAGTCCAGAACATCCATTTTTAGAAAAGTATAAAGATAGAATTAAAAATATAAATGAGTTAAAGGCTTATCAAGAAGCTGCTAAAGTTAAAAGTGAAATTGAAAGAACTGATGAAAGTAAGGAGAAGACTGGTATTAAGTTAGATGGACTTGAAGCAGTTAATCCAGTAAGTGGTGAGATTATTCCAATATATGTTTCTGATTATGTTTTAGCTGGATATGGTACAGGTGCTATAATGGCAGTTCCAGCACATGATACTAGAGATTATGCTTTTGCGAAGAAGTTTGGTATTAAGATTATTCCGGTTATTGAAGGCGGAGATATTTCTAAAGAAGCTTATACTGGTGATGGGGTTCATATTAATTCTGGCGTTTTAGATGGACTTGGTAAGGAAGATGCAATCAATACTTGCCTTAAATATTTAGAAGATAATCGTATTGGTAAGAAGACTACTAATTATAGATTACAAGACTGGATTTTCTCTAGACAGAGATTCTGGGGTGAGCCGATTCCAATGATTTATTGTGAAGATTGTGGATGGGTTCCTGTTCCAGAAGAAGAACTTCCTTTAGTACTACCAGACGTTAAGAGTTATGAACCAACTGATAATGGAGAAAGTCCACTAAGTACACTTGATGAATGGGTAAATGTTCCTTGTCCACACTGCGGTAAGATGGCGAAGAGAGAGACTGATACAATGCCTAACTGGGCCGGATCATCTTGGTACTGGATTAGATATATGGATCCAAATAATGATAAAGAGTTTGCTAGCCGTGAAGCGATGGATTACTGGGGACAAGTTGATTATTATAATGGTGGTATGGAACATGCTACAAGACATTTGCTTTATGCAAGATTCTGGAATCAGTTCTTGTATGATCAAGGTTTGGTAAGTGTTAGAGAACCATTTAAGAAAAGAGTAGCTCATGGTATGATTTTGGGTGAAAACAATGAAAAGATGAGTAAGAGTAAAGGTAATGTAGTTAATCCAGATGATATGGTTGCTAATTATGGTGCCGATGCTCTTAGAACTTATGAAATGTTTATTGGAGATTATCCTAAAGATGCTGCTTGGAGTGAAAATGGTCTTAAAGGATGCAGAAAGTTCTTAGAAAGAGTAGATAGAATTAAGGCTAAACTTATCAGTGGTGAAGAATATTCTAAGAATTTAGAAAGTTTAATGCATAAGACTATTAAGAAAGTTACTAATGATTTACTTAGCATGAAGTATAATACAGCAGTAAGTGCTTTAATGATTTTACTTAATGCTATGGAAAAAGAGGAGTCTATTACTCATAAGGATTACAGAACGCTACTAGCACTACTTAATCCAATTGCTCCTCACATTACAGAAGAACTTAATGAGGAATGTAAGCTTGGAGAAGAACTTGCAGTAAGCTCTTGGCCAGAATATGATGAAAGTAAAACAACTGATTCTGAGTTTGAGATAGGCGTTCAAGTTAATGGAAAACTTAGAGGAAGCGTATTAATTAGTGAAGATGATTCTGAAGAAGAAATAAAGACGAAAGCACTTAATAATGAAAATGTTAAAAAGTATACAGATGGCCTTAATATAGTTAAAGTTATTGTAGTACCAAAGAGAATTGTTAGTGTTATAGTTAAATAGAACTTGGATGAAATATTTCCAAGTTTTTATATGGACTAAATAAAATTATTATTATATAATGTTATCATAAGGAAGGTATAGATATGAAGAAAATAATTAGTTTAATTATTGTATGCACGATAATTATTTCTGGAATGTTTATATATAGAAATGATAATAAAAAGACTTTTACTGATGATAATAGTGCTGAACCAATAATAGCAGCATTTATTGACGGAGAAGAAAGTACTACATTTCCAACAAATAGTAAATATGTAGCATCTGTTGAATGTACTAAAAATGGTGTTAAGCAAAATGTGGGAGCTAAAGCTACTTGGAATGGCACTAAATGGGTAGTATCTATTGATGATATAAGTGCTGGAAATGTTAGATGTAGTGCAAACTTTGTAACACCTACTTTAACTAATTTGATTTTAGCTGATAATGAAGTTAAGGCACCACTTACTACTCCTGGTCGTGATGTTGCTGCTTATACGTTAGATGATGCTCAAACACATGTGGCAAGTGTTTCTACTGATGAACAAAATTATTATATTACTTATGCATCATCTTGGACTGTTGGAGATGTTAGGATGGGATTTGATCATACATTTGAATTGGTGAATCCTGCCGTTACATATGATACATATGCAAATTCATATTCTAGTTTAGTTGGTAAATATTTACCTTATAGTACTATTAGTTGTAATAATTTAAGTTGTTCTGGCCAAAAAACAGCTGGAACTAAAAGTAAAACTACGGGATTACAAAGCGTAATATATATTGTAAGCGCTACTTCTGATAGTTTTACATATAAACGTATTTCATCTACTAAGAATATGTCAGAATCTTTACTTGCAAGTACGGAAGATGATTATGGTACTTCATATTATTATAGAGGAAATGTTAAAGATAATTACGTACAATTTGCAAATAAATGCTGGCGAATAGTAAGAATAACAGGCGATGGTTCAGTCAAATTAGTGCTTCATAATGATAATGTTTCTGATGCTACAAACCCTTGTTCATCTGTTAATAATAATGATACTGCAGCCTTTGCACATTATGATGGTACTTCTTATATTAGTCTTTTTAATTCTAATTATAATGATAATACATATATGGGATTTATGTATGGTGCAACAGGTGCAAGTGATTATACAAGTACGCATGCAAATACAAATAAAAGCGTAGTACTTACAAATTTAGAAACATGGTATAATAATAATTTAGCACCATATGAAAGTAAACTTGCAGATACAATATGGTGTAATGATAAAAAAACATTTAAAACGTATACACAAAAAGGTACGACAACTTATGGTACTGGATTTGGTTATGGGACTAATGTGACAGGCTATGGTGCATATGACAGAATTTATGGTAGTGATACTCATTCATATGCCAAACCGAGTTTAGTATGCCCTGATGATAATGATGGTGGAAAGTTATCTAAGTTTACTGTTAATGATACAATTAATGGCAATGGTAAGCTTACATATAAAATTGGGTTGTTAACTGCGGATGAAGTTGCTTTTGCTGGGGCTATGTATTCTACAAAAGATAGTTTATTTTATTTAGGTGAAAACGTTGGCGATACAGCATGGTGGACAATGTCACCAGCGGATTTTACTAGTAATCAAGCATTTATTTTTGAGGTTAAAAAAAATAGTTTGGGTACAGCATTTTCAGCTTATGGGAGTGCAGCGTTGCGACCTGCTATATCACTCGTATCTGGTATTGAAGTTACTAGTGGAACAGGTACTAGTGAAGATCCTTATGTTGTAAATTAGATGTTTATGTAGTAAAATGGTATTAGAAAGTAGAAAGAGGTTGTTTTATGAGTCAGTATGAAGCTTATGAAAGTGCAAGTACGTTAGCTAATACAACGTTAGCAGTTGGTGGAGCATTTGCAATTATTTATTTAGTTGTTATGTTAATAAGTTTTGTTTTAACGATAATAACTTTAGTTGCGTTAGCTAAAATTTATAAGAAGTTAGGATTACATTGGTGGGCTGTTTTAGTTCCATTTTATGGACCTTGGGTTTTCTTTAAGGCGATGGATTTACCAGGATGGCTTTCTATACTTCCAGTAGCTAATATTCTTGCTCTTATTGTTGTTAATTATAGGTTAGCTGGTAAGTTTGGAAAAGGTGCAGGTTTTGGATTAGGTCTAGTTTTTTTAACATCAATTTTTTATATGATTTTAGGATTTGGTGATGCTACTGTAGTTGGTAGTGATAATGCTGGTGATGTACAGTTTGATTTAATGGCAAATGATCCTAATGAGGGCGGAGAACTTAATTTAATGACTCCTGATCCTATTGGTGATATTCCTAGTGAGCCTGAAGAAGTTAAGGGTTTTGATTTAGAGGAGAAACCTAGTTTAGCAGAGCAAATTACTGCAGAACCAGTTAAGATTGAAACTTTAGATAGCACTCCTGAAGTGTTAGATATTCCTGTAGCAAGTGATACTAGCGTGGGAGATAATATATTTGCTAGTGAAGAGGTAAGTGCTGGCTCAGCTCCAATTAATGAACCAAGTTATAATGATAATATATTTGAAATGCCTGCTTTTAAGAGCGATGTAGCTGAAGAAAAGAAACCTGAAGAGATATTTAATAGTCCACAGTTTGAAAATACTATATCAATTGATAAAATAAGTAATCCTGAAATGCCAACTTCTGAAGTTGAGATGCCTAAGGTAAGCAGTGATGCTATAGCAGAAGAATTTATTAACAATAATAAGATTTGTCCTAATTGTGGTTATAGTAATGGTAGCTCTATTAAAGCTTGTGTTAAATGTGGACATTTATTAGATTAACTTCCTTTGTGGAAGTTTTTTTATTAAAAAAATAGTAGTGTGAAATTTTTGACGCTAAAATTAATAAAATATTTTTTCTCTAGTTATGATTGTATTTACTAAAGGTGCTAAAAATTATATAATTGTGATGGTGGTAACATGATAAAGGTATTTACAGGTCCAATGTTTAGTGGAAAGAGTGATGCTCTACTTAATGAGTATGATAAGAGATATCATAAGAGTAGAATTCTTCTATTTAAACCTAAGATGGATACAAGGGATTATGGGGTTGTTAAGACTCGTAAGGGTAAAGAGATTAATGCGATATTAGTTGATGATATTAAGGATATTCCCAGTTATATAACTGATAAGATTAATACTATTTTTATTGATGAGGCTAATTTTTTAAAGGGTGATATAAATATTTTATTGGAGTTATCTGTTATGGAAGATTTAGATATTTATATTGCTGGACTTAATATGACTAGTGAGCAAGCTCCTTTTGGAATTATGCCACAGCTTTTAGCAATTGCTGATGAGATAGAGATACTTCATGCTTCTTGTAATGAGTGTAATAGAGATGCTATCTATACTTATTATGATGGTAAGAAGAAAGGAGATATTTTGGTTGGTAATGATAATTATATAGCTCTTTGTGCTAGGTGTTTAAGAAGGAAGAAAAATGAGAGGTAAGTTACTTGTTATTGAGGGAACTGAGGGTTCTGGAAAAGAAACACAGGCTGATTTACTTGTTAAAAGATTAAATGAGATGGGTGAAGAAGCAGTAAAGATGCGTTTTCCAATGTATGATACACCTACTGGTAAGATAATTTATGAACATATTTTAAATAAAGATGGAAATAGTTATTTTGATGAAGAAGTGGATCCTAAGGCATTATCTTTATATTATGCTGCTGATAGAGTGAATAATATAGGAAAGATTAATGAGTTATTAGAAAAAGGTGTTCATGTAGTACTTGATAGATATGTTGAGTCTAATATGGCTTATCAAGCTAGTAAGTTTGATGATGTTAAAGATAGGGTTAATATGATATTTTGGATGGAGCAATTAGAGTTTAATTTACTTGATTTGCCAAGACCAGATAAAGTTATTTTCTTGTTCTTACCTTATCAATATAGACCTTTAGTTGGTGAAGAAGCTGATCCAAAGTATCATAATATTGAGATGACTTATCATTTACTAAGTAGAAGATATGATTTTGGAGTTGTTAGCTGCGTCAATGATGATAAACTAAAGGATATAAGTTCAATTAGTGATGAAGTTTTAGAATATGTTAAGAATATTATCAAATAAATGTAAAGTATTGTGCAAGTAATGTAAATATAAGGTATAATTGTTGTATGGATTTAGGCGAAAACTGACAATTGTTGACATTTCATTTTGATATCATGTATATTGGAGGATGAAATGTTAGTTAAAGTTTTTGATGAATCGCATGAAAAAGATTTAGAACAAGCAGTTAATGCTTTTCTTATGACTAATATTGAGCTAATTGATATTAAGTATAGCGTGGGAGTAGCAACGTTTGGAGAAGAGCAGATTTATTGTTTTACTGCGATGATTATTTATAGAAATTTGAGTGAATAGTAATGAAGAAAAATAGTTTTGTAACTGGAACTTTTATTGCGACAGCATCCGTAATTTTGGTAAAGATATTAGGGATGCTTTATGTTGTGCCTTTTTATATTATTGTTGGATCAAAGGGTGGAGCATTATATAGTTATGGTTATAATATTTATTTGATATTTTTATCTATTAGTTCTGCTGGCATTCCAAGTGCGATGAGTAAGCTCATTAGTGAGTATAATGCGACTGGAAAGATTGAAGCAAAGACAAGGGCGTATAGGTTAAGTAGAAAGTTTATTAGTTATTTTTCTTTTGCAACGTTTATACTTTTATTTGTGTTTGCAGAGGAACTTGGGTCACTTATTTTAGGTGATTTACAAGGTGGTAATACAATAGCAGATGTGGCTTTTGTTATTAGATGTGTTTCATTTGCAGTTTTGATAGTACCTCACTTAAGTGTTGCTAAGGGATATTTACAAGGGCATGAGTATGTAGGACCTTCATCAACAGCAAATTTAATAGAGCAGATTGTTAGAATATTTGTTATTTTGGCTGGTTCTTATTTGTGTTATAAAGTTTTAAATAGAAGTTTAACGCTTACGATTGGTATTGCAGTTAGTGGAGCTTTCTTTGGCGGTTTAGTTGCTTATTATTACTTGAAAAGACAGATTAATAAGAATAAAAAGGTTCTTGATTTAGATAGAAAACTAGAAAAAGATGATATTAGTAATAAAGAGATTATTAAAAAGATAGCTATATATGCAGTGCCGGCTATTGTACTTAATTTAATTAGTAGTATTTATAGTTTTACAGATATGGTTATTATTTTGCGTGTACTTGATCATTTAGGATATTCAGCACATGATGTTGAGTTTATTACAAGTGTTATTAGTACATGGGGAAGTAAAATATGTATGATAGTTAACTCAATTGCGATGGGAATGACAGTTACGCTTATTCCATCTATTGTATCTGCTCATGCGACGAGTAATTGGAAGGATTTAAATGAGAAGTTAAATAAGAGCCTTCAAATTATTATTTATGTAAGTTTACCAATGACGATTGGGTTGTCTATCTTAGCTACACCTGTATGGACAGTATTTTATAATATAAATCATTATGGTGGAGATATTCTTAAGATAATGGTGTTTAATGCGCTTGTTGGTAATGTTAGTTTGGTTGTGTCAACGGCATTACAGAGCTGTAATAAGTTTAAGGCTGTATATTTAACCAATATCTTTGGGTGTTTGTTTAATGCAGCTTTAGATATGCCTCTTATGATTATTTGTAATCATTTTGGAATTGGTGCTTATTATGGAGCTGTTATTGCATCATTTATAGGTTATACAATTTCTATTTATGTTGGACTTAAGGCGTTTAACGGGGTTCATAAGATTAATTATAAGGATACTTTTATTATGGTGTTTAAGACACTTGTGCCTGCACTAGTTATGACTGCTGTGCTTATTGTACTTAATAATTTCTTACCATTTAATGTTTATAGTCGTACGAGTAGTGTCAAGTTGATTGTTGTTGATGCGGTTATTGGTGCATTTATTTATATAGGTTTAAGTATTTGGATGAAGATACCTCAGCATATATTTGGTACTAAAGAGATAAATAAGATCATAAAAAAACTTACATTTGGTAAGTTTCAAATAAAGGAAAGTTAAAGCATATACATGTTGCTTGAATAGTTATAATCACTAGGAGTAGTGGTAGTGCTTTTTTCTAAGTTAGAGATTCTAGTTTCTAGTCTTGATACTTGTCTTTCTAACTTAGAGATTCTGGCATCTAGTTCTTCAGAAGAGCCAGCAACTGGGCCAGCATAAAATGAAGAGTTTGCTTGCATTTGAGTATTCATTGGTATGTTCATTGGAGTATTCATGTTAGGCATTTGCTGATAGCCGTTATTATAACTGTTAAAGCCATACTCTTGGAAAAATGAGTTTCGGTCTTTTTTCATAATTCACCTCTACAATAATATATGTAAGAGTGGATAAAAGTTTAATGGAGGATTTATGAGATTAAGAAATGTTAAAGATGCAAATAATATTTTAATAAATAGTGGATTACTTGTAGAAGCTAATCCTTTTAATGATGATAAGAAATTATGTATTGAGGTTGGTACTGGTAAGGGTGACTTTATTATTGGAATGGCTAGGAATAATCCTGATGTTAACTTTATTGGAATTGAAAAGTATCCTTCTGTACTAGTTAGAGCTGTTCAAAAACTTGATGAGATGCCAGATAATTTAAGATTTATGTGTTTTGATGCTAAGAATATTTGTGATTATTTTGATCATAATGTAAACACAATATATTTAAATTTTAGTGATCCTTGGCCTAAGGCTAGACATGCGAAAAGAAGACTTACTAGTGAGACTTTTTTACCACTTTATGAGAAGATTTCTGAAGGTGATGTTCATATTATTCAGAAGACTGATAATAAGGGTTTATTTGCTTATTCATTAGAGATGTTTAATAATTATGGTTATAAATTTAATAAGATTTCTTTAGATTTAACCAATAGTGATATAACTAATGTTAGAACGGAATATGAGAATAAGTTTATTAGTTTGGGACAGACAATAAATTATGCTGATGTTATAAAAAGTTTACCAAATGATAAATAACTGGTATAATGTATTTAGGAGACTATATGAAAAAATGTATTTTAGTAATAATGTTTTTATTACTTTGTGGATGCACTAATATTAATAATGCTAGTGTTCAAGATATAACAAAAGAAGTGTTAAGTTCTAAAATAAAAAGTTATAATGAGTATAGGACGGGTTATAAATATTATTTACCGCAGGCACTTAATGTAAATTCATCTAAAAAATATAATGAAATACTTAATGATGATAAGTATAAATACTATTTATATGTTGATTTGGTTAGTTATTTAAAAAAGACAGAATTTGAGTATAAAGTTAATGAAAATGCTTATTTGAGTATGGCACTTGATGATAAGGGATATTTAGAAATAAATGAAAAAAATGATAAATATCTAATTGAAATTATGTATAATTATGCTAAAATAGAAGTGATAGTAGAAAAAGAAGATATTAATAAAAGTGTTACAAATTCACTTATTGTTTTATCTACTATTGCTTATACGGATGATATTGTTAAGAATTTGTTATCTATTGATGAGGTTACTTCTTCTGAAGAAACGTTTAGTATGTTTGATGAGGATGCTAGTGATAGTAATTTCTTAGAGGTATATAAAGAATATGGTAATTATGAGGGTGACGATAAAGTTCCGGATTTAGATGTGATTAAATAAGGAGTGATAAAATGAGTGTTTTTAAGAAGTTAAAAGATGTACTCTTTGATGTTGAAGAAGAAGAGATACCAGTAATAACTAAAGAAGAGAAGAAACCTGTTAGGGAAGAACCTAAAAGAGAAGCTAATCCAATTAAGGAAGTTAAGATGCCTAAAGAGGAAGTAATTCCTTCTAGAAGTAGTAATTTTAATTTTCCACTTGATGATTTTGAGGAAGAGAAACCTAAAATTAGGGTAAGAGAAGTTAGAGATGATTTTGATTTTGATTATACTCCTAGAAGAAGTGCTCCAGTAGAGCCCAAAAAAGATGAAAGAAGAATGGATTATAGTAAGTTCTTAAAGGAGGAGCCTCATAAGAAGGAACCTAGTAAACCTTTTAAGCCTACGCCAATTATTTCACCTGTATATGGAATATTAGATCAGAATTATACTAAAGATGATGTTATTGTAAAGACTGATATTGGTGTTAAGGCACCAGATTTAGATGAAGTAAGAAAAAGAGCTTATGGAGTTGAAGAGAAGAAAAAGAAGGTTAGTAAGGAAGCTACTAAGATAGAAGTAGAGGAAGATGAATTTACTGAACCTTTAAAGAGTTTAGATGAGATTTTAACTTCTAAAGATGAAGATAAAAAAATAGATGCCGAGGTTATAGAAGAAAAGGATGAACCTGTAATCGAGGAAGCACCTGTTACTGAAACTAAGGAAGATACACTTGAAAACGATTTATTTAATTTAATCGATTCAATGTATGAAGAAAAAAATAAAGAAAGTGAGGATGAAGAATAATGGAAGGATTAACAACAGCGTTACCAGTAATTATTTATTTATTACTTATTATTTTACTAGTTATAGGTATTATTTTAGGAATTAAACTTATAATTACTATAGATAAGACAAATACAATACTTGATGATGTATCTAAAAAGGTAGCTTCACTAGATACTGTGTTTGGTTTTATTGATGGTGTATCAAATAAAATGGCTTATCTAGGTGGAAAAATGACTCAAGGAGTAGTAAGCTTGATTAATAAGATTACTGGATTGAAGAAAAGAAAGGATGAGGATGATTTTTATGAGTAAAAATAGTGGAAAAGGATGCAGTTTATTAACTGGTTTAGCAATTGGTGCTGGACTTGGAATTTTATTTGCACCTAAAAAAGGTTCTGAAACTAGAAAGGAGTTAACTATTAAGATTAACGAGCTTTGGGATAAGGTTAAAGAACTAGAATATGATGATGTTAAAAAATCTTTAGAAAAGAAGATTAAAGAATTAAAGAAGGAACTTGCTGATTTAGATCAAGAAAAGGTTGCTTCTGTAGTTAAAGAAAAAGCTAAAATGATTCAAATTAAAGCTGAAGAATTATATAATATGGCAGTTGAAAAAGGAACACCAGTTTTAGAAAAAGCTGCTGACGATGTTAGAAAGAAAACTGTTGAAGTATTAAATAAAGCAATTGATGCTATTGAAAAACCTGAACCAAAAAAGATAGCTAAGAATAAGTAAGAAGCCTGTTAAGAGGCTTTTTTATTGACGTTTTTATAGACTTTAAATTTGTTTTATTGTAAAATTGTTATTGTTAGAATAGCAAAGATTTTTTGTTAGGTGGTGATTTATGAAACTCGTAGTTTGTTTTGGTGATGATGATTTTTTTTCTTTTAAAGATGGCGAAGTACATATTACTATACGTGATTTAAGAAACCTTAAGAATGTAATTAATAATATGGAACTTCGTGATGAATTTATAGATAGAGAAAGATTATTATCAAATAATGGTTATGATGATGATATTGCTGATAGAATATGTGAAGTTAGGTGTATGCCTAGATTTGATGATTTTAATGATTTTGAAAGTATTAGAATTTGTCTAAATAAAAGCGTTAATATTGATGATGCTTGTGATTTTTTGAAGGGTTTTCCTTATAAGGTTATTATAGATACGCATGATATTGAATTAGATGGTGTGTATAAGATTTGTTCTAAACAGTATGCAGTGCAGCCTTTGATTAAGAATGAATATAATACAGAGTCTATGAGTGCTAGTGAGGTTAAGAGGTCTTTGGAAGTGGTTTTTGATTTTGCTAAGAAACTTAATGATGGAAAATTAAGCCCTTTAGAAAAATTAATGTTTTTATATGATTACTTAAAGACAAGAATTTATAAAGAGGATGAAGATTATTCTAATTCAGCATCTTTATCTAAAGTTACACTTGGTGATAGTATTGTATGTTTGGGATATGCTAATTTATTTAGTGCAATAGCTAATTTAATTGGAATTCCAACAGATGTAAAAATATACGGTAGTAATTTAGATAAGAGTGGCGGCCATGCCACTGTAACTAGTTATATAAATGATGATAAGTATAATTTCCATAGTATATTAGAGTTTGATCCAACTTGGGACGCAAAGAAAAGTGAGAATGATACGCGTTATATTTCAAAATATTATTGGTTTGGATTAGCACCATTATTTAGTGAAGAGTGTAAAAAGTCATGTAATCTTACTGCGCTTGGAGAAAGTAAAAGTGGAGGGAAGCTTTTTAAATATTTTTATAATTGTACTAATTTGTTAAAAGTTGGTGATGATGCTGGTGTACGTTTGAATAAAAGGTTTTTTAGTACACTTTTTGAGAAGGTAGAAGAAGAGTTTTCTAAGCTTGGATATGTAGCAGGGTTATTTCTTTTACAGGATATAGCTTCTAAAGATAGCATTACTAAACATGATATAGATCTTTTACATTATACTTATTTAAAATTATATGAAAATAATTTAGGGTATGATGAATTTTTAAGACTTTTATATTTTGTTAGAAGAAGTGAATTTGTATTTAATGATAATTATCAGCTTGATTTTGATGATGTTGTAAGTATTTCAAGAAAAAGAGAAACTAGAAATAATTTACTGGCTTATGTTTTATTTAAAGATAGAGATGAGTATAAGAATATTGCTAGTTTATGGGAATTTAGAAGTGTACCTAAAGATGAAAAAAATAAACTTGAGTACGATAAGAAAAGACTTGAATTAGTTAAAACTTTAAATGGAGTAGTTGAAAGAAATAAGTAGTATTATTTCTTTTTTTTAGAGCATAATAATATTGGGAGTTGATATTATGGAAAAAGTACCAAGTATGGTAAGTAGTAAAGATTTAGATTATTTAGCAGATATTTTTAATTGGAATTATGGAGCTTATAAATCTGCGATGAATATGGAGAGTGAACTTACTGATAAGTCACTTAGTAAATGTTCAAGAAAAGTATCCGATTTATTTATGAATAATATAGATACTGTTTTAGATATTTTAGGTGGTGAAGATAATGAGTAAAGTTGTTAAAAATAGTAAAACCGAAGTTCCTTGCGGAATGTGTATGAATGATAAAGATTATATGAATAGTATTCTTTCTAGTTTGAAAGAGATGAGTAAAAATTATGTTGTTGCTTTAACTGAAGCTAGTAATGAAGTTTTATTTAAGAAGTTAAAGAAAGATTTTGATAAAATAATAGATGCTCAAAGAGCGGTATATGAAGTTATGTTTGAAAATGGCTGGTATGTGTTAGAGGAAGCTGATAAAAGTAAAATTAATGAAAAGTATAATATGCTTTGTACAGAGTTATCAGAATTGGGAGAAGAAGAGTAATTTCTTCTTTTTTTGCTATTTAAAATTTTTGATAGTGATGATATAATATAGGTGTTTGCTGAAATAGCTCAATAGGTAGAGCAACGCCCTCGTAACGCGTAGGTTGTAGGTTCAAGTCCTATTTTCAGCACCATTAAAATGCTCAATATCCCTTAAAATAAGGGTTTTTTTATTATTTATATTCCACAAAATATGGTAAATTTCCATATTTTTCACCCATTTCGTGGTAATTTTATGGTAATTTTAATAAAAAAGTGAAATAAACCATCTACTTTAACTAATGACATTGTCTCTAGTTCAACGTCCGAGACGTAAGGTAGAGATATTCTTTCACATATGTTTTATATAATCTTATTTGAAATAAATGTTAATTGATTCTGATGAGAATAATTTTTTTATTAAATTTGCATTTTGTATGGTACAATATAGTTAGATAGAAAATAGTATTATATGGAGGGTGTTATGAAAAGAAAGATACTTACTATTTTGATGGGGGTATTTGTTATTTTTGGATTGACTGGGTGTGGTAATGTGTTAAAAAAAGATAATTTTAAAATTAGAGAAGCCGAAACTAAAAGTGTTAAGTATACTGATTTTGATAATGGGCTTATTAAATTAAAAGTACCTGAGGGATGGAAAGTTGATGTACTTGGTGATTATATTCATTATATTGTTAAAGCATATAATCCAGAAAAAACTATTTACCAATTTTATTTTAATTTAAAAGTTGAGGGATTTAATAAGAGCGAGGATTCTAAGTCTTGGTATCAAAGATTTTATCCAGATAGCCCATTTGCTAAAACTTCAGTTATTGCAAGTAAAGATACAGAAGGTTATTTTAAAATTTTTAATGATATGGGTAAACTTAATAATACAGCTGCTTTTACATTTCCAGAACTTAATGATTTTACAGTTACTGAAAACTTAGGTAAAGGTTTAGTTGGTGGAGATATACTTAGAGCAACATTTAAAGATGCTAGTGGCACTGAAGGTGATGGAATATTTACATCTTATGTTTATGATGCTGGTGCTTATTATGTAACTGAGAATATTATGTCAGGTAAAAAAATTGATAATTATCCACTTTCTGTGTATGATACAATATTTATAACTGCGCCAAAGGATGAGTTTGTTAACTGGGAAGAAGTATTAAATACAGTTGCTGGTTCATTAGAGTTTACAGATACTTTCTTAAATGGATTTAATCAGCAACAAGATGCAGTAATGAAGAATTTTCAAAGTATAAGAAATATTTGTAATCAGATTAGTGATGGAATAATGGATTCTTGGAATAAGAGAAGTGCTAGTTTTGATATAATGAGTCAGAAACAAAGTGATGCTATACTTGGTTATGAAAGAGTTTATGATACAGAAACTAATGATGTTTATAAGGCTTATAATGGATTTACAGATGACTATGATGGTGAGAGATATAAGTCTATAGATGATAATATGTATATTAAGGGAATTAGTGGTTATATTGAAAAAGATTAAGAACTTGAAAAGAGTTCTTTTTTGATGCTATAATACCTTTATAGGAGGTTATATGGAAGAAAAAGGATTTTTTAGTATTAGTGAAGATTTGATTCCAAATGGAACAGAGGTTTATGTTTTTCATGGATCTAGTAATAATAATATAGAAGGGTTTGAAGATGGTGCTTATATTAAGGGAACTATAGTAGGGCATAGAGTATCTGAAAATTTATCTACAGATTATTATAGAGATTCTGCTTGGTGTGAGTTTATTTATTCAATTGTTGGTGAAAATGGTAAAACTTATGAAGCAACTTATGGTAGTGCATTAATTGGTAGTTTTTTTATTAGAACTCAAAAAGATTTCTTAAAGTATTTAGTTACTGCAATAAAGGATAATTTAATTAAAGTTACAGAATTAAATAAACAAAATAAAATTCTTAGCGAAACATTAAAAACTGTTATGACAGATGAAATGAGTGTTGGAGGAATAAAACCATCTAGTGCTTATGATAAAGATTTTATGACTATTGCTGAAGCTATGTCTAATATGAAATATGATGCTAACCTTACTGGTGAAGAGATAAGCGAATATGGTGATTCTGGAAAATCTGGTGAAACACCTAAAGGATTAATGTAATCGATAAACAGGCTTGATAGTCTGTTTTTTATGTTATAATATTGTATGTTTGAAGGTGATAATAATGAAGTATTTAGTGCTACTTAGAGGAGTTAATATTAGTGGTAAAAATAAAGTAAATATGGGCATACTTAAAGATTCGTTAGTAAGTGATGGGTATCTTTCTGTTAAAACTTATTTGAATAGTGGTAATATCATATTGGAAAGTGATTTAGATAAAGATAAAATAGTTAGAGATATGGCATGTATCATTAAAGATAAATTTGATGTTAGTGTTCCGGTTTTTATTATAGATTTTAATAAATTAAAAGATATTTTAAATAATAATCCAAAGTGGTGGGGAACTAATAATAAAGAAATGTATGATAATCTTATTTTTATAATGCCTGGAGTTAGTGCTGGTGAAGTTTGTGATGCTCTTGGGAAGCCTTCAGATGATATTGAGAAAGTTTATGTTTATGATAATGTAATATTTTGGTCATTTAAATTAGATAGTTATAGGAAAGCTAATTGGTGGATTAAGACGGCAAGTACTGATATAAAAGATGATATTACAATCAGAACGGCTGGTACTGTAAGAAAACTTTTGGAAATGGGTAAGTAATTGTGAATAAAGAAGAAATATATGATTTTATAAAGAAAAGAGAAATTTGGTTTGAGATAACTAATCATAAAGCTGTTTATTCTATGGAAGATTTAAAGGATGTAAAACTTCCTTATAGAGAAGGCAATGCTAAAAATTTATTTGTACGTGATGATAAGAAAAAAAATTATTATTTAATTATGGTTAAGGAAAAAAAGCGTGTTAATTTATCTTTATTTAAAGAAAAACATAATACTAGGCGTTTGTCTTTTGCTAGTTGTGAAGATTTGGAAAGAATTCTTGGACTTTTTCCCGGGGCTGTTAGTCCTTTAGGTATACTTAATGATAAAGACAGGCAAGTTAAATTTTATTTAGACAGTGATTTTCATGATGAGGATATTATTGGGATGCATCCAAATGATAATACAGCGACGTTGTGGCTTAAGGTAAAGGATTTAAAGGATATTGTTAAAGAGCATGGTAATGAAGTTTATGAGGCAGAGTTATGATTTTGTTTGCAAGTGGTAGAACTGATATTCCTGCTTTTTATTCTAAGTGGTTTGTAAATAGAGTAAATGTTGGATTTGTTGATGTGAGAAATCCATTTAATTCTAGGCTCGTAAGCAGAATTAATTTTAGTGATGTAGATTTAATTATGTTTTGTAGTAAGAATCCATTACCAATGATTGATAAGCTGGAAAAGATAAAAGTACCAGTTTTGTTTCATGTAACAATAACACCATATGACAAGGAGATTGAACCTAATATACCTGATAAGAGATTGATTATTGAAGGAGTAAAGAATTTATCTTTAGTTCTTGGTGCAGATAATGTTGTGGTTAGATATGATCCAATATTTTTGAGTGAAAAGTATAATATTAATTATCATATAAAAGCTTTTGATAAATTATGTAAAAGGTTAAATGGTTATGTTAATAAAATAATAGTATCTTTTATGGATGAGTATAAGAATGTTATAAATAATAGGAATATATTAAAGTACCGAGCTTTTACCAGAGATGATTATAAGAAAATAAGTGAAGCTTTTAGTAAGAGTGCTAGAGATAATGGGATGAGTGTTCAAACTTGTTTTGAGGATGAGGACTTAAGCGAGTATGGATTTATTAAGGGTGAGTGTTTGTCTCATGAACTAGCTTATATTTTAACTGGTAAGAAATTTAGAAGTAGTAATGTTAGAAAAGAGAAGAAGTGTGAGTGCGTGCAAATGGTTGATATTGGGGATTATAATTCATGCATGCATATGTGTAAATATTGTTATGCTAATTATGACGAAAAAACAGTAAGTAGTAATTTTAAGAGGCATCTTGATAATTCTTCTTTACTTATTGGAACTATTCAAAGTGATGATGTAATAAAGGTTAGAAAAAAATAAAAAGTATGTTATACTTGTGATAGGAGGATATATGAGGAAGTTAGAAGTAAATCGTATTTATAAGCATTTTAAGGGTGATTATTACATAGTTCTTGGAACTGGGATTAATTCGGAAACTTTAGAGGAGTATGTTATTTATAGGGCATTATATGGTGAAGGCAAAGTTTATTTAAGGGAGATTAATAATTTTTTAAGTGAAGTTGATCATGAGAAGTATCCTAATGTTAAGCAAAAATACCGCTTAGAGTTACAAGTGATAGAAAGTGTGAAGAAATGATTTTATATCATGTTGATAGAAGTGGGCATTTAGCTACTGGAATGAAGATTGATCTTGTTAAGAATTTTGAAAGATTAGTTCCAGAATATTATTTTGAGGGTTTATCTAGTCATGGAGTTCAATATTATTTAAGAGATTATAAAAGTAAAGATGATACTTTAGAAGCAGTATTTGAGTATGAAAGAAGGCTACATTATAGTGATAGATTTTCTAGGTTAACGTCTTTTTATGCGTCTGATGCGGCTAGTGTGTTAAAGGGAATTGAAAAAAGAAAAATGGATGAAGTCTTTTATAAGATTTATGAGATTGAAGTTAGTGATGATTGTTATCAGAAGTATGTTATGAACTTAGTTAGAGGTTGGAATATGGAGAGCACAATTTATTATGCTAGGTGTTATTGGGAAAATAAAAAAGATGATATTTTTAAAGCGGATGATGAACCTTTTTATGAGTATTTGGTAAAGTTACCTGTTGTAATAGGTAAGGAAGTTACTAAGAAAGAATTAGAGTTGATTGTTTCAGTAAAATAGAATGAGGATTTAATGGATTCTCATTTTTTTAGCATCTTGACAAATCTACTGATAAATGTTAAAATATCAGTAGATTTGTCAAAAAGGAGAAATTTATGAAAGAGATAACTATTGAGAAGTTTAAGGAAGAGGGCAATATAGAAATTGTTAAATTTCTTATGAAAATAAATAATGGGTATGTTACTTCAAAAGATTTAGATAATTATGGTGTACATAGAATGTATCTTAATATAATGCTTAAAAAAGGATTTATTGAAAAAGTAGCTCCTGGCGTATATATGGATAGTAGTAAAATTGAAGATAAATATTATATATTTAGTTTAAGTATGCCAAATACAATATATTCTCATATGACAGCACTTTATTTTCATGGACTATCTATTAAAGCACCAGATAATAGGTATGATATAACGGTAAGGAAAACTTATAATAGTATACATCTTAAAGAGCATAATGTATTTTATGTTTGTGATGATATATATGAATTAGGTCTTACGGAGATAGAAACTCCAATGGGAAATAAGGTTAGAGTTTATGATATGGAAAGATGTATATGTGATATTATTCGTTCTAAAAACAGAATAGATTTTGAACATGTTAAGTATAGTATAAGACAGTATCTTAAAAGGAAGGATAAGGATCTTGTCAAACTTTCTAAATATGCTGATATAATGGGAATTAAAAATCAAGTAATGAATTTCTTGGAGATATTTTATGAATAGTATGCAACTTAAGGCTAAAATAAAAAATATATCAAAAGAAAAAAATATTGATTTTAATACGTTACTTAGACTATATATGTATGATAGATATTTAGAAAGACTTTCAAAAAGTAAGTATATAGATAATTTTATTTTAAAGGGTGGCTTTTATTTAAGTGTTTTATTTGGTGTAGAAAACAGGGCTACTATGGATATTGATACAGCTTTTAGAAATGCAGATTTTAATGAAGAAACATTAGTTCAAATGATAAAAGAGATACTTTCTATAAATGTAAATGATAATGCAAAGTTAAATTATGTTAGTATAGTACCTATTAGAGATGAAGATGAGTATGGTGGCTTTAGGGTCACAATATTGGTTGAATATGAAAATATTAAGCAATCATTTCATATTGATATTGCAACAGGTGATCCAATAACTCCTAAAGAGATAAGATATAAATATTTACCATTACTTGGTGACGATTATATAAATTTATATGCTTATAATATAGAAACTGTCTTAGCTGAAAAAATAGAAACGATTTTAAGCAGGCTTGAACTAAATGGAAGAACAAGAGATTTTTACGATATATTTTTAATTTACTCAAAAGAATGGAATAATGTTAATATTGAACATTTTAAGAAAGCAGTAAATAAGACATTTGATAAAAGAGGATATAGCGGAAATTTATGTAATTCTTTAAACATTATAAAAAATAGTATTGTATTAAAAGAACGATGGAAAAGATATCAAAGTAATTTTTTATATGCTAGAAATATAGAATATGAGGAAATAATGAATTGCTTAGAAGAAATGTTAAAATACATAAAAAAATATGAGTATTAGTTCTCATATTTTTTATATTCTTTTAAGAAGAAGTCATCGGTCATACCTGCGATGTAGTCGATAGCAATTCTTTCTGGAGTGTTTCGTCTATATTTTTCATTTTTGTTTTTTATAAATATTTTGTAGATGTTACTATCTGTGTTATTATCTTTAATGTCTTTTAGTAGATGGTTAAATAGGCTTTCAAACATGTTTTCATATTCAGCGAGTTCTTCTTTGGTGTTGGCTTTTGAGTAGATGTTTTCGTAGTTGAATTTTTTTAGTTTTTTTAAAGCATTGAAGACGTTATCACTCATTTTTAGGTATGGTTTATCTATGCTGTTATTTATAATATCCATTATTAATGTGTTTACTATTTCTTTGTTGGTTGAACCAATAATGTCAGTTATTTCTTTTGGTAGGTCTTCTTTTTTTATTAGATTAAGACGTTCAGCGTCTTCAATATCTCTTCCTAGATAGGCAATGATATCGCTTATTCTAACTACACATCCTTCTAGAGTGTTTGGGATAAGTGTTTTGGTGTATCCTTCAATTTTATAACAGTTTTCATAGTCTTGTAAGAACTCTTCAGTTGTTTTCTTTTTTGGATGATATTCTTTTAGTTCAAGTTCTCCATTATGGCATAGGATAGCATCTAGGGTTTGAATAGATAGGTTGATGCCTTCTCCGTTATTTTCAATATCCATTAATTCTCTTACACTTTGAACATTGTGGTTAAAGTATCCTTCATTATGTTTAAGACTAATTTTATTTAATATTCTTTCTCCTTCATGACCGAATGGGACATGTCCTAAGTCATGACCTAGAGCAGCTGCTTCAATTAAATCTTCGTTTAGTGATAGAGCTCTACCGATGGTGCGAGCTATTTTAGAGACTAATTGTACATGAACCATTCTTTTGGAAATGTTGTCATTGTCTTTTAGAGAGAAGACTTGAGTTTTGTCCATATATCTTGTGTAAGATGTACTATGAATGATGCGGTCGATGTCTCTAAAGAAGTTTGGTCTAATGTCTTCTTCTATAGGTATTAGTCTTATTGATTCTTTGTCTTTTGCAGCATAGGGACTATAGAATTTTTCTCTTAATAGCATTCTTTCTTTTATATTCATGCTTCCTCCTTAAATACGTATTTATAGTAGTTTGTTTCTAAGATATTTTTTGATATTACGAATTTGTTATAGACGGTTGTACTTATTTTATCAACATAGTTGTCTGGTAATTCTTCGTCAGTTGTTTTGGTAAATTTATTGGTGCTCGCATCAAAGAAGCCTTTTTCAGTTATCCATGAACGATCATTTAAGATAACTAGTCCATCAGCGTTTGATAGGATGTCTCTACCCATTAGAAGTCTTGAGTCAAATTTAACTCCAAATAGGTTTAAAACTGTAGGAAGGATGTCTAGGCTTTCAGCTAGTTTATCTACTTTAATTGGTTCTTTAATGTCTGATGACCAAATAATTAAATTGTTTTTGTGAATATCAAATTTTGGATTGGTAAGTGGGGTAACTTCATTAATTTCATCATTTGTTAGACCATATGGATAGTGGTCTGCAGATAGGACGATGACAGTTTTGTCAAGTAAGTTATTATCTTTTAGTTTTGTTAAAAGTTTTTCAAGTGCACGGTCAAGTTCAATTTGTGTTGCTTTATATGCTTTTACGGCAGTACTGTAGTTAGTGTTTTCAACTAGTGATTTGTTTTTAGCAGCCATATTATTTCCATAGAAGTTATATTCTAAGTGTCCTGATATTGTCATGTAGTAGGTTACAAATTTTTCTTCATCTTTGTACATATCAAATGTTGCGTCAATCATTTCAATATCACTTTGAGGCCATTTTTTACAGTTCATTAGTTTTTGAAGACCATTACCACATGCCATATAGGTGTATCCCATATTTGGATGTGATAGGTTACGATCATAATATTTATATTGTCCATCATGAAAAGCGTATGCTGAGTATCCTAATTTTTTAAAGATGTTTCCATAGACGTAAGGCAGATAATTTTTACTTGATTTATAGAAAGACCAGACACTTTCTTTAGGTAGGAGACTTGTTAAAGTAACATATTCACCATCGGATGTACTAACATAATAGATAGGTGAGTACATATTGGTAAAGTTAAATCCTTCATGAACTAGTTTGTATAGAGTTGGAGTTAAGTCTTTATCTACAGCAAGAGGTGAGAAGGCTTCAGCTGTTATAGCGATTAGATTTTTGCCTTCAAACATACCGGTGTATTTATTTTTTTCGGATGCTTCTTGACTATTCATATAAAGGTGAATATTTTTTATTTCTTCGTTTGTTTCTGATTCTGCTAGAGTAGCAAAGTCAATGTCTTCTTTGTTGTATTCAATATTTTTGCTGGCGGGTTTTTCTTCTTCGGTTGTGTCCTCGGTGAAAACGTCGATTGTTTTTTCTTCAAAGTGAATGATTCTTTCTAAGTCAATACGCATTGTTGTTAGAATGCCGAAGATTTTTGCCGATTGATTAGGTGCGTGTTTATAATAATATAAGTTTTTAGCAGAGTAGATGTCTTTCTTGTCAATGTTTAAAGTAAGAGTGCAGAATGTAAATAGACCTATAAATATTAGAGTTTTGATAAGGGGGTTTTTGTAGTTAGAATCATTTGTTTCAATATATTTATTAAATACTAATAATAAGATTGCGGGGATTAGTAATAAAAGAACACATGGAATATTTTTAAGAATAACGGAGATGATTGCTCCCATGAAGCCAAATACTTGTCCTCCATGAACTACTGAGTAGATACTTATAATGTTTCCATAGAATTTAAAGTTTATTACTTGGGCGATAAATAAAATACTTAGGAAAACGTTTATAGAGATGAATAACCATTTATTTACTTTTTTATTAAAGAGACTAGTTATTAGATCATTAAATATACCAAATAGAATGGTAAATATGGTTAAAAATAAAAATCCTTTAAGTGTGAAAGATTTAAATATAAATAAGTGATATATTAATTCTAAATAATAAATATATATAATTGATAATAATGTTTTTTTGTAATTCATGATACTGCACCTTCATCGAATATTATATCATGATATTAATAAATAATTGCTACTTAATTTAGAATAATGTATAATTAGTGTGGTGATAGTATGAATTTTGAACTTAATAGAAATCAGCTTAAGATGATAGCAATATTTGCAATGCTTTTTGATCATGCCTTGTGGGTATTATTTCCTGGATATGATAACGGAGTAGTTATTTTACTTTTACATTCGATAGGTAGGTTAGCCGCTCCGATATTTTGTTTTTTTATAACTGAAGGTTATATTCATACAAGAAATGTTAAGAAGTATGCTTTAAGGTTATTTTTATTTAGTATAGTTTCACATTTTGCTTATTGTTTTGCATTTGGGATTAATTATATTCCTTTTATTAAGGGTTCTATATTTAATCAAACTAGTGTTATGTGGTCTTTACTTTTGGGACTTGTTTCAATAATGATATATGATTCTAAGATGAAAGGAATATATAAGTTTTTGCTTATATGCTTTGTTTGCATTTTAGCGTTTCCAGCTGATTGGAGTATGATAGGAACACTTATGGTGCTATATGGATATATTAATAAAGATAATTTTAATAAGAGAATGTTTATTATTCCGTTTTTTACTTTCTTTTATGCTTTAGTATTTGCAATATTTTTAAATCCCTATTATGGTATTTTACAGATGTGCACAGTTTTTACGATACCATTACTTAAAAGATATAATAATAAGCCAGGTAATTGTAAGTGGATGAAGTGGTTTTTCTATATTATATATCCGGCACATTTAATTATTTGTGGGCTTATCAGATTAGCACTTCATGGTAATATTCCAGTTATTGGTTAGGGCATTAGTTGTGCCTTTTTTTTATGGTTTGAATACATTATAAGTGAGTAAGGGGGATTTATGAAAAAAAAGATATTGTGCTTGGTAGTATTTGTCGCAGGTTTATTTTTAGTTATTTTTATGAATAGACATGATAAAGTTAAAGAAAGTTTAAATGTAGTGAAGGTTGCTGAAGTTACTCATAGTGCTTTTTATACACCTTTTTATGTAGCTATAGAAAAAGGATATTTTGAAGAAGAGGGGATAAAGATAGATTTAATTTTAACTAGTGGAGCGAATAATGTTACTGCTGCAGTTATATCAGGAGATGTACATGTAGGTTTTTGCGGACCAGAAGCTACTATGTATGTTTATGATAATGGTGAGAAAGATTATTTAGTTTCTTTTGCGGGGCTTACTAAAAGAGATGGGCAGTTTATTGTTTCTAGAGAAAAGATAGATAATTTTACGTTATATAGTTTGAAAGGAAAAGAGGTACTTGCTGGTAGACGAGGTGGAATGCCAATTGTTAACTTTTATAATGCTTTAGAAAAGGAAAATATTACTGACGTTAATGTTAATGATTCAGTAGATTTTGCTAATTTAACTAGCGCATTTGTTGGTGGTACGGGAGACTTTGTTAATTTATTTGAACCTAATGCGACTAAGCTAGAGAAGATGGGGTATGGTTATGTTTATGATAGTGTTGGAAAGTATTCTGGTGAAGTACCATATACTGCATTTAATGCTAAGAGAAGTTATGTAAGTGCAAATAAAGATATTATAGATGGTTTTAGAAAAGCAATTAATAAAGGACTTGTTTATACTTTTAATAATAGTGCTGAAGTAATTGCTAAGGATATTTTAGGTCAGTTTCCAGATACTTCACTTGATGATTTAACTAGTATAATTGATAGATATAAAAGAGCAGATAGTTATCTTAATAGTTCTTTTATAAGTGAGAAGTCTTATGATAATTTAACTGATATGTTAATTAAGAATATGATGATTAGTGAAAGGTTACCTTATAGTACTTTGATTGTAAATGAATGATGTTTTAAAACTAGTTAATGTAGAAAAGAGTTTTAATACTTTATCTGGTGAAGTGGAAGCAATAGGTGATGTATCTTTTGATGTTCATGATGGAGAAATTATTGGAATTGTTGGATCTAGTGGATGTGGTAAGAGTACGCTTTTAAATATTATTGCAGGTTTAGATAAGGAAACTGGTGGTAATGTTATAAGGTATAAGAGTAATTATGGATATATGCTGCAAAGTGATGCATTACTTCCGTATAAAAATGTACTTGATAATGCAACGCTTGGTTTAAAACTTAAGAAGATGCTAAATGATGAAACGTTAAATTATACAAAAAAATTACTTTCACAGTTTGGTTTAGATAAATTTTTAGAAAAAATGCCGTCAGAACTTTCTGGAGGCATGAGACAAAGAGTTGCTCTTGCTAGAACGCTTGCAATAAAGCCGGATTTGGTTTTACTTGATGAACCACTTTCTGCTCTTGATTATGTAACTAGACTAACAATAACTGATGATATTTATAAAATATTAAAGGAACTTAAAGTTACTACTATATTAATAAGTCATGATATTGCAGAGTGTGTTTCATTTTGTGATAGGGTTATAGTTCTTTCTAAAAGGCCTGCTAGAGTTAAGAATATATATGAGATAAATCTTTTGGGTGATACTCCTTCTAAAAAGCGAAAAGCTAATAATTTTTATGATTATTATGATAAGATATGGGGTGATTTAGATAAAGACATCTCTTAGACAAAAAAGATTTTTAAAAAGAAGAAAGTTAGAATCTTTTAGTGTTATTTTCTTGCAAGTATTTATTTTAATATTGTTTTTAGGATTATGGCAGGTGCTTAGTGATAAGGGAGTAATTAATAGTTTTATTTTTTCTAGTCCATATAAAGTAATGATGTCGATTAAGGGGTTACTTGTTAGTGGAGAGCTTTATAATCATGTGTATACAACTTTAAAGGAGATAATGCTTAGTTTTACGATTGGTTCTTTATTAGGTTTTGTTTTAGCTGTAACATTTTATTTAGTACCTTTTTTAAAGAGAGTGATGGATCCATATCTTACACTTTTTAATAGTTTACCTAAGGTATCTTTGGGACCAATATTAATTATTTGGTTAGGTGCTAATATGAAATCTATTGTGGTAATGAGTTTACTTATTAATGTTATTGTAACACTTGTGACGATTTATAACGGGCTGGTTACAACAGATGTTTATAAGATAAAGATGTTTAAAAGTTTTGGAGCAAGTACTTATCAGATTATGACTAAGTTAGTGATTGCTAGTAATAAGAAGACAATCTTTTCTAGTTTGAAATTAAATATTTCGATGAGTTTAATTGGTGTTATTATGGGAGAATTTTTAGTAAGTAAAGCAGGCGTTGGTTATTTAATTTTATATGGAACTCAGGTATTTAATTTAACACTTGTAATGGCAGGAATTGTTATTATTATGATTATTTCATTTATCTTATATGAAGCATTAGATATATTTGAGAAGAAATGTTAAGAGCTTTATGGCTCTTTTTAAGTTGCTAAGAATATTTATTTTTTATATAATATTTATAAGGTAGGAGGATTATGAAAAGGAAAGTATTTTTGTTAGTGGTTCTTGTTTTAATAATTACTGGTTGTGGTAAGAAAGAAGATGAAGTAAAGTTAAATAGTTTAAAAGAAGAGGTAATGTATAATAAAAAGATAGAGGATGATAGTTATTATAAGAAGATAAGTGGTGATGTTATTAATGATGGTACTTTATTTTCAGAAATGGCATTTATTACTGGGCATGAGGCTTATATATTTGATCCGTCTAGTTTAAAGGAAGGTAATTTTAAATATAAGAAGGTTTTTGATATTCCAGAGGAAGTAAACGTGCTTAGTATGGATATTCCTTATGGAGCAGATATTTCTTTTTATTCAGATAATAATAAGAAGTATACTTTTAGGGATAGTAATTATGACAGGAATGTCGAAGACACGTATGCTTATTATGATAATGCGATATATAGTTCTAGTGATTATGTAGCTCATGATTATAGTGATTATTTTAAAGTGCCAATTAGTTATGATTTGATGGGTAATTTGTTTTATGCTAAAGATAATGTTTTGTATAAGAAAAATTATGGTTATTATGATTTTATTAAGAAGATAAATATTGATGATAGTATTAGTAAAATTGATGGTAATTATGAAGGAGAAAAAATACTAAAAATTTATAATCAGAGAATTGTTAAAACAGATAAGGCTTTTTATGAAGTTGTAGAGTATTATAAAGATGGGGTTCTTAGTACGACTACTTTAAAGATGAATTTATTAAGTAAGTATTATGATGAAGTATTAACACTTACTTATGAGTATGTAATACTTAAGGATTATACAATAATACCAATAAATGATACTTTAGTGAATAATCATGGTAAGGAGTATAATGCAAACTTTTATTTAAAGAAGTATGAAAGTGATTTAGATACATTTGAAGAGTAAAAGCTCTTCTTTTTAAAAGTCTTGTAAAATGGTAGGCATGTTATTTACAAGTTTGGAAAAGTCTGTTATAATTTTTTTAGAATAGGAAGGGTTGTACGATGATAAACTTGATAAATGAGATAAATAGTAAGTTAAAAGCAATTATTAGTGAGTTAGAAGATAAGAAAAGTGAATGTGAAAGTGTTTTAGATGATGTTAAGTCTAAAATTGATAAGAAAATTGATGAAGCCAAAAGGTATAAAGTTGACGTTGATAGTGCCAAGGATAAAATTAAAACATTAGAAGAAGAAATAAAGGCACTTGAAATTGATTTAACTGATTTAAACGAGAGGTTTGGTAAGAAAGACTTAAATGCAATTGTTGAAGCTGGTAATAAAGAGATTAATGCGAAAATGATTGCTAAACAAAATGAGATTACTAAATATCGTGAAAAAATTGGTGAACTTACTGAAAAGGCCAGAGCTATTAAAGACTTACTAATTAATTTAAAAAAGGATAAGGAAATTAAAACTGAAAGATTATCTAATTATACAAAAGCTTTAGAGTATTATTCTAAGGAATTAAATCGTATAATTGATTTTGCATCTGAAAACCCAGATAATTTAATTTTTGAACCTACTTATGAGGTTAAGAAATATGAGGATGTTAATTTAGATAGTCCTGTGTTTGATGAAATTAGTCAAATGGATGAACCAGATGAAGAAGAGGAAACTACGGCTAGTGTTAGTGAACCAGAACCTGATGTAAAAACTTTAGAAGAGCCAGCAACAACAGATTATCAAAAAATAGATTTTAAAGCTTTAAATGACTCTATAGATAGTGAGTATGCAAGTATTTTTGGAACTGGATTAGATGATGAGGAAGAAAAGACTGATTTAAAAGAACCAGCTACTGAACCTGAAGTTCATACAGAAAGTGAGAAATCTGAAGAATCTGTTCTTCAGGAAAAGAAGGAAGAATCTAAGGATGAAAGCTTAAATATTTTTGACCATGAAAATGTAAGTGATGGAGGATTTAGTTTTGGTGGTTTAAGTGAAGCAGATTTGAATATGGAGCCTGAAGTAGAACCTGAACCAGTTACTACTGATAATACAATGAATTCTACTGATACGGAAAAAGAAAATAGTTTAAGTTTTGAACCTGTTGAAGAAAAAAATGATAATGAAAATGAACTTATTAACTTATTTACAGAAAATGGAGTAGATTATTATAATTTTACTAAAGCAGACCAAGATAGATTAAAAGCTAATTATAATAAAGAAATGTATAAGAAAGTATTTGATGTTTTAAAGAGAAACAATATTAAGCTAGATGAAATTTATGAATCAGCTGATATATTCACAACTAGTACACCAGCTGAAATAGAACATGTAATTAGTAAACTTTTACTTGCAGGACAAACTACTAGTAATATAAGTTATGTTTTATCTGCATTACCACTTATCAATAGTTTTGATTTAAATGAAGTTATTAAGAGTTATGGACCTAAAGTTAGTGAAGCAAATATTACAGATTTGATTGTAAAAGCTAAACATTTGAATGATTTAGGAGGTAACAGATAATGAATTATTTAAAAGATTTAGGATTAACTGATGATGATATTACAATGATTAATGGTTCAAGTGAAGCTAGTGTAATTGAGAAACTTAAATTATTTCCATCATTAGTTAAAGAGAATTATACTTATTTAAAAGGAATTGGTATAAAGAATTATAAAGAGGTGTTTATGGGACATACTCATATGTTCTTTATAAATCCAGACAGATTTAGAGCAATCTTTGAGAAGTATGATCATGCAGATTTGATTAGATGCTTAGAGAAGAATGCTGCAGTAATTGAAAAATTATAATAAAAACCTAATTTAGGTTTTTATTTTTTCTTTAAATACTTAATTATGCATGTTATAATGTGAATTAGAATGGTAGAAGATAATATGAAATATAATATAGGTGAAAATGTACTTATAAAAAAAGCAAGTATTGATGACTTAGATAAAATATTAAATTTTCAAAAGAATATAATAGATAGAATGCCAAATAAAGAATTTTTTACTCCTTTAACTGAGCATGAATTTGTTTATCCAATTGAAAATAATGGATTAGTTTATTTATTATATTATGATAATACTTTAATTGGGTTATTTGTATTAACTATTAATCCTGAGGATGACATACTAGATGAGTATCAGTTAGACAGTCCTTTAGATGTTGCAATATTTGATAGTGTTATGATAGAGGATAAGTATAGAGGATATGGTTTACAATTACAAGGCATGAAATTAATAAATAAAGGTGCGCATGAACTTGGTGTAAAAAGAATTGTAGCAACAATTCATCCAAATAATAAATATAGTTTAGATAATTTTTTGAAGGATAATTATAAAATTATCAATCAGATAGAAATTCATGGTGGACCAAGATATATAGTGGAAAGATTTGTGTGAGGTAGATTTATGAGTAAATATATAATGATAACAAGTACATTTGATAATATGGATGAATTAGAGAAAGTATCACGTATATTGCTTGAAAAGAGATTAGTGAGTTGCACGCAGGTATCCACTATAAAATCCACTTATTACTGGAAGAGAAAGTTAGTTACTTCTGATGAGTATTTATTAATGATGAAAACTAAAAAAGTGTTATATTCTGAGGTTGAAAAAGTTATTTTAGAAAATCATAGTTATGAAGTTCCCCAGATTGTAGCTTATGATATTTGTATGGGGTATTCTAAATATTTAAAATGGATTGATGAAGAAACGAAGTAGAGGTAAAGAAATATGACTGATAGTGGTAAAAGTTTATTACTTGTAATAGACTTACAAAAGAGTTTTATAAATGTTAATACTTCTTTAATTCCTTTAAAGGTTGAGGGGTTAATAAGAAATAATAATTTTGATTATGTGGCATTTACTAAGTTTGTGAATTTTGATACTTGTAATTTTAATACTATGTTAAATTACAGGGGATGTATGAGTGAAGAAGAAAGAAATATAGTGATAGATACCGGCGATAATAAAATATTTTGTAAAAGTATTTATTCTGCTTTAAATGATGAACTTGTTAATTATATAAATGATAACAATATAGATATAATATATTTGTGCGGTATTGATACTGATGCATGTGTGTTAAAGACAGCAATTGATTTATTTGAAAATAATTATAATTTTAGAGTTATTGAAAATTGCTCTATGAGTCACTCTGGTAAAGAGTTTCATGAGTTTGCGGTTAAAATGTTAAAGAAATTAGTTGGAGAGCAAAATATAATTTCTTTGGAGTGTGATTAAGAATGAAAGTGCCTTTAAGATTTCAAATTACTGAGTTTGATTGTGATACAGTGTCTCTTTTAAATGCTTTAAGTTATTTATATGAAAGAGAGGAAATACCAGCATTACTTGTTAAACAAATTCATTAATATATGCCAGATTGTATTAATTAGTAGAAGAGTTAGAGATAAATGAGAGTAGTCGTAGTTGGGTCTGGAAGTATGTGGACTCGTTATAATAGTGCTTGTTATATGGTAGATGATAATATAATGGTAGATTTTCCGAATGGGGCTTGTAAATATTTATATAGAAATGGTGTTGATATTAAGAAAATTAATCATGTTTTAATCACACACTTTCATGGTGATCATTATTTTGATATACCGTTTTATGTATTAAAAAAGTCAAAAAGTGGTGATACAAATTCGGTTATTTATTGTTCTAAAGATGGAAAATCTAAAATTAAAAAAATTGGACATTTAGCTTTTCCGAATTCTTTTGAGGAAGCTGTTAATGATAGTGAGTTAAAATTTCGCTGTAAAGATAGTTTTGAAATAAATGAATATTTAATTAGTAGAGTTTTAGTTGATCATGGAAGAATGAAACCTGCATATGGATATATTTTTAATGATGGAGATAAAATAGTTGGTTTTACAGGAGATACTTCATTATGCGATAATGTTGAGTTAATGGCTAATAAATGTTCTTATTTATTTTGTGATTGTATGAGATGTGAAGGAAATAGTAAGCATATGGGAATAGATAATTTGGAATATCTTTCTAAAACTTATATAACCTGTACTTTTGTGGTTAGTCATTTAGATGATGAAACAAGAGATGCGTTAATTAAACTTAATTTAGAAAATGTTATAGTTCCTGAAGATTATCAAATATTTAATATATAAGGAAATATTATGAGTGATAAAGTAAAAGGTATTATATTTTTATTTTTATCTGCTTTTTTATATGGTTTGAATGTACCAATTTCTAAGTATTATTTAAATGATTTATCATCTAATGAGTTACTTTTTTTTATATTTTGGTGCAAGTATTGGTATGGCTTTGATTATTTTATTTAATAAAAATAGAAAATCATCTTTTATACTAGATAAAAAAATGAAGTATCAAGTTTTTGGAGTGGTACTTTGCGATATGTCTGCTTCTTTGTTTATTGTTGAATCTTTAAAGTATCTTAGTGCAAGTGTGGTTTCTTTATTAAGTGTTTTAGAGATAGGAGCAACTATTTTAATTTCAGTAGTTTTATTTAAAAAGAAAATTAGTAAAAAATTATTATTGTCTTTAATATCAGTTACTATTGGCGGAATGTTGCTTTCTGTTGATGGGTTATTTAATGATAAGTTATCATTAATGGTATTGCTTGTTGTGGTAGCTACAATTTTGTGGGGTACTGAAAATAATTTAACTGCAAGTGTTAGTGATAAAAATTCTCTAGCATTAGTTTTTTATAAATGTCTTGGAGTAGCTATTTTTAATTTAATTTTTATAATAGATAGTAATATTTTGTCTTTAGTTTTTAATAATTTGTATTTATTATTAATTGGCTTTTTTACATATGGTCTAAGTATTTTGTTTTTTGCTTACGGAACAAAGTTTATTGGTGCTGGAAGAACTGCAATTATTTTTTTCATTGAGTCCTATTTTTAGTATGATAATGAGTATTATTGTTTTTAAAAGTGAAGTTAATTTATTATTTATTAATAGTTTAATTTTTATGATTATAGGTATTTATTTAACAGCTAGCGATAAAAACGATGATTAAAAATTACAGATTTTAAAGGTCTGTAAGCCCGGTAAATAATGGGATTGCATCACTTAAAACTTTATGTTAATATACCTCTTTGAAGAGTACTATGTTAGGCTTCTCCTTTCTATAAAAAGAAGGGAGTGATGTATATGAAAAAATTAAAGTCTGTTTTAGATAATTTAATTATCATAATCGTCCTTTTAATTATTTTAAAGGTAATTGTTATTATTTTTAGATAAAATAAAAGAAGCTACTAGCATTACCTGTTAAGTAGCTTCAAAAGTCAATACTGGAGAAGCCTAACTTTCAGGGGTTAGTGCTCTTCCTTAAATTAATTATACTACAAATTGCTTATATTATTCAAGTGCTTTTTTATATGAAAATTACAGATTTTAAAAGTCTGCAAACCAGCATAAATAAAGGGCTTGCATGAGTTTTAAGTTTGCGATAATATACTTACTTGAAGAGTACTATGTTAGGCTTCTCCTTTCTATAAAAAGAGGGGGAGTGATGTATATGAAAAAATTAAAGTCTATTTTAGATAATTTAATTATCATAATCGTCCTTTTAATTATTTTAAAGGTAATTGTTATTATTTTTAGATAAATAAAAGAAGCTACTAGCATTACCTGTTAAGTAGCTTCAAAACATATACGTGGAGAAGCCTAACTTTCAGGGGTTAGTGCTCTTCCCTAAATTAATTATACAACATTAAAGCTAATTTATACAAGTTTTTTTCTTGAAATAAGTATTTTCATTTGATATACTATCTTTGTTAGTGATGAAGAGATTTACGACCTTGGAGCTAAAACGTGAAAGTCGCGTTAAGATTAGAGAGCATGTAATCATGAATTAAGGTGGTACCGCGGATTTTATTCGTCCTTTAGTTTATGATTTTTTTTGTGGAGGAATTTATGATTAAAAGAATAATATTTGATGTTGATAACACCCTTTTAAATACGTATAAAGATTGCATAAATGCTTATACAGAGTTTTTAAAAGATTATCCTAATATTAAACCTAAGATGTTTTATGATACTATTGGAGAGTTTGAATTAAAAGGCATTGGATTTGATAAAGATGAACTTTCTAAATATATTAGTGATAGATTAAAGATTATGTTTAATAAAAATGATTTAAATAAATGTTTAGATATTTATGCAGGATATTCAACTTTATTAAATGATGATACTAGTGATGTTCTTGATTATTTAAGTAACAAGTATACTTTAGTAGTGCTTACTAATTGGTATACTGAAGCACAAAAAGGAAGATTACGATACCACGGCTTAGATAAATATTTTAAGAATATATATGGATGTGAATATGGTATGAAGCCAAATAAAGATTTTTTTGATTTAGCAAAAGAAGATGATAATTATGATGAATGTGTAATGGTTGGAGATAGTTTATCTAGTGATATTAATCCAGCTAAAGCACTTGGAATGAAAACTATTTATATAAGTAAAGATAATGAGAATACTGATAGTACAATAAATGATATAAAAAAATTAAAAGATATATTATAGGAGGAGATATTATGAATTTATTTGAAGATTTAAAATGGAGAGGACTAGTTAAGGATATTAGTAGTCCAGAAATAGAAAAATTATTAAATGGAGAACCAATTAGTTTTTATTGGGGAACTGATCCAACTGCAGATAGTTTGCATTTAGGTCATTATTCATCACTAGTAACAGCTAAAAGACTTGCTAAAGCAGGACATCATCCAATACTACTTATTGGTGGAGCTACTGGACTTATTGGCGATCCTAGACCAACAGCTGAAAGAGAAATTATTAGCAAAGAGACATTAAACAAAAATTTAGAAGGTATTTCTAAACAGGTTAGTGCTTTATTTGATGGTAAAGCAGAACTTGTTAACAATTATGATTGGTTTAAGGGTTACGAGTTTTTAGATTTTTTAAGAGATGTTGGTAAGTATATTAATGTTAACTATATGTTAGATAAAGATATTATTAGAAGAAGATTAGAAACGGGTATTACTTATGCAGAGTTTTCTTATACATTAATTCAAGGTTACGATTTCTTAAGATTATTTGAAGATAAGAATTGTGTACTTCAAGCTGAAGGCTCTGATCAATGGGGAAATATTACTACTGGTATCGATTTAATTAGAAAGATTACTGGTAAGGAAGCTTATGGTTTTACAATGCCACTTGTTCTTGATAAGACTGGTAAGAAGTTTGGTAAGAGTGAAGGCAATGCTTTATGGCTTGATAAGAATAAGACTTCTAGTTATGAGTTATATCAGTACTTAGTTAATGTTGATGATTCACTTGTTATTGATTATTTAAAGATATTTACTTTCTTAAGTAAAGAAGAAATAGAAGTGTATGAAAGAAAGAATAATGAGCATCCAGAAGAAAGAGAAGCACATATTGCTTTAGCTAGAGAAATTATTACAGATATTCATGGTAAGGATGAATATTTGAAAGCTAAAAAGATTAGTGATTGTTTATTTAAGGGTGATATAACTCTTTTAGGTGAAGATGAATTAGAAGATGCCTTTAAAGGTGCTCCTTCATTTGATATTACTTTAAATGAGAAGATAATAGATATATTGGTAAACTCTAAAATATGTTCTAGTAAAAGAGAGGCAAGAGAATTCTTAAGTGCTGGAAGTATAATTGTTAATGGAGAAAAAATCAGTGATGAAAATGAAATAGTTACTGATGATAAGTTATTATTTAATAAATATTTAATTGTACGTAAAGGTAAGAAGAAATACTATATAGGTAAGTAATCTTATCTTTTTTCTTTTATTTACAAAAAGTTAATTTGTTGTTATAATTTTTGTATAGAATAGGAAGATGAGTATGGATGAAATATTATTAGATGGTGTGATTGAAGTAAATGGTGAGAAGTTACATGTACTTTTTATGTTTGAAAATAATAATAAAAGATATATTGTATATGTTTTAGAAAATGGTGATATTAGTGCTTCAATACTTGGTGATGATATAACATTACTTCCTATAACTACTGATGAAGAATGGGATATGGTTGATGCAGAGTTAGAAAAAAGGGATGACATATGGACAAAATAGTTGTTAGCTGTGAAAAAAATAAATTAACGACTAAATATTACAATAGTTTTGATGATAGTTCTTATAGTAATATCTTTTTTGGTGCAGAAGCTAAGAGATTTTTAGATGAAATCGAGAAGAGAGATGCTACTGGTGCGAGAATCAGTAAAGATGGTAAAGTGCTTAGAGTTGTTTATCCTGATAGAGTGATTTTCATTAAAGATTATAAGTTAGTGTTTGAAAATATTGATGCAAGAAGAAATATTGATAGATATAATGCTAATAAAGCTAAAAGGTATATGAATGGTACTAGGAAAGCTAAGAGAGTATCTAAGACTGGAGCTATTACTAAAGGATTATTAGTTCTTCTTATTATGGTTTCTGTATTAAGTATTAGTCATAAGATAAAGAGTTTTGATGATCCGTTTACTCCTAATGCTAGCGCTACTTGGATGGATGATACTAATCAGGAAAGTATTGAAAAATATTTAAATGGTGAGCAGCCGATTACGGATGATGATAAAGTAGTTTTAAATACGATAAGTAATACTACTGAGGGAAATGATCCAGGATATGATAAACTTTTATTAGATACACAGATTATAAGTTTATCTGACGTTGAAGAGGCAGAAAAGACGGAACCAACAAATGGAGAACTTCTTGCTCAAATGGTTGAGGAGAAAGATACTATTTATCATAATTTTAATATTGATTTTAGTGATAGAACTAGTGATGAAAAAGCAGCCATAGCTAGAGAAAATTATTATAATTTGATTAGTAGATATGCGAAAACTTATGGGTTAGATGCTAATTTAGTAATGGCAATTGCAACGCAAGAAAGAGCAGAACATAGTACGGAGATTGACCCTGGTGGTGGTATTGGTTTAATGCAAATACAGTATAGTGTTTGGGTTAATCAAGATGTTACAGCGTATAATTTTGAAACAGGTAACTGGGAGACATTTCATATAACTGATAGTAATATTAGAGAGCTTGATACCAATATAAAGATTGGGTGTATGTATTTTCAAAATTGTTTAGTTAATATGGATTATAATGTACCAGCTGCATTATGTGCTTATAACTGGGGAACTACTAGTGCTAGAAATAAGATAAGTCAGTTTTCACAGGATAGAGGGCTTACTGTTAATGAAGTTTTAGAAGCAAATGATACTTCTTGGGTTAATTTGTTTGATGTTGATGGTGATACTTCACTAGCTTATCCTAAAGTTGTTCTTTCTTATTATGATAGCAGTAAACCAATTATTAATGATAAAATAGATGAGAATGGTAATGATATTGTGGTAAGTACTACAGTAAGTAGTCCATTGATTAAAAATAAGTAGGTGATTACATGAAAGATAAAAAGAAAGTAAAAATTTATTATGGGTTACTAATAACTTTAATTATTTTTGCAGGTGTAAGTTACGCTTGGTTTAGACTTACTAAAACTCAGGAAAATAAGAATGTTATTGGAACAAGGTCTTGCTTAGATGCAACGCTTACTGAGGAAACTTCAAACATAGTTTTGGATGATGCTTTTCCAATAAGTGATGAAGATGGTATGAAGCAAACTCCTTTTACTTTTACTTTAAAAAATAATTGTGAAGGATATGTTAAAGTTTATATTACTATTGATAGTAAGTATAGAGAAAGTGCTAGTACTGATTATTTAAAAGATGATTATGTAAAAGCTAATTTGTCTACCAAGGGAACTACTACGGGACAATCTACTTTATTAGCTAATAATCAGTTAATAGATTTAGAAAATAATAATAAAGGATATATTCTTGTATCAACTGGATTAAAAGCTAATGAAGAAAAGAGTTATGACTTAAGAGTATGGGTAGATAGTGAAACTACACTAGAGCAAGGATTAAATAAAAGCTGGGAAGGAAAGATAGTTGTTGTAGGCGAGGCTTCTGAAGTAGAAACTTTAAATGGTGCTATACTTGCTAGAAATGATGTGAAAGAGCCACTTACTGTGCCAGCTCAGGAAACAAGTGGCTATACTAAAGATGATATAACGAAAACCTTAACTATGAATATATCTCAAACATATCAAGGATATTATTTTACATATGGTACTGGATATGAAGCTAATGAAACTAATTTTAATTTAACTGGTGCTTCAGTAACAACTGAAACCTATGCTAATTCATATTCGAATTTAGTTGGCAAATATCTGCCTGCTGTATATGCTAATTTTGTTAATTATAGTAATTTTTCATCAGCCACAGCGGGAACGATGAAAACAACTACTAATTTAGGAAGTGTGTATTATATTGTTAGTGCCAGCTTAAATAGTTTGACTTATAAAGAGATTTTATCAAATAAAAATCAAACAGAAGCACTTTTAGCTAGTACAGAAGATGATTATGGAATAAGTTATTATTTTAGAGGAGCTGTAAGAAATAATTATGTACAGTTTGCAAATAAATGCTGGAGGATAGTAAGAATCACTGGTGATGGAAGCGTAAAATTAATATTACATAATGATAATATTAATAATTCATCTACTCCGTGTTCATCAACGAATAATAGTGATACAGCAGCATTTGCTAGGTATTCTGATGATTTATATACTAACTCATTTAATCCGAGTTCTAATGATAATGCTTATATGGGATTTATGTATGGAACAACGGGTACAAGTAATTACGCGAGTACTCATGCCAATATTAATAAAAGCACAACTCTTGTAAATTTAGAAGCTTGGTATGAGAAAAATAACTTAGATATGTATGTAGATAAACTAGCAGATACAATATGGTGTAATGATAAGAGTGTAGTTGATGGCGGATTAGGATATGGTTCTCAAGGTACAAATTATGGTGCACATAATAGAGTTACTAGTAGTGGAACTCCTTCATTAATATGTCCGAATGATAAAAATAATGGAAAGTTGTCTAAGTTTACTGTTAATGACGAAATTAATGGAAATGGTGCATTAACATATAAAATCGGATTATTAACTGCTGATGAAGCTGCATTTGCTGGTTTATCTGTTAATCTTCCAAATTATTCTATGTATTTATCTGAGAATGCTGAAGATATAGATTGGTGGACGTTATCTCCTAATAGTTCACAAAATAATTTATTTTTTTGGGTAGTAGAATCTAGTGCTTTACAGAGTGATCTTATCAAGAAAAATTTAGGTTTAAGACCTGCAATTGCTTTAAAATCTAATGTTGAAATTTCTGGTGGAAAAGGTACTAGTGAAGATCCTTATGTTGTTAATTGATAGGTTTAGGCCTATCTTTTAGTTTGGGCTTTTTTTTCTTTCTAGATAATGTTATAATTTAAAGAGAATAGGGCTGGTGTTATGAAGAATAAGAGTGGGTTTATTGCTACTAGTTTAATATATACTTTTTTTCTTGCTTTTATTGCTATATTAACTGCTCTTTTAAGTAATTATATTGCTAATAAGACGATACTTGATAGGTATAATAGTGATATTCAAAATAAACTTAATAATGGTAATGGTAGTGTTAGTTTATATGTATCTTATGCTAGTATAGATGATGGTAAGACGATTACTAATTTAGTTCGTAATGGTAATTTTAGTGATGGTTTAAATGAGTGGAATATTCATGGTGGCGGTAATTTTTTAGCTGCTAATTTTATTAAGCCTTGTATAATTAAGAATGGTTATAGTGGTTATTTATCTCAACCGATTAATGTTGTTCCTGATCATAAATATTATTTAAGAATGGAGTATCATCAAGTTGGTAATAATAATGGGGATGTGTTTGTTTCAAGTGCTGTAGATAATAGTGATGTAGGTATAAATAAGGTTATTAGTAGTTCTATTAGTGGTGATGGTTGGAAAAGTATTTCAGAGATAGTAGAGTTAACTGGTAGTGAATTACTTAGAAGTATGATTGTTGGTAAACAAAGTTATGGTAGTTCTAGTACTTATTATACTAATTTACTTTTAATGGATATTACATATGCTTTTAATGATAGTGTTAGTAAAGATTGGCTTGATAATAATATAGGTTATTTTGATGGAACGGTTTCTTTTTTAAAAAAGGATTTTGCAGATGATGACGAAATTACTTTTACATTAGTTCCTTACTCTGGTTATAAAATTAATACTATTAATTGTGATTATGATAATTATGAAAGAACACCTACTACGGATGAAGTTGATACTAAATATTTATTTAAGTTTAAAAATAATAGTCATGATAATAGGTGTAATATTACTTTTAAGCATGAATAGGAGGACAGTATGAAAAATCGAGGTTTTGTTTTAGTTGAAACAATTGTGGTTATTCTTGTACTTTGCGTTCTTTTGATTATGCTTTATGGTGGGTATATGAATGTTATTAGTGCAGTTCAAAGAAAGAGTTATTATGATAATACAGAGTATATTTATAAGACTAATTTAATTAAGGAATATATTGAAAATAGTGGTTTTAATGGTTATGAAGGCGCTGATATGTATATTTATTGTCAGGGAAGCGCTGATTGCATATCTAGAGGAAACGATTATTTTGAAGAGTTAACTAAAAATATGCATGTTATTTCTATTTATATTATGAAGTGGTTTACTACAGATATAGCTGAGGATGAATTATCTAGTTTAGAAGCTACGACCCAAAATTATATTAGAAAATTAGATCCAACTAAGCCGACTAATGAAAATGTTTATAGAGTTATTGTTATGTTTGAAGATGAAAATAATTTAGGAAGTACGCCAACTATATATCAGTATGCTTCTTTAAAGTTAGGGGATTAATTATGAATAAGAAGGGAATGACACTTGTTGAGATAATTGTATCGATTGTTCTGGTATCTATTATTCTTGTTTTTATAACTAGGCTATTGATTACAGTTAATGGGTTATATAAAAGAAGTAAGTTAGAAGTTGATTTTGAAATATTAGATACTCTTTTAATAGATGCGATAGAGTCTGATGTGAATAGGTATGGTGTTAAGGAAGTGAGCTCTGATAGTAAAAGTATAACATTTACTTTTAATGCTTATAGAGAGAGCAAACTTGATGAGTATATTGTTAAAAAGTTATCATTAACAGATGATGGTAGTTATATAAAGTATGAACAAGTAAGTACAAGTACTCCTTTAACTAGTGATGAAAGAGCTAATAATTTTGTACGTAAGATTCCAGATGGAGCTATTTTGGATACTACCAATTGTTTTATTAATAATGAACTTTATAGTGATTCAACTTCTAAATTATATGAAATAAAGTTTAAAATTATGTCTTCAAATGGAAATGATTTTACTGCTAATATATTTTTTAAAACTCTAGGATAGAGGTGATTTTATGAAAAGTAATAAGGGTTTTACAATGGTAGAACTTCTTGCTGTTATTACAATTTTATCTGTTATTATGATTATTTTAATACCGGCTGTTGATAATATATCTAAAAGTACTAAGGAGAGTATATTAAGTTCAAAAATTAATACTATAGAAACAAGTGCTTCAAAGTTTGGTGAGGATAATATTAATAATTATCAAAAGTGTACTAATGCTTTAGAGGGCGGGGCAATTGGTGGATATGTTTATACAGGTTGTTTGATTAGTGTTACTGATTTGGTTAGATTAGGTTATTTGGAGTTTGATACAACTAAAAATGGTGCTAACTTTATTAGTAATCCAGTTACTGGTGGAAGTATAGATGGTAATATATTACTTTGTTATGATCCTCATACAATAACAGTTAATGCAACTTTTTATAATAATGGTGATGTAAATTATTCGTGTCCAGCAGTTAGTGATAGTGGTAATTATTCACTTAATTTAGGAGCTACCAGAAAAGATTTTTATTGGGGTACTCATGAAGTATTTAAAACTAAAATATATACTAAAGGTGATTTTAAGAATATAACTTGTAGTGTTGATGGACCATTTAGCTGCTCTATTTCTGGTGATGATTTAACCATTACTTTAAATGATAGTGGTACTGGAGCTAATGGTAGTTATCAAGTACAAGTAACGGCTACTTATAATGAAAATAGTGAAGATAAGAATCTTTATAGAAGAATGAATTTAGGTGTGTATGTTGTTAATTTTGATATAGATGATTATACACCGGGAATGTGTATGAAGACTTTTAGTAATGAGGTATTTAGAATTACTGGTGAAAATTATGGTAAGTTTTCTTTGGAAGATGTTAGCGATGGATTAAATGCTACTATTAAAGATGATGTTCTTTATATGAATAGTGGTTCTGTTACTGGCGAGCAAAGTTTCCTTATTAAAGAAGATCATGCTGGTTTAACTAAACAAATTTTAAGAGAAGTTTATAATTTAAGTGTAGAAACGCAAATTACGAATGTTATTGTTGGAGAAGCTGCTACTAAGGTAGAACTTAAGGCAGATGGTGCTGGTGATTTAAAGATTACGACTGATAGTGCAGCTGCTAGTTTATCTTCAAATAATAGTTCTTTTTCAAGTACAATAACTTTAAGAGGTCAAAATTATTTCTATATAAGAGGAAATAGTATTGGAACGGTTAATATTACGATAAAAGGCTCTTTATGTGGTGAAACTAGTTTTAGTGTAAATGTATCTAATATAAAACTTGATAACCAGGATATTCCTAAGTATTTATATTTTAACGGAGGCACAAGACGAAATAATGATAAGACTCAGTTTAAGTCTAAAATAGTTGGTAGTACAGTTAATGATTTTTCATGTACTGTTTATAAGAAGAATGGTAGTAATTATGTTCAAAATGATGAATATTTAACGTGCTATATCGAAAATGATACTCTTACTATAGAAACAACTTCTGGTAATAATATTTTTAGTAATGTTACGGATTTAAAGGTTAATGTAAAGAGTGAAACAAATGGTTCTTTAGATATTTATATACCAATTATATATAGAACTAGTATATCTTTTAAAAAGAATGGTAGTAAAGTATCTAGAGTTTGTAAAGAACTTAATTCAAGTGCTGGGCTAAGTGATGAAACTATTTTGATTTATGGAAATAATTTAGGAGTTCTTAGTAGTGATGGCACTAGTTGTAATAGTAATACTACTAATATTGTTTTCGATAGTATGATAGATTATTATTTAGTAGATGTAGGTGATCCAATAAATCCAACTATTTCAATTACGAATAATTGTGCTAGCGTTTCCGATAGCTATGGAAAGATGGTTTTATCAAGACATAATGTTACTAGTTCTCAGTATAATAGTACACTTCCATATAAGCTTGGAAGAACTAATACTGGTAGAGAGATTGTCTATATCAGAGAAAATAATGGTAATAGATTAGGTGCTCTTTATTATCACATTTATTCTTTAAATAGTAGCTCTAATTCTGTTACTTTAGGTGTTGGAAAGCAAAGTGCACAGATAAGAATTAGTTATGCTGCAACTGGTAGTGTTAGTTATAGGATTGCAAATAAAGATGTTGCCAGGGTTAATGTTATAAGTAGTGATACATTTTCTTATGATGATAATATTAATAAGACTTTTACTGATATAATTACAATAACAGCACTTAGAACGGGCACAACATATTTAACTATAAGTGGAAAAGAATGTGGGACGTTTACAATTCCAATTTATGTTACAAATGTTTTTGCAATAAATTTAGATGGTGGCATATATGGAACTGTTAGTCAGTCATCTTTAACTTGTACTGAATCTAGACTTAATTCTGGGTGCTCTGTAACTTTACCTGACTTTACTGTACCTAGTGGAATTACGAAAAAAGGTTGGAGTACTAATCCAAATGGTGGTAATGTCTTAAGTGTTGGTAGTAGTGTTATGATTAATAATAATACTAAAGGAACTACTTATTATGCAATAGCAGATAATCCAAGACCTAGTTGTTTATTTACAAATGTTCCTAGTGATATTTATGGTAAAGATAAAGTTTATATAAATTGTACTGATGTTGGTGGAGGCCTTTCTAGTGATACGATAAGTACTAGTAGTATAAGTGCTAGTAATGAAGTTATAGTAGAAAGTGTTAGTAAGGTTAGTAATATAACTAATGGATATAAGTTTGAAGTTACAGTAAATCCAAATAATTATTATGGACCATTTACTCTTACATTAAATGAAGGAGCTGTTAGTGATGTATATGGATTTTCTAATAAAAAGGTTGTAACTAGTGAGATTATTAGTGCAGAACATGAATATGTAAGTTTTTATGAAATCGGTAAGGACAATAAAGAAGATTTAATTGCTTTCTTATATGATAATAAGGATATTGATGGAAGTGATGGTTATACACTTAAGGTATATGGTTCCGGTGACATGGAAGATTTTACTAAAGCACCATGGGATGGTTATGCAGAATCAATTAATAATATTGTTTTAAGTAGTGAGTTAACTAGTATTGGTAACAATGCTTTTTATGGAACTAATATAAGTAATATTAATATACCTAATAGTGTTAGTAGTATAGGAGCATCGGCATTTGAAAGTACTAGCTTAAAGATACTTAATGTTAATAGTGAAACTATTGGTAAGAGAGCATTTGCTAATAATTTAGAACTTACTAGTTTGACTATTGGAGGTAATGTTAGAACTATAGAACAGTATGCTTTTAGTACAAATACTAATTTAAGTGATATAACCTTTAAAGAAGGCGTAGAGTATATTCGTGATTATGTATTTATTGATAGTAAACTTGGCAATTTAGTTATGCCAAATAGTTTACAAACTATTGGGGATTATGCTTTTTATAATTTTAAAGGAGAAAGTGTTGATATTAGGAATGCTTATGTAGGACTTGCATCATTTAGGGGAACTAATTTTAAAGAGATAAAAGCAAGCACTTTAGAGGTAAAGGATAACATTTTATATAATGGAGATATTCTTATACTAGTTCCGGATAAGCTTGAGGGTAATGTTAAAATTATAGAAGGAACAAGTACAATAACTTATGAAGCATTAAAAGGCTTTGTAAGTGCTGATGAGAAAATGATGAGTTTAACTATTCCTAGTTCAGTTACAGAAATAAATTCAGTAATTAATTTAAATATAAAAGAGTTTATAGTAAGTGATGATAATGATAGATATATGAGTGATAATGGAGTTCTTTATGATAAATACAGTGATGCTTTAGTAAGTATACCTAGTTATTATCAGGAGTCTAGTTATACCATAAATTCAAAAAGAATTAATAGTTATTCAATAATGAATAATATAATTCTTAAGACTATTACTCTTGGTGATACAGTTGAAACTATTGAAAATAATGCTGTTTATGGTAGAGGAGATTTAGGAATAAGACAGGTTATTAATTATTCAAATGTTTCATATAGCAATGCTCATTATGATTTAGATTATTCTATATCTTTTATGGATAAAGTTAATGATGTTCAAAATTAAAACTTTGGACATTTTTATTTATAAAAATAGTAGTTAGTGCCTTGATTAAAAGGTAATTATCATATATAATTATTTATAGTAGGTGAGGTTCGTGGATTTTATAGAAAGGGAGAAGAAGAAAAGAACTATTTTGTATGGCTTATTATAGATTAACTAAAACACAGACAAATAAGAATATTATTGCAACTAGAACTTGTTTAGATACTAGTTTAACTTAAGAAACTAGTGAAATAGTATTAGCTGAAGCTTTTCCAATAAGTGATGAAGATGGACTTAAACAGACCCATTTACTTTTACTTTAAAGAATAATTGTGATAGTTATGTTAAAGTAAATATAATGTTAGTAAGTGATTATAGAACAAGTGATGATACAGCTTATTTAAAAGATGATTATGTTAAGACTAATTTTTCTTTTAAGGGAACTACTGATGGAGAAATGGATATTTTAAGCTCATTTCCTTTGGGAGAAGCGGATGTTAATACTGAAGGTTATATTCTTAAGAGTATGGGTTTAACGAGTAACGAAGAAAAGAGTTTTGATTTAAGATTGTGGGTTGATTCAGAAACTACTATAGAGCAAGGTTTAAATAAGATGTGGAGTGCTAAGGTTGTTGTTACAGCAATGGCTGCAGAGGAACCTCCTGCTGCACCTAAGGGGTGGTATGAAGCTAATATAGGAACTTTTCTGGCAGCATTAAGGGAAAATGTTTCTTTAAGTAAAGTAGCTACTGTTCCTGGTAGTGAGGTTAGTGGCTATACGCACAACGATGTTGATAGTTCGACAGCAAGTGTTAGTACGACGTATCAAAAATATTACTTTACTTATGGAACTGGTTTTGAAGCAAATGGTACTAAGTTTAATTTGACTTATTATGAAGATATGCTGGCTGATACAATATGGTGTAATGATAAAAGTACTTCTAGTGGATTAGGATATGGAACTAGTACTACTAATTATAGTGTTTATGGAAGATTAGTTACTTTTAAGAAACCAACATTAATATGTTCTAAAGATAATAGTGGCGAAAGTTATCTAAATTTACTGTAGATGATACAAGTTATGGTAATGGTAATTTAACTTATAAGGTTGGATTACTAACTGCAGATGAGGTAGTATTTGTTGGTTCTGTGTATGGTGTATATAACCGCTCTACATATTTGTATGAAAATGGTACATCGGTTTGGTGGACAATGTCACCTAAGGGTTATGATGCTAGTTATACAGAAGTTTGACGAGTTAGATCTGGTTATCTAAATGGAGATAGTGTTACGTCATCTTATGCACTTCGTCCATCTATTGCTTTAGTTTCTACAGTTACAATTACTGGAGAAGGTACTAGTGAAAACCCTTATATAGTAAAGTAGGTGTTTATGAAGAAAAAATATGTTTATTTAATTGGTGTATTTATTATAGTATGCGTTATTATTCTTATTATTTGTTTTAGTAAGAAGGATAGTATCAGGCTTTATGATAAGTATAGTGCTAGAATAGGTATTAATTACAATGATAATAGTTATTCTAGAAGTTTTGATTATGATGGAGTAACTGGTAGAATAATATATGAAGATAAGACTGTCTATATGGATAGCAAAGGAGTATATTACAGTTTAGATAATGATTATTATAAGTATGAAACTGATATTAATTATACTTCACTTAGTGATGTGATTAGTAAATTTAAAATTTTAGAAAAAAACAATGAAGAGTATAGATGTGAAGTTAGTTCTGAATTTTTAGATAGTTTATTTATTAAAGGGACACCAAGTGATTGTTATTTAAGTATAGATGGTGGATATGTAAAGGGGGTGAGTGTTAACTTCGATAAAGGAAATGTGTATATTTCTTTTAAGAAGTTAGGTGATGATTTTAGTGTTAGCATGCTTGGTTATTTTGATGAAAAATCTAAGATTGTGCATGATAATATATTGGAAATTAAATAGGAGGATTTATGAAGAATAAGAAAGGATTTACTTTAGTAGAAATTATTGCTGTTATTGCACTAATTGCAGTTATTGTTGGTATTTTTATTGTTAATTTAGTTGGTAAAAATGATCCTAAAGAAAATAATAAAGATACAGTTAAACAAATCTTAAGTGCTGCAGATGCTTATGTTAGTGCTAATAAGAGTGAAATTGAAAAGTTGTATGAGGGGTATAATTTTGTTGATATAACAATTGGCGACTTAAAAAATAATGGTTTACTTAGTGAAGATATTATTAATAAGGAAACTAATGAAAAATATAAAGATGATGTAGTGGTTCGTGTTACTTTAAATGATGCAACAAAAGCAACTGAGTTTGAACTTGATCCAGAAGATAAGGATACAGATAATACTTATCTTGTAGCTGATACTATTTATTTGGAGTATGATGCTAGTGGAACTAATTGGTGTAATGGGGAAAATGAATTTAAGGGATTAAATAATGCTGATTCAAATTATGGTAAGTTAGTTCTTACATCTTTAGATGAACCAAGTAGAAGTATAGATTTATTTAAAGATGATACTATTAAGGTAAAGTCTTGTAATGTTGATGTTACAAAGGCTGGTACTTATAGTGTAGTGTATACTTATACTTATAATGGAGTTAATGTTGATAAAACAAGAACTGTATATGTAGCTGCTAGTGCTACTGATGTAGATAGTTTTACTGCTAATTTGAAATTAAATGGTGTTGTGACTAATAAAATTAATTTAGGTGCTACAGATGTTAATATTTTTATAACACTTCGTTATAAGAATGGTACTTCAAAAGAAATTGATAAACCAATAAATGAAATAACTGATTTTACTATTAAAGGATTTTCTACTGAACCTGTTGGAAATAAAACAGCAATAGTTAGTTATAATAAAACTAATAGTGATGGTTCTGTTCCTAGTCCAGTTAATTTAGATTATATGGTAAGTGATGAGCTTGTTGATTTTATTGGAAGTGATTGTGTTTTAGAGCCTGGTAAGACAGATGAATGTTATTATAGAGGCGAAGTTGAAACTAACTATTTAAAATATGAAAATAGTTCATATATGTTTAGAATTTATTATAGAAATGGCAATGGTATTAAAGTTATTGCTAATGATCCATATAGTTATACATGGAATGGAAAAACTAGCAGTGATTTAGTATATGGCATGATTGGTGCTTGTAAGTATAGTGGATGTTGTAATGGTGGAAGATATTATTATCAAGGATTAGGTGGAACAAATTATGGGTCATCATTTAACTATCCTACAATGAGTAATATTGTTAATCATTTCTATACTTCTATTGTTAATGGTAGTCCTAAATATGTAGATAATCAATATATTACTGGTGCTGGACTTGGTGGTGGAGCATTCTATACTAAAGTAGCTCTTATGAGTAAAAATGATTATACTAAAGTAGCTAATTGTAATGGTAATAATTGTTTTAGAAGTTATTTAACTAATAATAGTAATGCTGGTAAAGATTTCTGGTTAGTAGAAACAGTTTCATTTACGATGGATACTTCTAACTTTAACTATGGTAGAAGTGAAGCACATGTTTATAACAATTATGTTGATGCTAGTACATTTGTTGTTGACAAAGGTGGTTCTTATAAAGGATATACTGATAATGATTATTATACTACTAATGTAACATATGCTACTAATAAGGTAAGACCAACATTACAACTTAAGAATGCTAAAATAGTTAGTGGAAATGGAACAAAAGCAAATCCATTTATTGTAAGGTAGGTGAGATTATGGAGAATAAAAAGAATTATGTTTTAATTGGTGTACTTATTGTTGTTATTGTAGGTGCATTATTAATCAAGTATTTTAGTGATAGGAAAACTAATAATGTTCTTAACGGTGATACAATTATAGGAAGTAGTTTAAATACTAAAGAACAAGCTAATGTAGATTCTTATTTGAAAGATGAGCTTGTTAAAAATAAGTATACACTAGACAGAGCAAAAGTTTATGTAGATCCTTATAAAGTTAGTCCACTTAGTGCTATTATTATATTTTATACTGATAATAGTATGGAAGTTAGTGTAACAGTTAAGGGTAAGAATAATGATGATTTTACAGTAAATTATGGAAAAAGTAATTACCATTATATACCAGTGTATGGATTATATGCTGATTATGATAATAAAGTTGTTGTAACTTTAGGAGATAAAACTACTAAAGAATTTACTATTAAAACTGATAAGATTAATGTTCCAGCTATAAAAGCTGAAAGCGGAAATGTAACTGCATCTGGGGACTTTTATTTGCTTACTAGCCCAATAGGTATGTGTTCCATTGGAGTTGATGGATATGGTAATCTTAGATGGATGTTAGGTGATTATTATTATCATAATATTAAAGTATTAGATAATGGTCATTTACTAATAGGTATTGATACTGATACTACTAGTAATTTACCTACTGTTATTCGTGAAATAGATTATTTAGGTCGTATTTATAATGAATATACAATTGATAGTGGATACTTAAACGATTTCTTTGTTAAGAATGATGGTAATATAATTGTTACTAGTAGTAATAGTGATAGATTGACAATTTCTGATTTAGTTTTAGAAATCGATAAGAATACTGGTAAGGTAGTTAAGCAAGTAGATGTTTATAAATTATTTGAAAATATTGATAAGTCATTTACTGATGGTATTGATAGAGATGATTATTTCTATAATTCTGGTATAGAGTATTATGAAGATACTGATACATTATTATTAACTTACTGGGGTGGAGAGATGGTAATATCTATTGATTATAGTGATTCATCTATTAATTGGATTTTTACTAATCCTAGTAATTTACCTAGTTCATTTGATAGTTATTTATTAAAAGGCGATGATGGATTTGTATATCCAAAAGCTATGCATCAAGCTAAACTTTCAGGAGATACTTTAAAAGTATTGGATAATGGTTATAGTACTATTAAAAATGATTCTATTTTAAGTAATTTAAAGGGTTCATATTCAAGTGTTAATACTTATACTATTACTGATAAAAGAGTAGCTCTTACTAATAGTTATGATGGTAATAAGAAGTATTTTAGTTATGCTTTAGGTGATTTAAAAACCGTTGGTAGTGGAAGAGATATTATTCTATTTGGTAGAGAATTAGAGGGTGCTGATTACAACAAGAATACCAGCATTCATGAGTATAATAATTTATATTCTAATTTACTAGAGGTTTCTAATAATAAGGAAACTTTAAATATTAGAATAGAGGGAGCTTATTATTCAGTTAATAAAGTTAATTTAAATGGTGATTCAAGTTTTGATTTTACGACACCTAAAAGTTATTCTACATTAGAAGCTAGTCCAAAAGAGGATATAACTAGTGATATTATTACTAAGCTTGCTGGAGCATCTGATGAGCTTAGTTTGGATTTTGGTTATAGTGATAATATTGTTACTAATAATGCTGTATTTATGGATATAGATGAAGCTAAAATGGTACTTATTAGTGATAGTAGTGATGGTGCTGTTTATACAATTAAAGAAAAAGATAAGAGTAAAGTTGATAAAACTGTTATTGATTTAAAGAGTGATAAATATTATATCTTTATTATTGAAAATGGTGTTACATATAAAACTAATAAGTATATTGAGGTAAAATGAAAAAGAGATTTTGGTCTCTTTTTTATTTTAAAAATACAGATACTGAAAGTCTGCAAAGCCTTATAAATAGGGACTTGCACTTGTTTTGTTTTTATGATAGTATACCCATTTGAAGAGTACTATGTTAGGCTTTTCCTTTTACATTTTTATGTGAAAGGGGTGATGAAAAGATGAAACAAATTAAAGAAATACTTCAATTACTTTGCATCTTAGTAGTCCTTTTGATAGTTTTTATATTAACAATAAAATACTAAAAAAAGAAGCTACTAACATGACCTGTTAAGTAGCTTCAAAAACAATTACGTTGGAGAAGTCTAACTTTCAGGGGTTAGTACTCTTCCTAAATTAATTATACTACAAGGGACTTATTTTATTCAAGTTCTTTTTTTAAAGAGTCTTTACCATCAACTATTCTAGATACTAACATAGAACTTGCTGCGTCTCCTGTAACATTTAAAAGAGTTGCTGGGGCATCAATTATAGTAGCAATGATTGTAAGAATTGGAAGTGCTGCTACTGGAAACCCCATTAATTTTAATATAAGCATTTCAGATATAGTTCCGCCTCCAATTGGAACTGCGGTTACTAAAATAGTTGCTAATAATGATACTCCTAGTACTTTGATTCCACTTACTGGCATATCAAATAGATATACTAGGAACATAATTTTAAATACACTACCTATAATTGAACCATCTTTATGAAAAGATGTTCCGAGAGTAATTGTTGAGCTTGCAATATCTTCACTTACACCAATTTTTTTTGCACATTCTGTGTTTACGGGAATTGATGCTGCAGAACTACATGTTGATAGAGCAGTAACGCTTGCTGGAATTATATTTGCCCAGTATTTTTTAACACCTATTTTGCCACCAGCTATGTATGCGTATAATGAGTAGATTATAAAGTATACAAATAATACTAGGATAGTGTAGATTATTAACATTTTAACAAAGCCTTGGGTTACACTTGCTCCAAATGTTCCAGTAAATGATGCAAAGTAACATCCTAAACCGATGGGTGCATAGTACATAAGTATTTTTATTAGATTTTGTAATACTTCGTATGCACTATCTAGTAAGTTAAGGAATGTCTTTCCTTTTTCTCCACTTTTATTGATTGCAAGTCCACTTAAGATTGAAATTACAATAAGAGCTAGTATATTATTTTTACTTAGTAGGTTTACAAAGTCATTGGTACTTACAGAGTCTACTAGTTTTTCTAGTACTCCTGATTCATCGGTTATATTGTTTGTATCATCTAATAATGCAGTGATCTTTTTGGCATCTGCATTATCTACTAATCTTATTTTTAGTGATGTAAGACCAATAATAACACTTACCAATGAGGTAAATACAAATACTATTATAATGCTTCTTAATATTTTGCCGACTCTTTTTGGTTTATCTATTTTACCAATTGATGTAGTAATTGATAAAAAGATTAATGGTACTACAACTACTAATAACATGTTAATGAATAGTGTTCCAAGTGGTTCTAATATTGTTGCTTTTTCTTTAAATATTAGACCTATAATTGTTCCTATAATAAGGGAACCTATTAATATAATTGATTGTTTATAATTTTTAATAATTTTTTTCATAATTTTTCCTTTCTATTAGGATTATATTAAAAAAGTGGTGTATATATAAATAAACAAACTCCACATAAATTCCACGGGATTAACAATTATAAGGAAAGTATGGTAAAATAGTGTGAAAGGAGGACTTATGAAGAAAGCTTTTATTAAGATGAATGTAGGAAAAGATTATCTTTCTTTAGGTAATTTATTTAATGCGATAAAAAAGAATTCAGCTAATAAACTTACAAGTATTCAGACTGAGATATTTTGTACGCTTTTTGGAATAAATGATATAAGTGCTAAAACGGTTAATAACTATTGTATAGGTTATAGAGCTATTGGCATGGATTATAAAAAGATATATTATGATTATCAGAAAGTTTATGAAGATAATAGGGATATTCTTGTATCTGTAGTTCTTTGTATAGTTAGTATTTTAGATGAAGTAATTTATACCGGTGATGAAGATGCTTTAAAGATTATTAATGATAATAAAAGATTAGAAAAAGTTATAAGTGGTTTAATTGATATAGCTAAAACTGATACTTCTATTAAAGATGATTATTTAAGTAAAATTATTGCTTATTATGATAGTAGTGATTTATATGATGCATTTGTGTTAATTTTATTTTATGCAATTTTAGAAAATGAGCAGCCTTTAGCTAATTATGAAACTAATATTGATATTAAGAGCAAAGAGCTTTCTGAATATTTACAGATTAATCTTCAAGAAGGGGTTAGTTATATAAATTCACTTAAGATACTTGCTAAGAGGAATAATATGTATGCTCTTGCTGAGTTAGGTTCTTTAGAGTATTCTGGATTAATTAGTGGTAAAGTTAATTATGTGACGTGTTTTAATTATTATCTTAAGGCAGCTAAAAAGAATCATCCCAAAGCTTCTTGGATGGTAGCTAATTTAATTTATTATAAAAAAGTAGATGGTTATAGTACCGAGTTTGCTTATGAGTATATTGAAAAAGCAATTAAACTTGGTAGTATAGCTGCTATTAATACTTTAGGTAATTTTTATAGAGATGGATTTACTTTGGATGGTAAAGTTCATTTAGATGAAGCGTTAAAATATTATAATAAAGCTGCTGATTTAGGTTATGTGTATGCGTATAACAATTTAGGTAAATATTACGAGGATAAAGATGAGGAGAAAGCTTTAAATTATTATAAATTGTCTGCTGATAATAATGAGAGCTGGGCTTTAAATAAGCTTGGAGAGTATTATAGAAATAATGGGGATTATCAAAAAGCTTATTTCTATTATCAAAAGTCAATAGATACACCAATAATGGAAAAATATTATTATGGATATTATAATTTAGCTAAATATTTTTATTTAACTTGTAATGATATAGTTAGAGTGGATAAGAAGAAAGGTGTTAAGTATTTAAAGATAGCACTTGATAATGGCATAGATAAAGCTAAAGAAGAATTAGAAAGGATTAATTATGAATTTTAAGAATAATACGGATACTTTAGATCAACATTTTTTAGTTAGTGAAACTGTTATAAATAAGTTTATAGATTTTTGTGATTTAAAGAAGAGTGATGTGTGTTTAGAAATTGGTCCAGGTAGAGGTGTACTTACTAAGTTGATTGCTCCAAATGTTAGAAAATTAACGGTTATTGAAAAGGATGAAAGGTTAGAAGCAAATTTAAAAGAAATACCAAATATAGATGTTATTATTGGAGATGCAATTTATGTTTCTTGGCCTAAAGTGAATAAGATAATAACAAGTATTCCTTATAGTATTATTGAACCTTTTATAAAGAAACTAACTAAAGAAGATTTTGATGAGTTAGTTATGATGATGGGAAAAAATTACTGTATGAGCGTGCTTGATAAAAAAATAACTTATTTAAGTTTAATGACTAATGTATTTTTTGATATGGAGAAGATTATAGATGTACCAAAGGAAGCTTTTAAACCAGAACCTAGAGTAATGTCTTCTTTAGTTAGAATTAGACCTAAAAAGTGTCTTACTAAAATAGATGAACTTTTTCAAAATATCTATAATTTGGATCATAAGAAATGTAAAAATGCGATTATTGAGAGTTTGATAATTAGAGATAATATAACTCAAAAAGAAGCTAAAGCAGTTTTAAATAATATGAATATTGATGATAATATTCTAAATAAACCATTTTCTTTAATTAAAAATGAAGAATTAGAAGTTCTTTACAATAAACTATTACAAAATAATTAAAAAAAAGAGGTATTTATTATATAATATAAGTAGGTGATTGCATGAAAGTTATAATTAGTGCTGGTGGTACAGGTGGACATATTTATCCTGCACTTGCGATAGTTAAAAAAATAAAAGAGAAAGAGCCAAATAGTGAGATTCTTTATATAGGTACTCATAATCGTATGGAAAAGGATATTGTTCCTAAAGAAAATATTAGATATGAGAGTATTGAAATATATGGTTTTAGTAAGACAATGATTAAAAGAGATATAAAGAACATTGGTCTTATTATTAAGGCTGAGAAAAAGTGTCTTAAGATAATGAAAGAATTTAAGCCTGATATTGTTATTGGTGTTGGTGGATATGTTACATTTCCAGTTTTAAGAGCAGCTAGAAAGTTAAAAATAAAAACATTTATTCACGAACAAAATAGTATTCCAGGGAAAAGTAATAAGATGCTAAGTAAGAAGGCTGATTTAATTGGTGTATCTTTTAATGACACTTTAAAATATTTTGGAGATAATGCTTTTTTATCTGGTAATCCATGTGGCGAGATGGCGATTGATAGAAAGCCAATGAGTAAAAAAGAGTTTGGTGTACCACTTAATCATAAATGTGTATTAATTGTTCAAGGCAGTTTAGGTAGTGGTATTATTAATAAAAAAATGGAAGAGTATTTAAGAAGTATTAAAGAAGAAAATTATGATGTAATATATGTTACAGGTAAGAGTTATTATGATGCTTTTCCAAAAGATTTTTCTAAGAATGTTCATGTAGTTCCTTATATTGATAATATGAGTGCATTAATTAAGGATATTGATGTTTTAGTAACAAGAGCTGGAGCTAGTGTTATTAGTGAGATTATGGCTTTAGGTAAACCAAGCATTTTGATTCCTAGTCCATATGTAGCAAATAATCATCAATATTTTAATGCTAAAAGTTTAAGTGATGCTAACGCTGGAATAATGCTTGAAGAAAAAGATTTAACTAAAGATAATCTAAAAGAAGAAATTAATAAGCTTTTAACTGATGATAAGCTTTATAAAGAGATAAGTGCTAATGTTAAAAAGATGAGTATCGATAATAGTAGTACTTTAATTTATGAAAAGATTAAAGAATTAATTAAAGAATAAAAGGAGAAATTATGAAGACTAAAAAGGTAGTAAAGAAAAAGTTTAATTTTAAAAAATTTCTAGTTCTAGTTTTAATGGTTTATCTAGTTATAAGTGGAACGTTCTACCTTTTAAAAAGACCAGTTAAAAATATAATAATAACTGGCAATAAAGAAGTAAAAGATTATGAGATAATAGAAGCAGCTAATCTTAAAAATTATCCATCATTTATAGGTATAAGTAAGAGTAAGATAATTAAGTGTTTAAAGGAGAATCCTCTTATAAAAGATGTGTCTGTTAAGAAAAATTTAAAGTTTCAGATAACAATAAATGTAACTGAAGAAAAAGCCGTTGCTTATAGTTTAACTAATCAAAGTTATCTTTTATCTAGTGGTGTTTATGTAAATGATATAAACTTTTTAGGAGTGCCTCAACTTAATAATTATACGCCAGAGGATGTACTTAAGAGTTTTGCTGAGGAGCTTGGAAAGTTAGATGAAGATATAATAGATGATATAAGTGAAATAGAGTATTCTCCAAGTAAGAATGAAGCTGGGGAGACGATTGATAGTACTAGGTTTAAACTTAAAATGAAGGATGGTAATACAGTATATACTAATGTAAAAAAATGTAATGTTTTATCTTATTATAATCAAATATATGCAAGTCTTAAGGATAAGAAGGGTGTTTTAAATTTAGACAGTGGTAATTATGAAAGATATGTATTAACACTTTATGAGGAGTAGTTATGAATTATAATGAAGAAATGAAGAAATTAATTAAGACATTTGATACTAAGAAAACAATTCTTTTACATAGCTGTTGTGGCCCTTGTTCATCAAGTGTTATTGAAAGGTTAATGCCTTACTTTGATATAACTGTTTTGTATTATAATCCGAATATCGAACCTAAAGAAGAGTATGAAAAAAGAAAAGCAGTGCAGATTAGGCTTCTTAAAGAGTTAAATGTTAAGTATATGGATTGTGATTATGATAATGAAACGTATCATGAGGTAGTTAAAGGAATGGAAAAGGAAAAAGAGGGAGGAGCAAGGTGTACTTTATGCTTTATGTTAAGGTTATCTAAGACTGCTAAGCTTGCTAAAGAAAATGATTTTGATTATTTTGGAACTACACTTACGGTTAGTCCTCATAAGAACAGTGAGTTAATTAACAAGATAGGTTTTAAAGAGGCTGAAAAGTTAGGAATAGAGTTTTTACCTGCTGATTTTAAAAAAGAAGATGGTTATAAGAGAAGCATAGAATTATCTAAAAAGTATGATTTATATAGACAAGACTATTGTGGTTGCTTATATAGTAAGGAGTGGCGTAATGAATAAGAAGGGATTTACTTTAGTTGAAGTTATATCAGTTATAACAGTTTTAGCAATAATAATGATAATTGTTATACCAGCAGTAGCTAAACAGTTATCTGATTCTAAAAGTGCTTTAGTTAAAATGAATGTTAAAAATGCTGAAGAAAGCGCTTTACTTCTTGTAACTGATTTGAATACTTGTGATAAAGAGGCATTAGATATTTTAAAGACAGAAAATATTTTAAGTGAAGTTACAGGTGAGTCTTATTGTCTTACCACAAGAAATGCACTTGGATCAGTTGATGGTATTGAGGTAAGTATGGATGTTCTTGTAAAATATGATTATTTAACTGATTATGATAAGAAATGCTCTGGAACTGTTAAATTAAATATAGAAAATGCTAATCCTCTAGCAGATGGAAGTAGTATAACATGTGGGTGATAAATTATGGGATTATTTAATAAATTTAAAGAAATATTTAAAGGTAAAGATACAAATGTAAATAGAGAAACTTATGATAAAGGTTTAGAGAAGAGCAGAAATGAGTTTATAAGTAGTTTATCTATTTTAGGTCATAAATATACTAAGGTAACTGATGAGTATTTTGATGAATTAGAAAATATTTTAATTAAAGCTGATATAGGAATTAAGACAGTAATGGATTTTACTGATAAGCTTAAGAAACGTGTTAAAAGTGAGAATATTACTAATACAGATGAGTTAAAAGAAGTTATTGTTGATGAATTATTTATGATTTATGTTAAGGAAGATTTTCTAACTGATAAGATAAATATTCAAGATGATGGACCAACAGTAATTTTAATGGTAGGTGTTAATGGAGTTGGTAAGACGACTACTATAGGTAAACTTGCTAATTTATTTAATAAACAAAATAAAAAAGTGTTGTTAGTTGCTGCTGATACATTTAGGGCCGGCGCAGTTGAGCAGTTAAAAGAGTGGGCAGATAGAACTAATTCACTATTCGTTGGTAAGGAAAATGCTGATCCAGCTAGTGTTATTTATGATGGACTTGAAAAAGCTAAAGAGGAAAATGCTGATATTATTTTAATTGATACTGCTGGTAGACTACAAAATAAAATTGGTTTAATGAAAGAACTAGAGAAGATTAATAAAGTAATTGGTAAGTTAATACCTGGAGCTCCTCATGAAACATTATTAATTATTGATGCAACTACTGGACAAAATGGTATAAGTCAAGCTAAAAGTTTTAAAGAGATTACTAATATTACTGGTATTGTTTTAACTAAGATGGATGGTACCGCTAAAGGTGGAATCGTATTAGCAATTAAAGAAGAAACATCTTTACCAGTTAAATATATTGGATTAGGTGAGCAGGTTAATGATTTAAAACCATTTGATATAGAAGAGTATATTTATGGTTTGTTTAAGGATATGATGTAATGGAAGATTTATTATATTATACTTGTTTATTTGATTATTATAAGGATTTATTTACTAAGACAAAACAAGATTATTTTATATATTATTATTTTAATAATTTAACGCAGGAAGAGATTGCTGAAAATTATAATGTTTCTAAAAATGCGGTAAGTAAGACTTTGAAAGAGGTTAAAGAAAAACTTGATTATTATGAAGAAATGTTAAAGTTATATCATAATAAAGTTAAAATAAAAACACTACTTGATAGTAGTGAATTTTCTAAAATAGAAGAATATATTTAAGCCTTAGGGCTTATTTTTTTCTGTTTAAAGTAAGCAACTATGTTTATAGCAACCAAAGGTATAAATATCAGAAAGTTGCTAAAATTGTTCATAAATGTATCTTCAAAGTTTAGAGATAGCATAAATAATACTATGTAAAGACAAATACTTATAAATTGGAATTTTAAATCTTTATAAATAAATGCTGTTAAACTAGAGATACATATTAGGACTAATGTTAGAATTATAAGTCCCCACCAAGTGCTCGTAAACATATTTTGAACAAGTAAGGCAAGGGATGCTGTGTCTGTTCCTGACTGCTGGTATGTTAAATGATCTAAGTGATTAAAGTAGATAAGTACCCAAAAACAAAAAGCTATTTCTACTAGGCATATAATAAATAATAATATACTTCTATCTTTAAATATTTTGTTCATAAACACTCCTTAAATAAGTTAAAGTATTATTTAGTACTATTGTTGATCTAGGTGCAATAAAGTCATAACTTCTTTCTAAGTAATGTTCGTTATATCTTAGAAAAGTGTAAGTTTTTAAATTTTTCATATCTATATATAAACCAAGAATGTTTTCTTTACTTTCGTAGATAAATTTCTTGTATTCTTCTAAATAGTCTAAATTAAGTAGTTTTAGGTAGGTACTAATAAATTTAATACCATTAAAGTTGTATGCTTTAAAGCCGTTTTCTTTAAAGGCTTTTTCTTTGTTGCTCATGTCAGTTGGGGTGAAGTATTTTTCAAACATACCATTAAATGTTTCATCGAATCCCATATCTTTAATTATTTTTTTGTCACTTTCTTTGTATCTAGCGTTAAGACCATAGTTACTATCATCCATTGAGGCGATGTATATTAGTTTTTTCTCATAGTCATTAAATTTATAAAAGCTAGAGCACATGTCATAGATAGCTAAACATGTACTTACATAGTTTGTAATGATAGCTTTAACCATGCCAGCATCTGGGTGATGGTCAATAGCGCCAAGGACAAGTGAAGCATCACCAATGCTTTGATTAACATCGTTATGATCTGTAAGAAAGTAATTGTATTTAGGTATGTCTTCTTTATTTAAGATAAAAGGCGAGTAGTCAAAGTTGTCTTCTATTTGTTTAAGACAGTCATCACTTATCTTTTCTCCGTTAAGAACGGCATAATATGCATCATAACTTAAACTTTTTAATATGTTACTCATTAAGTATGAAGAGAAGATTGTGTCTGTATCAGGCTTTTTATGACCAATGACCAGAATCTTTTTACTTTTATCTAAATTATTAATTAAATCTAAAATATTATTCATCTGCTAAATTATCAAAATATCCTTGAACAAGTACAACTGGAGTTCCTTTATCACCAGAACCACTTGTTAGGTCACATAAAGAACCAACTAAGTCGGTAATTCTTCTTGGAGTTGTGCCTAAACTAACATTTTGTCCTTTCAAGTCATTGTCTTTTTTCTTGATTTCATTTTTGATAGCAGCTTTTAGTTCGTCGCCTCTTAGATTTGCAAACATATTATCTGAAACATATTTTAGTTTAATTTCATTTGGAGTTCCTTTTAAGCCTTCGGTGTAGAAAGGGCTAACCACTGGATCAGCAAGTTCCCAAATTCCACCAACTGGGTCTTTAAATGCACCATCTCCGTAAACCATAACTTCAAAATGTTTACCTGTTTTTTTAAGCATTTCTTCTTGAATTTTTAGCACTAAACTTGCACCATCTTTTGGGAATAGTTTTAATCTTTCATCTGTTGATTTGTTGCTTCCTAGTAAGCCATACTCTGGATTAAATCCGGAAGAGTCTATACTTTCGTTTAAGATATCACTTAAGCTAAGAACATAAGCACCATTATCACTTAAAATTTTTTTAGTTTTAAATCTTGTATGAATATCACATGTTAATACATAATTTGTATATTTTAAGATATCACTTGGATTATTTGAGAAGATAAATTCTACTTCACAGTTTTCACTTTTTACTAAGTCTCTATAGTACTTAACCATGTTAATCCCTGTAAATGGGTGGATAAATGTACCAAAGTATTTTTCGTAATCTTCTTCGGTTATTAAACTTCCTAAATTAAAGTTAGATGAATTAAGTAAATTTTCATCCATTATACCATTACCAACTTCATCACTAGGAAATGATAGTAGTATTGTTATTTTGTCCATAGCTCTAGCGATAGCTTTTAGAATCATGGAGAATCTATTTCTAGATAAGATAGGGTAAACGATACCGATTTCTTTACTTGGAAATTTGTTATTTAAGTCAGTGACTATATTATCTACGGTTACATAGTTTCCTTCACTGATACCTACGACTGCTTCTGTAATAGCAATTATGTCTTTGTCTTTGAAGGGGAAACCTTCATTTTCACTTGCGTTTATAACGCTGTTTACTACGATGCTTGCTAAGTCATCGTTTTCTTTTATAATTGGGGTTCTTATCCCTCTAACTGTTGTTCCAACAAGTCTCATTATTTCACATCCTTACTATAAAATTTTACTATAAAATAAAAGAAGAAGCAACTTAATTACTTCAGTAAATTGGTAATTAGGTTAATAACTTCTTCTTTCATAACGTTGTAATTGATTTCTTCATGTTTGTGATAGACAACTTCATGACAATATGACTCACCGATGGATACCGCTATATGAACACGCTCTTTTAGGTTATTTTGATTATGGCCATTGTTTTTTAGTATTTCGGCTATTTTAAGCGTGCATTCAATTTCTTTACTGTGAAGCATTTCGGCAATGTCTGGATCGGCATGTGACATACTTATAAGTTCTTCGTGAGCTTTTTTTGTTAAGTTGTGCCTGTCAATAAATAAATCTAATAATTTAGAAACAATATCATTGAAGTTTTGAGAGTGCATTTCATTATTATTTAGAATATCAAGCATTGGGAAGAGAATATTATCAGCATACATTTTAATTCCTTCAATGAAGATTTCTTTTTTATCTTTAAAATACTGATAGACGATTCCGGTTGATACTCCAGCATCTTTAGCTATTAGTGCTGTATTTGTATTGTAGTATCCATTTTCACATATAAGTTTAAAGCCAGACTCTATAATATGATTTCTTTTTAAGATAGCTCTTTTTTGTTTTGGCATTCTAATTTCTTCCATAAAATCACCTGCAAACATATTATAACACAAAGTATTGACGCCTACTAGATATCGTATTATAATCATAATGTGAAATACGTTTCATATAAAAAAGGAGATAAAATGAAAGATAATTATATTGAGATTGATAATTTAACTAAAACATATAAGATTGGTGAAGAATCTTTTAATGCTTTAAGTGGAATTAATTTAAAAATAAAACAAGGAGAGTTTGTAGTAATATTAGGGCCATCTGGTGCTGGTAAAAGTACACTTTTAAATATTCTTGGCGGAATGGATAGTGCTACTATTGGAAGAATAGTTGTTGGCGAAGAAAAGATTACTAGTTACAACGATAAAGAATTAACTAAGTATCGTGCTTCATCTGTTGGATTTATTTTTCAGTTTTATAACATACTACCTAGTCTTACTGTTTTAGAAAATGTTAATTTAATTAAAGATGTAACAAAAACGGTTAAAGATGCATCAGAAGCAATTAAAAAGGTTGGCTTAGAAAAACATATGAATAAATTTCCTAGCGAACTTTCTGGTGGAGAGCAACAAAGAGTTTCTATTGCTAGAGCAATTATGAAAAATCCTAAAATACTTCTTTGTGATGAACCAACTGGAGCATTAGATTCTAAAACTGGTGCAGAAATATTAAAGATTTTAAAGAAGGAAGCGGATGAAGATACTACAGTAATTATTGTTACGCATAATTCATTAATTGCAGATGTTGCTGATAGAGTAATACGAATTAAAAATGGTAAAGTAGAATCAAATGTTTTAAATGATAAACCTAAAAAGATTGATGAGGTAACTTGGTAATATGTTAAAGCAAAAAGTGAAAAGAGATATAAAAAATAATTTATCTCAGTTTATAGCAATCTATCTAATGGTTGCTATCGGTGTTATGGCGTATTCTGGAATTAAAGCGTATATGGATGGCATGAGTGAAACTGCAAATGTTTTTTATGAGGAAAATAATCTTCAAGATATGAATGTTTATGGCATTAATTTTTCAGATAGTGATTTAGAAAAAGTCAAATCAATTAAAAATGTAAAGAATGCTGAAAGAAAAAGTAGTATAACTGCTACAAGTGATAATGATAATACACTTTTGTTAAATGTTATTGAAACAAATGAAATTTCAAAATTCTATGTAGTTGATGGAGAAGGCTTTAGTAATAAAGATGGGGTTTGGTTAGATAATTTTTATGCAGAAGAAAATAATATTAAGGTTGGAGATGTTATAAAAATAAATGATGGCACAAAAGAAGTATTAGGTATAATAAATGTGCCTGATCATCTTTACGATACTAAAGACGAAAGTGAATTATTTCCAAACCGTAAAACTTTTGGTTTTGCCTATGTAAATAAGATGGATAATGTTTCTTATAATTATATAATGGTTGATTTAGATGATACTTCTAAGTATGATGAAACGAAGAAAGATATTGAGGATAGTTTATCTAATGTTTTAGCTGTGATAGATATTAAAGATACTGCCTCATATAAAACTTATCAGGGTGAAATTGATGAAGGCAAAACTTATGTTGGAGTTTTTTCGGGATTATTTTTATTAATTGCTTTGTTATCAACTTTAACAACAATGACTAGAGTAGTACAAAATCAAAGAACACAAATTGGTACGCTTAAAGCGTTAGGGTTTTCAAATAAGCAAATTCTTTTACATTATATAAGTTATGGCTTTTATATATCTTTAGCTGGAGCTATTGCTGGATTACTTCTTGGATATTTCTTTTTAGGAAAAGTATTTATTGGTTTAGAGATGAGTTTCTTTGAAGTTCCTAATGGTAAACCACTTATGAATAATGTAAGCTATTTAGTTGCTGGTTTGTCTGTACTTGCTATAATTATTGTAACAATGATATCAGTTAAAAACATTTTAAAAGAAACACCAGCTTCTTGTCTTCAGAAAAAAGCACCAACACAAAAATCAAAGAATATTAAAATTAAAAATGAAAAAATTAGTTTTAGTACAAGATGGAATTTAAGAGATGTTTTAAGAAATAAGACAAGAACTATATTAGGAATTATTGGTATTACTTGTAGTGCCATGCTTATTGTTTGTGCACTTGGAATGCTTAATAGTATGAATTATTTTATAGATTTACAATTTAATAAATTATATAATTTCGATTATAAATTGTCTTTAAAAAATGGGTTAACAGAAAATGAGTTAAATATTTTAGAGAATAAATATGGAAATGCAACTTCTAAAACATATGGTATTGAGATTAAAGGATTAGATGATAATAATTTATTTGTAACTGATGCTGGTGATAAAATTAGATTTGTTGATAAAAAAGATAAATATATGACTTTAACTAATAATGATGGGGTATATATTACTAATAAACTTGGCATTAATGAAAATTTAAAAGTTGGTGATACTATTACTTGGAGACCTTATGGAGTTTCAGAGTATTATACTTCAAAGATAGTTGGTATGAATAAAGATCCACAAAATCAAAATGTTACTATTACGAGAGAATATTTAGAGAGTTTAGGAATTGAATATGTTCCAGATACAATTTATACTAATATTAAATCTAATGATGAAGATAATATAGAGTTAACTGCTAGCGTAGATGAATTAAAAAAGGGCATGGATAACATGTTAAATACAATGAAGACTATGTTAATACTTATTATTGTAATTGCAATTATTTTAGGAACAATAATTATTTATAATATTGGAATCTTGTCATTAACAGAGAAAACATATCAATTTGCAACACTTAAGGTGTTAGGTTTTAAAGACAAGCAAATTAGAAAAATATTTATTAAACAAAATATCTGGATAGCAATAATATCTATTATTTTAGGGTTACCACTTGGTTATGGATTAACAAATTATTTATTTAAAGTTGCAATTGAAAAGCATTATGATTTTGGAGCTCATATTAGTATTTTGTCTTATGTAATTGCGACTATAGGTACATATTTAATAACTTATGTTGTATCAAATATGTTATCTAAAAAAATTGAAAAAATAGATATGGTAACTTCACTAAAAGGTAATGAATAGGCAAAGAACATAACCAAAAAAGTTTAATTACATAAAATACACTAGAAAGGATAGTGTATTTTTTATGTATAGATCTAATAGATGTGTCGAAGAGGGACCAGCTATGACTGCTACATTTCCAAAAGAGACATGTGAACCAATTTATGAGTGTCCATGTGAAAGAGTGTGTCATAGAGAAATTAATCATGTAGTACCTCATATGCAACCAGTAAATACTAGAATAATTAATCATCATGTATATCATCATACATACACTCCATGCTATACATGCTGTGAAGAAAACGAAATCACTCACGTATATGATTGTAATCCATGTGGAAAATAAAGCCTCTATAGAGGTTTTTATTTTGGTAGAGTTTTGTTATAATGTTTTTAGGAAAGAGTGAGATAATGGATATTATAACTTCGTTAGTTAAGGGAGCACTTATTGGATTTAATGCAACAAAAAAATTATGGGTAGTTGTTATTCTAATGGGAATATTAAACATTATTTTAAAAAAATTATATCCTAAAATTAGAGGGTATTTTGGTGAAAAATGGATAAGGGAAGAATTAAATAAATTACCTAATGAATATAGAGTACTTAACAATTTAATGATTAAAGATGAAAGGGGGACTCATCAAATAGATCATATTGTAGTATCAAAGTATGGCGTTTTTGTAATTGAGATGAAAAATTATTTTGGGACTATTTATGGTTCAGAGTACAGTCTTAAGTGGACACAAAAAGTGAGAAAGCAAAAAAGAGAGTTTAATAATCCGATTCATCAAAACTATGGGCATATTAAAGCTCTTGAAAGTTTAATTGGGTGTTCAGAAAATGATTTTATATCTATAATATGTTTTTCAAATCAAGCAAAAATGAAAGCAAAAACTACAACTTTGATAACACAGACAAATTATATAAAAGATGAAATATTACAGTACACTGAAGTTAAAGATTTTAATCCTAATGAAGTATATGATAAGTTAATAAAGATAAATATTACAGATAAAAAAGAGATTAAGAATCATGTGACTAATATTAAAACTAAAATTAAAGAAAATGAATCTTTGGAAAATCAAATGATATGTCCAAGATGTTATGGTTCTTTAATTGAAAGAAGTGGAAAATATGGACCGTTTATAGGATGTTCAAATTATCCAAAATGTAAATTTATTAAGAAAATATAATAAGAGGTAAAGATGAATGTTAAAAATATATTTGATGAGTTTATAAAGGAAGCAGCAAGTGGGGAGGTAAATGCTTATTTTACTTATAATATAATATTCGAAACTATTGTTCATAATAATAAAGTCACTTCTTGTGAAGCAAGAGAAGGAACACTTATTCCATGTTTAAATATTAAGAATTTAGATGAGTTTAATAATTTACTTGAAGTATATGTTAGTAAAGCTCTTAATTTTTATGATTTATCATCTTTTGAAGGTGATGATAGAGAAAAGGTAAAAATGATAATAGCTTCATTATTTGCAAATGCTACATTTGATGATTTTGCTAGCCCAATAGATTTTCTAAATAGAAGAATAGAGTTTTTTGATAATTCAAAAGAAGAAAATTTGAAAAGTGCAGTTATTCCAAGTTTGAAAAGCACTTTGACTGCCTCTATAACTAAAGATAAAATTTATAATGAAACGCCTTATGAGTTACAGGCTTATTTTAAATCTGATGATGGAATGTTTAGATTACCAGAAATTAAGTTTGGCATTGCTCATGATACGTTATATGTTTATGCAATTCAAAATAGTGTTCAAGAAAAAACTAGTTATGTAAAAAAGATTAATAGGGCTCTTTATAAAGTTAATGATGGTTTTAGTGATGTAAGTACTGCTGAATTAAAAGATGTTACAGCAAGTTTTCTCGTTGTTGGAGATGTTATTTTATCTTATATGCAAAGTAAAAATATTAGTAAAATTAAAATATCAAGTATGCTTATTGAGAGATGGAATGCTAAAAGAATTGCTATTTCCAAAAAAGCAAAATATAAAAATCTATCAAGTGAAGAAACTGATAATTTACTTAAAGAGCAGGAGAAAATTCAGTCTAATTTAACTGAAAAATTTTTGAGGACGTTTTTAAGATTGTCAGAACAATTTAATAATGTGAGGATTATTTCATATCCTTATGATACTGATTCATATTTAACTTTAAGTTTAAATGGAAAGCTAGTAAGTGATAATTCACTTTTGAATGATATTAGTTTAAGTATTGGTGATAATGTCAAGCATTTATAAAATCACTTTACACGTGGTAGGCTTTAGGTTTTACATAAGTATTCTTTCATGATATACTTTTAAAGTGAGGTAAAAATGAAAAACAAGAAGATTATTATTATAGTAGTGCTATTAATTATTTTAGGAAGTATTTATCCTATTTATTATATATTAACAAAAAAGCAAAATACAGAAAATAAATTGTATTATTATGAGCTAAAGAATAATTCTTTAACTTTATTATCTAATGGAAAAATTGTGAATTTTTATAATTGTGATAGTGAATGCTCTGTTTATGAAAATTATTTTGTAAATGGAAAAATTTTACTTTTAGAAAATAATAAAATTTATTTGTATGATCTTGTGAAAGGAAGTAAGCTATCATCTGTTTATGATAAAATTTATTTTATTAAGGATGATACAGGCACGATAAAGTATTTTTTAGTTCAAAATGGTGAGTATTATGGTATCATGAATGAAAATGGTAATATAACAGTTAATTTGAATTATAAAGAGTTAGGTGAAATAGATGGAGTTAATGTTACTGGATTAAGTGTTCAAGATGATTATATTATTGCGAAAAGTACAGATTTATATGGTTTAATATCTTTATCTAGTGGTAAAGGGGTTATTGATTTTCAGTATGAAAGTATTAATATTTCAAATAATAAAATAATTGCCAAAGAAAGTGGTAAATGGTATTTAATTGGTAAAGATAATCGTAAGATAATTAAGACAGGTTATGATGAAATAATTACATTAATTGAGAATAATATTGTAAAAGACAATAATAGTATTTATTTAATTGATGAACAAGGAAACATAATAAGTGATAAATTAGTATTAAATAAGAATGAGATTATTGAAAATTATGAGAATGAAGTATTACAAATAGTAAATGAAGAAACTGCTAAAAGAACTAAATATGTATATGATACTCAGTCAAAGAAGTTCACAAAAATAAAGTAGGTAAGTAATTATGAAGTATATATTTATAATAAATCCTGCTAGTGGAAAAACTAATTATGATAAAATTAAACATAATATTATGGATAATTTAAAAAATGAAAATTATGAGATATATGAAACAAATGCGCCAAAAGAAGCTACAGAAATCGCTTCTAAGTTTAAAAGTGAGGAAAATACTGTTGTTTATTCAGTTGGTGGAGATGGAACACTAAATGAAGTTGTAAATGGAATTGCAGAAGGTAAATGTAAGCTCGGTATTATTCCAACTGGATCTGGAAATGATTTTTATAGAACTTTGAAAGAAACAAATAAAGAAATCATTAGAGTAGATTTAGGTAAAGTAAATGATAGATATTTTATAAATATAGCTAGTGTTGGAATGGATGCTGAAACTTGTAATAACGCTAATAGGATTAAAAGTAAAATTAAATTGAGAGCGTCATACTATTTAGCTCTTATTCATACTTTTTTGACTTTTAAAAGTAAATCGTTGAAATTAAAAATTGATAAAAATGTATATGCTGGTGATTACATTATTGTGGCAATTTGTAATGGTAAATTTTATGGTGGTGGATTTAAAATAGCACCTGTAGCAACGTTTGATGATAATTTATTTGATATTTATTTAGTTAGTAAAGCAAATAGATTTAAGTTAATTAAAATACTTATGGCACTTTTAAAAAGTGAACATGAAAAGTATCCAGAGGTCAGGAAATATACTGGTAAAAAGATTAATATAAAGTCTGATAGTAATTTGATTGTAAATATAGATGGAGAAATAACTATATCTAAAAATATTAATATTGAAATGATAGAAGATGCTTTGTTTATATATAATGATGCTGGGCTGGTCGAGAAAATAATGAATGTATAAAAAACACAGTAAAGTAAAATCTACTGTGTTTTTAGTTTATTATTTTTTATTTTTTCCTTTGATAGCTTCAAGAATTTCAATAGGTAATGCAATAACTATAGTGTTAGCTTTATCTGCTGAAATATCACTTAAAGTAGATAATGTTCTTAAATGTAATGCGCCTGGAGTAGAAGTCATTGTTTCAGCGGCTTTAGCTAGATTTTCAGCTGCCATTGCTTCACCTTCGGCTTTTGTGATAACGGCTGTTTTTTCTCTTTCTGCTTCAGCGGCAATTGCTAGAACTCGTTTCATTTCTTCCGGTAGTGAAATATCTTTAAGTTCAACGTTTTCTACTTTGATTCCCCATGGATCAGTAGCTTCATCGATTATCTTGCAAATTTCTTCTGAAATTCTATCTCTTTGAGCTAGTAATTCATCTAGAGTAACGGCACCTACAGCATTTCTCATAGTAGTTTGAGCAAGCTGACCAACAGCAAATTTGTAATTTTCAACTGAAATAATAACTTTAGATGCATCAAATATACTGTAATATAAAACAGCGTTAATTCTGATTGAAACATTGTCTTTGGTAATGGCATCTTGTTCTGGAACGTCAACGGCTTTAGTACGTATATCAATTTTTTTCATACTTTCAAAAATTGGAAGTACTAAGTGCCAACCTGGACCAACAATTTTTGAATATTTACCAATTTTGAATTTAACCCCTCGTTCATATTCATCAACTTGTCTAATAGAGCGTAGTATAATAATTAAAATAACTACTCCTAAAATAATAATAAAAGTATCCATAATTTCTCCCTTCTAAAATAATTATATTATAATAAGTAAAAGATTGCAAAAAAACTTAAATTAAATTATAATTTATTTAAGATAGAAATGAGGTAAAATGATATGTTTAGATCAAAAGAAAGAAGATTTAAAAACAAGGTTAATTTAATAACGTCTGGAGTGATTTTATTATTAGGTATATTGTTATTTATATTTCCTTGGTTTGGAGTAGAGGAACCAAATAATTTATTATACTTATTATTTGCTATATATGCTGGTGTTAAATTAATTGAATATATACTTACTAGAAATGGTACTGATAGAGAAAATTTATATACAGCAATTGCGTGTATTCTTGCTTCGATAAGTGGTTTTAAATTTCATTCTTATTCAACACCTATGGTTTTGAGTTTGACTTTAGTTTCTTGGGTTGCAATAATGTCAGTAATTAAATTAATTAAACTTGATTATTATCATGATCGTAAGAATGGAATGTTTTATGTTAATTTAGTTTCATTTTCATTGTTCTTACTTTTGGGTTTATTAACTAGTATCAATTTATATTTTAATGCAACTGTTGAAACATTAATGTTAGCTTTCTTCTTTGTTTGCAATGGTCTTCTTTCATTAGCTGAAAATGGCATTAGAATATTGGTTACAGGTAGAGATTTAAAGATAAAAGATATTCATTAAAAAAACATTACAAGTTTTGCTTGTAGTGTTTTTTAATAATTATTATAAATACTCCTATACTTAGGATTGAGATGCCAAATGGCCAAAGTTTAACGTCGTCATAAATGAGTTCTAATGTATGCTTACCCTTATTAGCTGGTATGCCAATTAGACCACCTTCTAGATTAATTGGAGTTATTTCTTTACCATCTAATGTAATTTTCCATGCATTGTCATAAGGGATGGTTGTGTAGATTATCATATTGTCATCTAGTGTGATAGTGCCTTTTAGATGATTATCTTTTTTTATGTCATATTGTAATTCATATTTGTTTAATTTTTCATTTACTTCTTTGACTAGTTTTGGATTTTCGATAAATAGTTCACGGTAATTATCGTCCTTGTATGAGATGATAACTTCGTCGTTCTTTTTTAATTCCATGCTTAGTAAACAAATATATAATTCACTTGATATATTATATTTTTCAAGATTTACTGGGATTGTGGATAAGTCGTTTGTTGTGACATAGATATTATCATTCCATATTACATAGTTTTGATTGCTAGATATAGTAAAGAAATAGGTTCCATCTTCTTTGACTTGGTATGTTATTACATTATTGTCTTTTTTAGTATTATATGCACCTTTTGTATATACATTATTTGTTTTAGTTAGTTTAAATATATAATTGTTTCGGTTTGTTATAAAATCATCTTCTAAAGTGAATGATGTGATATCTTTATTAGCTCCGAATACTTTCGTTTTCATAATATTTGATAATACACCATTAATGTCTATTATTTTTGCTTTATAATCTGTTGCTGCGCCGAGTCTGCCTGCAAGGATAAATGGATCTTTGTATGCCATGGAAGAAAAATAACCTAAACTATATGAGGAGTCAAAATAGTTATTATTAGTTGAGGATTTAAAATAGTTACTATTAGTTATAACACTTGTTCCTTTTAGATTCAGGCATAATGTGGTAAGACATTCTAGGATAATGCAACATAGAACAATTATTTTAGTAAATCTTTTTTTATTAAAAATTAGATATCCAAAGTAAATTGTTATCATTACTAAATTTAAAATGAAGATACTTAAGTTAATTATTTTTGCACTGTAAAAGTAAATTAATATCCCTAAATATGTTAAAGCAATAAGATAGTTAAAAATATTTATGTTTTCTTTTATGTAATTTTTGAGTGCTAAGCAGATTAATAAGAAACTAAAAGTAAAAGAGTATCTTAAAGGAAATCCTGCTGGAGATGTAAATCCTGAAATAACATAATTTACCAGTGGCGTAAAGAATGCAATTAAAATGATTATAATTAGAACTAAATTTTGAATTTTTTCTTTTTTGGTGATTTTTTTATTAAAAAAATATGATAAAGCTCCGAAAAGAGCAAAGACGCTTATGCAAATGTTTGCATAGTCACTAGTGTCTGTATTAATTACTTTGGTATTACCAGAAAATAATGCACTAATGAAATCTTTTATTTGTAGAATATTAGTGTAATTATATGACACTAATTTTGTTTTGTTTATAATATTATAAACATTGTATATGTGAAAGAATGAAATACCTATAACGATTGTGGTGTATAACATCATGCGTAAAAAATTTTTAATTTTGAAAGCATAAGGTTCTTCCATTGTAATTAGTTTAAATAAGTAATATATTAGGACAAAAAGTGATAGCATGTAGCCAATATAGAAGTTTGATATGTATATATAGGTTAGTGTAAGTATGTAAATAATTGGATTATTTTTTAAGATGTTTTGGACGCCAATTACAAGAAGTGGAAACATCATAAAACCGTCTAGCCACATTATATGAAAATAATAGGCAAGAAACCATCCCGAATAAACATAACATATTGATGCGATTATGCCTATCTTTTTATCATATTTGCTAAAATAATAGTACGCGCTTATACTTGCTACAATTAGTTTAATAATGACAACTGACAGATACATTAACTTATAATTATTAAAAAGAAGTGCTATAAAATTAAACGGGCTTGTTAAGTAATAAACGAAGTTGAACATTGATGGATTACCTAAAAAGTTCATGAATGTGTAATTATAATAATTAAAGTTTTTTAATCTGGTTATATAGTCATATAAAAATGGTTCATACTGAGTAGCGGCATCACTAATTGCTAGATCATTATTACCAAAAGGGTAAATTCCATTTATAAGCATAGTAATTATAAATATACCTAGAACGGATAGTATTAATATAAATAAATCTTTCTTTTTCATAATGATATTTTAACACATAAATTTGGTAAATTCATTACTTTATGATACAATTATTTTGGAAGAGGCTTTTATGAAAGAGAAGAAAGTAACAGAAGAACAGTTAGATAGATATTTATTTTTATATAAAAGTTTTCTTTATAAAAATACTAAGTTTAAAATAATTGATGGTGATGAAGAGTGGGAAACTATTACTAGGGGATTGAATATAAAAAATAGGAAAGAACGTATAAAGTATGTTTTTGATAAATGTTGTGAAGAGTTAGATAAAGATTTTCCAATAAATGCGTGTGAATTTATAGGTGGTAGGTGCATTGTTCAAAGGCAGAATAATAGTAATAAAAAATGTGGTTGTTGTAGGTACTGTGAGTATGTAACTTTAAATGGTTGCCCATCAAAAAATGTTGCGTGTAAACTTTTTAATTGTAGTGATGTTACTAAAAAATATAAACTTAAAACTAAAAAAGATTTAAAAATTTTAAAACTGTTAAGTTTAAAAAATAGAGAAGTTATAACGCACAATTATTTTACGATAGAAGAAGAGTCTTTAAGAGATCTTTATACGCTAACGTATACGTATGCATTTATAAGAATGGTTTATAGACAAGTTAGAAGATTATTTAGAAAGGATAAGTATTTGTACTTAAATAAAGAAAATGAAAACAGTAAATAATTTTAAGGATTATGAAATAATTAGTATGAGTAACGGATATAAGTATGAGAAGTGGGGGAAGTATTATCTTAAAAGACCTGATCCAGAAATAATTTGGCCTGGTAATGAAAATGTTAAAGTTGATGCTGAGTATACAAGAAGTAATACTGGTGGTGGCTCATGGAATGTACTATCTAGCATGAAAGATAGCTGGCAAATAAGATATGAGGATATGGTTTTTAATTTAAAACTAATGGGATTTAAGCATACTGGTTTATTTCCGGAGCAGGCTTATAATTGGAATATTATTAGAGAGACAATTAGAAATTCAGGAAGTAAGGTGAAAGTGCTTAATTTGTTTGCTTATACGGGAGCAGCTAGTATTGCAGCTTTGAAAGAACATGCTGAAGTTGTACATGTTGATGCTTCAAAAGGAATGATTGATTGGGCAAAAGAGAATGTTATTGCAAATAATTTACAGAATGAAAATATTAAATTTTATGTTGATGATGTAAAAAAGTTAGTTAAAAGAGAGATGCGAAGAGGCAATAAATATGATATTATAATTATGGATCCTCCATCATTTGGTAGAGGAGCTAAAAATGAAGTTTGGCAAGTTGAAAAAGATTTATATAATTTAATTAAAGATGCTAGTACACTTTTATCTGATGATGCATTATTGTTTATAGTAAATACATATACAACAGGTTTGTCAATGACCGTAATTGAAAATATTTTAAAGCTTACCATTAATAAGAAAGGTAGTTTTGTTAGTACTGAATTAGGAATAGAAGCAAATAATGGTTTAAAGCTTCCGTGCGGAATAACGGTAAGGTGGGAGAAAAATGGAAGATAAATATATAAGTAAGAGATATACAGGGGATATACCTAAAATTAAAATTTATATGAATCATAATGGTGTTTTTAAAGAATGTTTACCACTTCTTTTGAGAATGAGAAGTCTAGATAAGAATTCTTTATTTTATAAATTAAGTGATTTACCACAATCTATGCAAGAAGAATATGAGGATATGGCAATATCTCCAAAAGAATTATTAGATAGAAGAGTTAAAATAGAAAAGGGCAATCAGTATGTTTTGGATAACGATGGAACTAAGGTAAGAGTGTCTAAAAAAACATATTTACTGCCTATAGTTGGTAATTTTTTGCCAAGTGATGGAGTAAGTGCATATACTGTTAGGAAAGTTGGAGATCAACTAGAGTTAGTGCCAATAATAGTTTGCGTTAATTGTCACTGGTCAGAACTTTTTACTGGTCAGACTAAATATAAAAATAATGTATTTTGTTTAGTATCTGATTTGAATCCAGAAATTATTGACAATTTTGTTGATAAAATAATTACATTAGAACAAGCACCAGAATATTTAGCAAATGCTGAAGAATATAAATATGGTATCATAAAATAAGTTTTGTCTCATAAATTTTATTGGAGGCATAAATGGAAATTTTAAAAGTATCGAGTAAAAGTAATCCTAGCAAAGTTGCGGGAGCAATTGCAAATGTATTTAGAGAGCAAGGAGTAGCAGAGATTCAAACAATAGGTGCTGGTAGTTTAAATCAAGCAATTAAGGCAGTAGCTATTGCAAGAGGTTTTGTAGCACCTAGTGGTAAGAATCTTGTTATTATTCCAGCATTTTCTGATATAACAATTGATGGAGCTGAAAAAACTGCTATTAAACTGATTATAGAAGCCAAATAGGTTTCTTTTTTGATGCAAAAATTTTAAGAATTTGATATAATATCTCTGGCGATTTATATGGAGTTAACAAAAGAATATATTAAAAAAGTATCTAAGCTTAAAAATGAGTCAGAGTGGATGCTTGAATTTAGACTTAAATCTTTTGATAAGTTTAAAGAATTAGATAATCCTGATTTTGGGCCAGAAATAGAGTTAGATTTTGATAAAATAAATTATTATAAAAAAATAGGTGATTTAACTAATAACTGGGATAATGTTGATAAGAATGTTAAACAGACTTTTAAAACTTTAGGAGTAATAGATGCTGAAAATAAGTATTTATGCGGAGTATCTAATCAGATTGAAAGTGAAGTTATTTATCATAATATGAAAGATGAAAATGGAGTAATCTTTTTAAGTACAGATGAGGCTTTAAAGGAGTATCCTGAGTTATTTAAAGAATATTTTAATAATTTAGTTAAGTATGATGAAAATAAATATACTGCTTTAAATGGAGCTATTTGGAGTGGCGGTTCATTTATATATGTACCTAAAGGGGTTAAGTTAGATAGACCATTACAGAGTTATTTTAGAATAGATACTGTAACTATGGGACAGTTTGAAAGAACTATTATTATTGTTGATGAAGGAGCTGAGCTTTCTTATATTGAGGGGTGCACTGCTGCATCTTATTCAGAGAATTCTTTACATGCGGGAGTAGTTGAAATATATGTTAAAAAGAACGCTAAGTGTAAGTATAGTACAATTCAAAACTGGAGTACTGATGTTTATAATTTAGTTACTAAAAGATGTATTGTAGATGAAGGCGGATTTATGCAGTGGATTGATGGAAATATAGGAAGTAAGGTTACTATGAAGTATCCATCTTGTATATTAAGGGGAGATTATTCTAGTGCTTCATCAATAAGTATTGCTTATGCTAAAGAAAATCAAAAGTTAGATGCCGGAGCTAAGATGATTCATTTAGGTAAAAATACTAAAAGTACTATTATATCTAAAAGTATTGCTTCAAATGGTGGAGAGAGTAATTATAGAGGTCTTGTTAAGATAAGCGGTAATGCTAGTAATTCTGAAAGTTTTGTTAAATGTGATACGATAATATTAGATGATGATAGTAAAAGTGATACTTTTCCTAAAAATATTGTATTAAATGATACAAGCACTATTGAGCATGAAGCGACGGTTTCAAAGGTAAGTGCAGAAAAATTATTTTATTTAATGAGTAAAGGTTTATCAGAAAATGAAGCTAAAGAATTAATAATTATGGGGTTTGTTTCTGATTTTAAAAAGGAATTACCTGTTGAATATGCTATTGAACTTAATAGATTGTTAAAAACTGTTTAGAAAGATATATGAAATAAAAAATCTGTTAATAATTATGAGCAGATTTTTTATTTTGAGTAATTTAATTTTAAAAATTGGTATGCAGATATTAGAAATCCCTTCTTTGCACTAGTATAAGTGGGTGTGGTATAAACGTGCTGAAAGGAGGATATTATGCACAATTTAGTAATGTTAATTGGCCGTTTAGCTAATGAACCAGAGTTAGTTAAAACAGAGTCTGGTAAAAAGGTTTTAACAATTCGTTTAGCTGTACAAAGAACATTTAAAAATCCAGATGGAATATATGAAGCGGATTTTATCAGATGTAAATTATGGGATGGTATTGCAGAAAGAACTTGCGAGTATTGTCATAAGGGAGATTTAATTGCAGTTCGTGGTCAGTTAAGAACAGAATCATATGAAGATGATAAAAAAGAGAAAAAGTACATCACTGAAGTTATTGTTGATAGGTTAAATTTTTTAGTAACAAATAAAGAAAAAGAAGTTAATATCGAATCTGAATAATCATATACTTTATTGGTGACATATGAAAAAAACAAAGTATATTTTATTATTAACGTTATCAGCTTTTTCATTCTTTATAACTGATAAAGTGCTCATTTTTATTGATGAACAAAAACCACTTATGAAAGAAATAAAATTAAATGCATCTAAATATGAAACTCTTCCAGTTAATTCTGTTATTGAAAATAATACAATTATTCCTGGGCTTAATGGAAAAGAAGTTGATTATAAAAAGTCTTTAGTTAAGATGGAAGATTTTAATGTCTTTAATGAAAGCTTTTTGCAGTTTAATGTTGTGAGTCCAGAAGTATCACTAAAAAACAATAAAGATAAAATAATCATTAAAGGTAATTCTAAGAAAAGAAGTGTTTCTCTTGTTCTAGAGGAAGATAAAGAGAAAGAGGAATATTTAGATGATAATAGTATTGAATATGATTTGGTATCTAAACTAGAAACTGATTTTACGAAGAAAAGAGAATATTTAAATAGTTATAAAGATAAAGAAAATTATGATGCGTTAGAAACTATTTTAAAGAAGCATAAGAAAAATTCTCATATATGTACGACTTTGCATAATGATTATGATTATTGCCTTAAAAAGGAACATTATATTGTTTTATTAACTAATGATAATTTAATGATAAATGAAAAAATTAATAAAATATCAAGTGGAGATATTATTTATATTCCTAAAAATATGAAGTTAGTAAATCTTAAATTAATTATTTCTGAAATAGAAAGACAAGATTTAAAAATAGTTTATCTAAGCACTTTGATAAGTGAAAAGATTTGATAAAATTGTAAAACTCTGCTATAATAAATAAGCAATTAGAAAACTTGTAATTTTTTATAGAAAGAGTGAACATTTATTATGAGTAAAATAAAAATTTTTGGTATGGGTGGACTTAATGAAAATGGTAAAAACACTTATATTGTTGAAGTAGATGACAAAATATTTGTCTTTGATGCAGGATTAAAGTATGCAAATGATACTATGTATGGAATTGATTATATTATTCCAGATTATGATTATTTAGAGAAAAATAAGGAACGTATAGTAGGAGTTTTTATAACGCACGCTCATCCAGAAAGTTATGGTGGAGTAAGAGATTTAATTAAAGATATTAAGGATATAAAGATATATGCGACTAAGTATGCTATAAATCAAATGAAACTTGATGGAATTAATGAAAAGAACTTAAATCTTATTACTGCACATAAAAAAATTGTTATAGATAAAGAAACTAGTGTTTTTGCTATTAATGTAAATCACTCCGTACCTGATTCTGTAATGTATGTTTTAAATACAAAAGATGGAGCAGTGGTTTATACTGGTGACTTTATTATTGATCCGTCTATGATGGGTTCATATTATATGGATTTAGGAAAAATAGCTTATGTTGGAAAACAGGGAGTTTTAGCACTATTATGTGAATCATCTTTTTCAGAAAATAAGGGTCATACAAGTCCAAGTCATCACATGAGTTCATTTTTCAAGAATATTATAAATAAAGCACAAGGAAGAGTAATCTTCAGCGTACTACATATTCATTTATATACAATTGAAGGTATATTTACAGCAGCTAAGAATTCTCATAGGAAAATAGTAATTATGGGTAAGAAACTACAGAATATTATAAATATGGCGATTAAAGAAAAGTATATGAATGTTGATGAGAACTTGATTGGTGATTTATCAAACGTTGATGATAGTAATGCTATTTTACTTGTTTGTGATGATCGCGCTCATCCATATAGTTCTATTGAAAAAATAGTTAATGGCAATGACAAATTTATTCATTTAAAAGAAAGTGATACTTTCTGTTTTGCTGAACCAAAATATGATGAAAATGAAAAGATAATTGTGAAGCTAGAAAATGAATTAGCGTATAAGGGAATTGATACTATAAGCATACCTAAGGATAAGGGAATATCACTTCATGCTTCATCAGAGGATTTAATGCTTATGATTAATTTACTTAAACCAAAATATTTTATGCCAGTAAAAGGTGAATATCGTTATATGGTTGGTGCAGCTAATTTAGCTAGTGATTTAGGATATAAGAAAGAAAATATCTTACTTAAACAAAATGGAGATATTGTGACAATCAATAATAAAAAACTTGAAGATAACTTTGAACACATGTTTATTGATGATGTATTAATTGACGGAACTAGTTCGGATGATGTTGGAGATTTAGTAATTAAGGATAGAGAAATGTTATCTGAAAATGGCATTGTTTTAGTTAGTGCAACATTATCTAAGAAGGATAAAACTATTTTAGTTGGTCCTGAAGTAACTACAAGAGGCTTTATATATGTTAAAGATTCTAAAGAGATGATTGATGAAATTAAGAGAATATCTTTAGAGGTTATAACTGCTAATATTAATAATGGTTATGTTGATTATAATAATATTAAAACAGAAGTAAGAGATAAATTAAGTAAATACTTTTATGTTGAAACTGAATGTAAACCAATGATTATTGCTGTAATTCAAGAAGTTTAAGGAGTGAATAAATCACTCTTTTTTTCTTGACTAAAACTTATACATATTATAGAATATTAATAGAAAATAGAGGTGCATATAGTATGCAGAACGGTATGCAAAGATATCGAAAAAGATTGTTAACTTTAAGTATTATGCTAGTAGCTGTAGTACTTCTTTCAGGTGTAAGTTATGCTATATTTACTAATTATGTTAGTCAAACTGATACTAATACTTTAGCTGCATCATGTATAGATTTTGATTTTAATGGGCAAAATGAGTTAAATATAACCAATACTTATCCGATGAAAGATGGGGAAGCATTAGAACAGACTCCATATACTTTTACTATTAAAAATAAATGTGATAATTATATTGAGTATTATGTAATTGCTTCGGTAATTAAAACTACTAAATCTTTAAGGACTCAATATGTAAAAGTTTCTTTATTAGGAGATAGCGATTTAACTTCATCACCTATTAATGATTTAGAAACAATATCAACACCTCAAAGCCTTTCAAGTTATGATATAACTAATAATTACATACTAAGAAAAGGTGATGGTATAGTAAAAGATGAATCAAGAACCTTTGAATTTAGAATGTGGGTTAATGGAGATATGCCCGATGTTTGGGGACCCGCAAGTTCATTAGTAGAAAATAAAAATTTTCAAGTTAAAATATCAGTGGTAGGTACTGTTAAAACAAGACCTAAAGATGATTTGTTTGTAGCAACAACTATAAATGGAGAGGCTAGTAGTACTTTCCCAACTTCTAAAGCATATTCAGCTTCCGTATCATGCACGCAAGATGATAAGACAGTTGATATTGGTGCTGAAATGAAATGGACAGGTTCTAAATGGGCTTTAAGTGTTTCTAATTTAACTAGTGGTAATACAAAGTGTACGGTTGCATTTGATTCTCCAACATTAGCTGATGCTATATTAATGAATAATGAGGTGAAAACTCCACTTACAACTCCTGGGAAGGAAGCAAGTGCACATGTTTTAGACGACACTATAAGTAAATCGGATGTTGTAACAACGACGTATCAAGCTTATTATATAACGTACGGAACTGGATGGGCGGCTAATGGCACAAACTTTAATCTAACTGGTACAGCAGTAACAAGTGATACGTATGCAAATTCATATTCTAGTTTGGTTGGGAAGTATTTGCCATCAAAAGTTTTGTCTATTGCTGGTTCAAGTACGGCTGGCACAAAGAAAACAACAACTAATTTAAGTCAAATTTTTTACATAATAGATGCCACACAAAGTAAGCTTACGTATAAAATATTAAGTTCGAATAGAAACACGACTGAAGCACTTCTTGCTAGTACCGATGATGATTATGGAACTTCTTATTATTTTAGAGGAGCAGTAAAAAATAATTATGTACAGTTTGCAAACAAATGTTGGAGAATTGTCAGAATAATAGGCGATGGGTCAGTAAAACTTGTACTTCATAATGATAATACCTCTGGTGTAAGTAATCCTTGTGCTTCATCGAATAATAATTCTTCAAATGCATATGCAAATCTTACTTCAAGTTCAATTTCCAGTAAATTTAATTTAAGCGGTACTGATAATGCTTACGTAGGATTTATGTACGGAACGGCTGGATCCAGTGATTATGCTAGTACCCATGCTAATGTAAATAAAAGTACGATATTAATGAATTTAGAAACATGGTATGAAAATAATTTAGCATCATCTGAGGGCAAACTTGCTGATGTAATATGGTGTGGCGATAAAAGTACGTTTACTACATATGCAAGTGGATCTACTTATGGTACGGGGTTAGGATATGGAACGAAAAAAACTGGATATGGTGCATATAATAGAATTTATGCTGGCGGTTCTAAAGTTTATGCTAATCCAACTCTAATATGTCCTAATGATAATAATGGGGGAAAATTATCTAAGTATACTGTAAGTGATACAACTAATGGAAACGGAAACTTAACTTATAAAATTGGATTGTTAACTGCTGATGAAATAGTATTTTCTGGGGCTATTGGTGTATCCGGATATAATACGTCAACTTATTTACAGGAAAATAGCAGGGTTACTTGGTGGACTATGTCACCAAATAGTGAAAATGGTTCTAGTGCTGTGGTTTATGGTACGTATGATGGTGGTTTGAATGGTGGTAGCGTCACCACTAGTAGTGGCTTGCGTCCTGCAATTGCTTTAACGTCTACTACTAGAATTTCTAAGGGAACAGGTACTTCAGAAGACCCTTATGTTATTAAGTAAATTGATGTGATTAATTTCACATCTTTTTTCATATTAGATATTGCTATTTTAGATGATTATGTTAAACTTATGGTAGAGGAGGAAATGTATGAAGAATTGTAGAAATATTATATTAGGTATTATCTTGATAGTTGTTGGTGTATGGTTTGGTTTATATTCTACTGGAGTGGTTAAAGTTAACCTATTATTTGATGGTTGGTGGACACTATTTATCATTATTCCAAGTTTTTTAGGCTTATTTGATGATAATAATAGAACTGGTTCATTAATAGGTTTAATTATAGGTGTATTACTTTTATTATCTTGCCAAGACTTATTAGATTTTGATTTAGTATTAAAGTTAATTGTACCTGCTATTTTAGTTATTACGGGAATATCATTTATTTTTAAATGTAAGATTAAAAATAAGAATATGGAAAATGTTAAAGCTGTTAGTGGTAATAATTATAGTGCTACTTTTAGTGGACAAAATTTAGATTTTTCTAAAGAAGAATTTACTGGGACTAAACTTGATGCAGTGTTTGGTGGTATTAAGTGTGATTTAAGAAATGCAATTATTAATGATGATGTTGTAATTGAAGCTAGTGCTATCTTTGGTGGAATAACGATATTAGTACCTAAGGACGTTAATGTTAAAGTTACTTCAACAAGTATTTTCGGTGGAGTAGATGGAAAAAGTAAAATGGATAAACCTGGTAAAATTATTTATGTAAATGCGACATGCTTATTTGGCGGAGTTGAAATAAAATGAGTAGGGGTCAGACAATAATCAAATATGCAGCGATTGCTTTTGCAGTTTATTTAATTTGTGAAATATTTTTAACTTTAGTAAGTATTGTTGGTATTGTTGGTGAAGGATTTAAGTCTGAAAACAAGAAAATAGAGATGCCAAAGAGTGGTGCTTATTTAGTTATTGATTTAGCAACTAGTAGTTTAACTATTAAAGAAGGTGATACTTTTGATTATATTGTAGATAATAAAGAGATCACTGCTAATAAAGATAATAATAAGATCGTTATTAAAGAAAAAGGACACATTAGAAATAAGAAGAGTGAAGTAGTAGTTACAATTCCTAGAGATATGGTTTTAAATGATGTGATTATTGAAGCTGGTGCTGGTAAAATAAATATTGAAAGTATAAAGGCCGAGAATTTTATTTTAGATATAGGAGCTGGTAGTGTTCAAATTAATAATTTAATTGTAACTAAAAACTGTGATATTGATGGTGGAGCGGGTAATGTAGTTATTAATAATAGTAGTATCTTTAATTTAGATATGGATTTAGGTATTGGTAAAACAACTATAACTAGTTCTTTAAATGGTGAAAATGAGATTGATACAGGTATTGGAAAATTAGAACTAAATTTGATTGGTTCTATAAATGATTATAACCTTGATATATCTAAGGGAGTTGGTTCAATAACTTTAGATGGTAAGTCTTTAAAAGATGAAGAGCAAATTGGAAATGGTTCATCTTTAGTTAAAATTGATGGTGGTATTGGTGCGATAGAAATTAAAATGAAAGAGGAATAGAAATGAAGAAAAAAGTATTATATTTATTAATATTAATTATGGTAGCAGTTACTGGTTGTGCTTTATTAGAACCAGAAGAGAAAACATTTAAAGATAAGGGAATGTCTATTACGTTAACAGATGAATTTACAGAAAAAGATTTAGTATCTACAACTGTATATTTTGAAAGTATGGATGCTATTGTTACTGGTTTAAAGGAAGAGTTTAGTACATTAGAAGCTGCAGGTTTAGGTAAAGATAGTACCGCTCTAGATTATGCTAAAGCAGTAACTACTAATAATCAAAAAGATAGTGAAATTAAAACTGAGGATGGTTTAACATATTTTACATATACAAGTGATGTTAATGGTAAAACATATTTCTATATTGCTACTGTTTATAAAAGTAATGATGCCTTCTGGTTATTTAATTTTGCTTGTGATAATAGTGATAAAGAAAAATTTGAAAGTACATTTAAGACTTGGGCTAAATCAGTGTCATTTGAGTAAGAACAGAAATTGTTCTTCTTTTTTGTTTATGATATAATACCGTAGAAAGAAGGAAGTAATATGGGAAAGAAAAGTAATAAAGAGTTAACTAAAGAAATAAAAGAAAAAGGTGGGAAAACTTTTAAGGAATTTAAAGAGTTTATTTCTAAAGGAAATGTTATTGATTTAGCAGTAGGTGTTATTATTGGTGGTGCATTTAGTAAAATTGTTTCATCACTTGTTAATGATATTATAATGCCATTAATTGGAATTGTTATTGGTGGTATTGATTTTACTAATTTGTCTTTTAAGATAAAGGATGCTACTGTTAGTTATGGAGTGTTTATTCAAAATATCTTAGATTTTTTAATTGTAGCTGCATGTATTTTTACTTTTGTTAAGTTAATAAATAAATTGAATCGTAAAAAGGAAGAACCTAAAGAGGGAGTAAAGGAGGAACCTAAGAAAAGTGATGAGGTTTTATTGCTGGAAGAGATTAGGGATTTATTGAAGAATGAAAAATAGTGTTAAGAGTTTATTTAGTGCTTTATTTGGCGCAATATTATTTAGTATTCCATCTATTATTATATATCAGTTTGGTTATCTTTCTAGTGGATTTTTTATGCTTATCGCTTATGGAGCAGTGCTATTTTATAAGAAGTCTGGAGAAGATGTCTTAAATAGAAAGTATATTATTTGGCTTATTACTTTAGCTGTAACAACAATAATTTGTTTAGGATTATTTCCATATTTAATTAGTGTTACAGAAGATATAAAATTAAAAGCTTTATTTAATAGTTCTAGTTTTATGGCTGGGTTAACACATGATTATATTTATTCATTAATTTTTGCGATTGTGGGAGTTTGGGCAACTATTAGTACAGAAAAAAAGAAAGTACCTGTTAATGAAGATGAAAGTTTACAGAAAGTAATTGATATTTATCATAAATATAATGCTTTATCTAAAGAAAATAGTGTCAGTGAAATTAAGATTTTTAAAGAGCTTGATATACCAAATAAGTTTGCTTATTTTACAAAACTTGAGAAGATGGGAATTATAGTTAGCCCTTATATTAAATCTTATTTAGATGAGGATGCTATTAAAGATAAGAAGAAAGCAAGAAAGAATATTGCTAAAAACTTATTAGCAGCAGTGATTAATACATTTATTTTTCTTATAATATTTGTTTTTATTTTAGTAATTGTTTTTGCTGAATAATTAAACTACAAAATAATGTAGTTTACTTTTTTTTTCGTTATGGATATGCTAAAATATAGTCTAGAGGATGGTAAGAGATATGTTAGATACATTGTTATACCGAATATGTGCTCCGATAGTTGGAGTGTATATTAAATTAATTTATAAACCAGAAATTATTAATAAAGAAAGTATTCCTAAAGAAGGTAAAATAATTATTGCAGGTACGCATACAAATATGAAAGATTGTTGCTTGCTTGCCGGTTGTTGTACTAGAAGGGATATTAGATTTGTTGCTAAAAGGGAATTATTGAAACCACCTATAGGTTTCTTGTTTAAAATGTCGGGGATTATACCTGTTGATAGGAAGATTCATGATGCTACTGTTATGCCAGCTGTAAATAAAGTATTAAGTGAAGGCGGAGTAGTTGGTATATTTCCGGAAGGTACTATTAATAGAACTGATGATATAATTATGCCTTTTAAAAAGGGAGCTGTTAGAATGTCTTTAGAAAATGATTGTAAGATTTTGCCGTTTGCAATTAATGGGAAATATAAAAGGGGTAAGTTAAAAGTAAAGTTTGGGGAGCCTTATTTTCCAGAAACTGATGATGTAGCTAAAGAAACAAAGCTTCTTGAAGAAAAAGTTATTAAATTAATAAAGGAATGTGAATAAAATGAATTTTATAAAAAGAATACTTAATACAAAAGAGTTAGAGAAACCTTATTATGATTTGTATGGGGAAATGCCGGTTCATTTAGATTATCCTGATAAGATGATGTATGAAATGGTATATGAAACTGTGAAGAAGTATCCTCACCATGGAGCAATTCAGTATTATGGTAAGACTTTATCATATAAGAAGTTTTATGATAAGATTGAAACTTGTGCAAAAGCTTTAAAAGCTAACGGGATAGAAGAGGGAGAACGCGTTACAATATGTATGCCAAATACTCCAGAAGCTATTATTATGTTTTATGCCATTAATATGGTTGGGGCAGTAGCGAGTATGATTCACCCATTATCTAGTGAAAATGAGATTGAGTTTTATATGGATGCTGCAAGTAGTAAGTATATATTAACAGTAAATATTTTTGCAGAAAAGGTAATTAAAGCAGCAAGCAGAGTTAATGCTAAAAAGATTATTATTGCAGATGTTACTGATGGTATGTTTAAAGTAATGCAGAAAACAATTAGTGCTTATACATTTGTAACTAACTTTTTTAAAGAGAATAAGACACCTAAGCTAGAGTATAATGATGTCATGGTATCATTTAAGAGTTTCTTTGATGCAGGTTATGGTTATGATGGAGAATATAAAGTAACTGATAGAGTTTCAAAAGAGGCAGTTATTCTTTATAGTGGGGGAACCACTGGTAAGCCTAAGGGTGTTGTATTATCAAATAGAAACTTTAATGCTGAGGGAATGCAGGCATTTAAGATGACTGGAGCTCAAGAAGGTGAAGCAGTTTTAACTATAATGCCAATATTTCATGGCTTTGGATTAGGAGTAAGTGTTCATACAGAGCTTATTTCAGGTATGAAATGTATTTTAATTCCAGCATTTAAAGTAAATGAGTTTGCTAGATTAATTAAGTTATATAGACCAGCATTTTTAATTGGTGTACCAACTATGTATGAGGGACTAATAAATAATCAAGATAATTCTAAATATTTAAAGTGTGTTACTAATTGTATTTGTGGTGGTGATACATTAAAACCAGAACTTAGAACGAGAGTAAATGAATATTTACAGGCACATGGATCAAATGCACAGATAAGAGTTGGTTATGGATTAACTGAGTCAGTAGCTGCAACGATTTTGACTCCAAAGCATTATTTTAAAGAAGGAGCTTTAGGTTTACCATTTCCTGATATGCAGATAAAAATAATAAAACCAGGAACTACTAAAGAAGTTAGAACAGGCAAAGAAGGAGAAATTTGTATTTGTGGACCTACTGTAATGCTTGGTTACTTAAATGAACCTGAAGAGACTGCAAATACTTTAAAAGTGCATCCTGATGGAAATACTTATTTGCATACTGGCGATGTTGGTTACAAAGATGAAGAAGGGTTAATTTTCTTTACATCAAGATTAAAGAGAATGATTATTTCTAGTGGATATAATATTTATCCATCATTTGTTGAAAAGATAGTTGATTCACATCCAGCAGTTTTATCTTGTGTTGTTGTTGGTATTCCTCATCCATATAAAAAACAGGTGCCTGTTGCTTGCATAGTTTTAAGGAATAATTTTACACCTAGTGAAGAGTTAACTAATGATATTAAAGAATATTGTGCTAAATCTATTGCAAAGTATTCTTTGCCTTATAGATATGAATATATTAAAAGTGTACCAAAAACTTTAATTGGTAAGGTTAATTATCGTAAGCTTGAAGAAGAGTGTACGAAGAAGTATAGTAAGGTGAAATAATATGGAAAAAGAACAGCATATTCATGGTTTTAGAATATTTAAAGGAGTTTTGGGGGCTATTTTTACAGTGCTTTTAAGACCAACTTATAAAAATAAAGAAGTAATTCCGGAAGATGGGCCAATTATTGTTTGTGGAAATCATATTCATATTTTAGATCAATGTTTACCTATTTTATCAACAAAAAGAATGCTTCATTATATGGCTAAGAAGGAGTATTTTGATGGGCCTTTTGCTTGGTTTTTTAAGGCTTCTGGGTGCATTTCGGTAGATAGAGAGCATCATGGTGGAAATTCTAAGGAAATTGCAGTTAGTGTTTTAAATAAAGGCTGGGCTTTAGGTATTTATCCAGAGGGGACAAGAAATAGTTTAGCATGCAAGGATGAAAAGCTTCTTGAGAGTTATGAATTTGTAAAGGATAAATTAGAATTTAAGAAATATAAAAAGTTAATGAAGAAGAATATGACTTTACTTAGCCAATATGAGTTTTTAAAAAAATTACTTAATGATGAAAGAATTACAAAAGAAGAAGCTAAGAGAGCAATCTTAGATTTAGATAATTATTTGATTGATTTACTTAATAAAGGTGTTATTACTTATGAAGAGTATAGGGATAATTTATTATTGCCAATTAAGTTTGGTGCTGTGTCAATTGCTCAGAAGACGGGAAGCACTATAGTACCTTATGCTATAAGTGGTAAGTATCATATTTTTAAGAATAATTTGATGGTTGAATTTGGCGAATCTTTTAAAGTTAATGCTGATGATAATCTTGAAGAGGTTAATGAGAGGCTTTCTTCAGAAATTAAAGATTTAATATTAAAAAGTAAGGGATTATTAAAATGATTATAGATGGCAAAAAGATTAAGGAAAAGTGTTTAGAAGAAATAAAGAATAAAGTAAGTGGAAAGAAGATGGCACTAGCGGTAATTCAAGTAGGAAGTGATGAAGCAAGCACTGTTTATGTTGGCCAGAAGGAAAAAATGTGTGCTCAAATAGGTGCGGGCTTTAATCACTATACATTTGATGAAGATGCTAGCGAAGAAGAGATAATTAACTTAATTAATAAATTAAATGAAGATGATACAACAGGTATTTTAGTACAACTTCCATTACCTGATAAGTTTAATAAAGATAGAATAATTAATACTATTAAAGATACAAAAGATGTTGATGGATTAACTGATAAAAGTGTTATTAAGCTAATTAAGGGAGAGGATACTATAATTCCTTGTACAGCACTTGGAGTAATGAAGATTTTAGAAGAGATTAATGCAGAAATTGATGGTAAGCATGCGGTTATAATAGGAAGAAGTAATCTTGTTGGAAAGCCACTATATAATTTGTTGCTTAATAAAAATGCTACTGTAACAATGTGTCATTCTCATACAAAGAACTTAAAGGATATTTGTTTAACAGCTGATATTTTAGTTTGTGCTACTAATAAAAAGCATATTGTTACTAGAGATATGATTAAGGATGGAAGTATTTTAATAGATGTTGGTATTATTCGTGAAAATGGTAAACTTTATGGTAATGCTGATTATGAAAATATAAAAGATGTTACTTCTTATATAACTCCTGTTCCTGGAGGCGTAGGACCATTAACAATAGCAATGCTTGCTAATAATCTTTTAAAGGCTTATGATATGCAAAATAGATAACAATAGTTGTCTTTTTTTTACTTTATGATATAATAACTTTCCGCTAAGGGGATGGTAACATGACAAAGTTAAATTTACCTCATGAAAGAGGTGGATACTTTTCTATTACTAAAGATGTTTATGCAGCTTTAAGAGAAGAGACAGAAGAATTTCTTAAGGGAGAAGAGTTTTTAAATTCTCATGATTTTGCTAGAAAAGTAATGCTTACTCATGAAATTAAAGCAAATAATACTTTAGAAGGAATTCGTGATGATATTACTTTAATACAGAGTGTTATAAATGATGCATCTATGGTTAAAGATGAAAAGCAAAGAAGACAGATAATTAATTTATATGAAGGATATAAGTATGTACTTAATCATGATGATATAAATGAAGAGTCACTTAATGAACTTTATAGAATTTTAAGCAGAGGATTATTGTCAGAAAGAGACTTAAATAGAATGGGTAAGTATTATCGTGAAGATGACGTGTATATTTTATTTAATGGGCGTATTGATGATACGATGGATAAGGGAGTTGATGCTTCTTTAATTGAGGAACTCGTTCATTGCTATCTTAAATTTATAAATGAACCTTTTAATGAGGAATGTATGACGGATTATTTTATAAAATCTTGTGTGATGCATTTTTATCTAGAGTATATTCATCCATATTTTGATGTAAATAGTAGAACTACTAGAACTGTTGCTTTATGGTATCTTATGAAGAATGCTTGTTATCCTTTTATAATTTTTAATAGAGGAATAACTTTAGATAAAACCGCTTATGAGAGAATGCTTGTTGATACTAAAAGATCAAAAGATATGAGTTATTTTATAAGGTATATGTTAGCTAGAACTAAAAGAGAACTTGAAAAAGAATATTTGATTCATCAAATATCTGATAACTCTCCTAAATTAAGTGTACTTGATTATCAAACACTTTCTTATTTTTTAGAAATGAGAGGAGAAGCTAATGTTTTATCCTTTACTTCTTTATTTAATTATTATAATACGCATAAAAGACCAAAGGAGTTATATGAAACTATGCTTGATCCACTTATTCAAAAAGGGGTGCTTGTTGTAGAAAGAACTACTAGCAAATCAATGTTTGATGGGAAACCAAATGAGGTCATATGTATAAATAAAGAAAGATATACACCTGATGAGCCAAAAATTAAGCGACTTTACACTGGAAAATAATTTCATAAAAATATCTTAAAAAAATCACACATTTTTCACAATTCTATAATATTATTAAATCATGAAAGGAAAAGGTGATAAATAATAAGATAAAAAACAATTATTAAATACGTTTAAAAATTTTAATTTGATATAATACTATTTTACATTTCCAAAAAATATAATTAGGCTGGCGTAAACGTCGGCCTTTTAAAAAATCTTTAATTATTTAAAATGTTATGATATAATTTGGATATGCTGATTTAGTTTAGTGGTAGAACAGAAGCATGGTAAGCTTCAGAGGACTGTTCAATTCAGTCATTCAGCACCAGAAATAGATTATTTGGACCATTAGGTTCTTTTTTTATTGAATAAAAGTTATTCCAGTATACCAGAATAACTTTTATAGTACCATAAACTCACTGATGTCTTTTTTATTTATAACTTCCTTATAACTAGTTACATAATAATTAGAAGTTTCACCAATAATAATTTTTTCTGTTTCAAAATTTTTGATTTTTAAATGAGCTTTGTAGGGAAAAGTTGTTTTTTTAATATTTTTGTTTAATGAACTAGTTACGACTTGTTCATCTTCATCAAAGGTATTTTTATATAATTTAGGTAAATCCATATGGCCTCCTAAATAAATATATGTCTAAAATAAATTAATATAGCCAAAATAAAGGTATGAAGAAGAAATATTTAACAATTATTTTATTAATTATTATAATGCTTTTTAGTGTGTATAATCTTTATAGTGCTAAAGTTATGCTTAAAAGTTATAGTTCTTATTATATAAAAGAAATGTTTTGGTTTTTATTTGGCTTTTTGTTTATTTTTATATCTTCAAAATTAAATTTAGATATTATATTTAAGAATTCTAAGTATATATATATTTTAGGAATAATGCTTTTAATTGTTACACATTTTTTGGGAGTAAATGTTAATGGTAGTACCAGCTGGTTAAAGGTAGGACCAATTAGTATTCAACCTAGTGAGTTTATGAAGATACCTTTAATTTTATCTTTAAGGAGTGTTTCTTTAAAAAAATATTCTAATATTAAATATTTTATTATTTGTTTAATTCTTACTATTATTCCGTCAGTTATCGTGTTTTTGGAGCCGGATACTGGGGCGGTTATTATTTATGTTTTAATATTTTTAACGTTTATGTTTATGAGAGGTTTTAATAAGTGGTTTTATATAATTAGTGGTTTAGTAATTTTCTTTGTCATTCTTGCTTTTATATATATTTATATGTTTCAAAGAGATTTATTTGTTTCAGTATTTGGTGCATCTTTATTTTATAGGATCGATAGAATTACAGGATTTTTAAATCAGGATGGCTATCAGAGAAATCAGGCTTTAGCTTCGTTAAAATTATCTAAATTATTTGGTAGGGGAGAACTTGTTTATTTTCCAGAGAGTGCGACTGATTTTGCTTTTACATTTTTAGTGTCACAAGTAGGGATTGTTCCTAGTATTATTTTTCTTGTTATTTATATTTTACTAATTATTAATATTAAAAGTATTAGTGGTGATAAATATATAAATAATGCACTTATTGTAATTATTACTTTTCAGCTTATTATAAATGTTTTAATGAATATAGGGTTGTTTCCAATAATTGGAATAACGTTACCTTTTTTATCTTATGGCGGTAGTAGTCTTTTATCTTATATAATTTTAATTAGTTTGGTATTAAAAAAAGTATCAAATGATACTTATCTATAATATGGTGGGTAGTAGTTATAGCCTCCATAATAGTTGTAGCCAGCTGGTGGATATCCTCCCATATATGGAGTAGACTGATAAGGTGCATTATTAACTGCATAAACTGGTCTTGGTCTTGATGCAGATACTACAGCTGCACCACCTAAACCGCCAAGTAAAAAAGGAAACCAAAACTGTCTATCTCCTTGATTATTATATCCATAGTTATTGTAATACATATAAAAACTCCTTTCATGGTATTATATGAAAAGAGTTTACTTGGAATATAGGCGGTATAAATTTATTGATGGTCTATCAAATAATCTTACTTTATATTTGCTTGTACCAATACCACCTGATATATACATTTTAGTGTTACCTAATGTGTATTCTGGGTCATAATATTTTTTAGCTCCTACTGTTTTATAAATAGCACCAGCTAGTGGAATTCTTACTTGACCATTATGGGAGTGACCGGAAAGCATTAAGTCTGGGGTTTTAGGTAATCTATCATAAATATCTGGCTCATGAGATAAAAGAATTTTATAGTTTGTATCGTCTTCGTAGTTAAAGGTACTATCTAGATCCAGAGTGCCTTCTAGATAATCGTCTAGCCCAATAAGCATGATTTTTTCACTTGTTCCATTATGGATGTATTCGTATTTATTTTTTAGTAAGGTGATATTTGCTCCATTTAGGATGCTTTCATAGTTTGAATTTTGGTCATGATTACCAGTAACGGCATATACACCTAATTTAGAATCTATTTCACTTAAAATATTAATGATATCGTTTTTTTCTTCATCTTTTAAATTATAGTGATAGTCGACGAGGTCACCAGTGAAAATGACGATATCTGGATTTAGTAAGTTTATTTTATTAACCATGTTTTTTAGTTCATCGTTAAAGGTAGTCATTCCATAGTGAGTATCACTAAACTGAACTATTTTAAATCCGTGAAAACTTTCAGGGATCTTTTCATTTGTAACAGCGTATTCTCTTATGGTAAGCCCAGTTGTACCAATATATCTTGCGTAGTAGTATGTGCTAGCGCAGATAATTATTAGTATTAAAATAAATTTAATAAAACCATTCCCCTTAGTTTTTTCATTCTTTTTCATAAATTTCTCCTAAAATATTATAAATAATATGCTAATCAAATTGTTGATAATATGAATTATAGTCGGGTATATTATACAATTTGTTTTTCGGTAAGTATAGGCAAAAGTTAAGCCTAAGATAAAATATGGAACTATATATAAAATTTCGTTCATGTTAGATAAGTGCATAAAAGCGTATAAAAGAGATGGTAAAATCATGTATATATATTTATTTTTTATATTATTAAATCCGAATCTAAATGTTAGTTCTTCACCAATTGGAGATAGAATACCAAATATTAGGGTATAGTATATAGGATTTAATTTAATTAGGCTTCTTATTAATTTTTCGTTTTCTGGTAGTAAGGTTATTTTAGATATGATTAGTAATAAGATATAATTTATTAAAATTAAAGGTATGCTTATAAGAAGATATTTAAGATTTTGCGTTTTAAAGTTTTTTAGGTTATTATTTATTTCTTTAAAGTTGAGTAAGTATATGGTTATGATGGCACCTAAGCTACTTATAAGGGGATGCTTTGAAAGAAGAACGTTAAATGCTAAAAATATAAATAAGATTTTGATAGCTTTAAATTTTTGCATAAGTTAATCACCACTTAATATTTTATCATAAAAACATGGAAATTTGTTTGAAAATGATATTTTGATATGCTATACTATACACAGGATAGGTGATATAAGTGAAATATTTAAAATCTTTATTGGTTTTACCTTTTTTAGTTGCTTTAAATGTTTATGCTGCTGATGAGTGCACTTATAAAGAACAAGCTAATTTGAATAAATTGGCTGCACTTGTTGATGCAAACTATGAGGTAATTCAAGATGAAGAAAAGGTAACTGCAGAAGATCCTGATGGACTTGGAACTGTTGAAACCACTGTGAAAACTACAACATTTAAAATAAAAATATATAATATTACGGAAAATTTGTCGTTAAAAATATCTGAAAAAATTGGCGATAAAAGCGGACAAGAAAGAACAGTAAATTATTCAAATACAGATAATGGTGTATATACGTTTACTAGTGATAATATCGGAGATATTATTGAATATAAGATTAAAATCAATGCTTCTGGTGGTGCATGCTCTGGTAAAACAATTAGAACTATGAGTTTTAAAAAGCCAAGAGTTAATCCGTATGCCGGATATGAAATGTGTAAAGGACATGAGGATGTTCAATACTGTGAAGAATTTACTACAAAAGAGTTTGAATTTACTGATGCTAAACTTGAAGAGTTAATAAGTAGTGTTGATCCGATAATAGATGACAAACCAGATGAAGAAAATAAATTCTTAAGATTTTTAAAAGATAACTATATTTATATTATTGCTGGTATAGTGGTAATTGCTGGTGGGGTTGGCGCTTACTTTATTTATAGAAGGAAGAGAGTATTATGAAAAAGGTTTTGGTAATATTAATAAGTTTATTTGCATTAACTATAGGGGTTAATGCAGATGCTCAGCATGGTATATGTGCTGGGAAAACAGTTAATGGAGAAGATTATTGTACATTAGATACACCTGTATCTATAACAAGCGTGGCATTTAATCCATCTAATGTTAATTTGACAAACGGAAAGGCTGCAGCATATTATAATTATCGTGGAACTATTAATGGGAAGCAAGAAAACTTATATTGTATTGATTCAAACTTAACATCACCTTCTGGCTCATTTTATAAGTATGCTAGAGCATTAAATCCTGAAAAATATAGTTTAGATGGTATGCTTGCAAGAATGTATGTATCATTAATTAATGCTGCTGTTTATGACTATAATCATAACGTGTGTAGCAGTTTAGATGCATGCTTTAATAAATATTTACAAGCTGCTAATGTTTTGATGAGAGCTTTAGTAACAAAAAGAAAATATAATATTAATCCAAAGGATTCTTGGGGGTGTACTAATTTAGGGCATGGTGAATATCAAAATGTTGTTAATCAGTTAGATGGTCTTCCATATAGTGGAACAGCTTTAGCCAATGGTTATTATTACGATATAATTAAAGACTGGTATGATACAGCTGCTAATGCTGCGGGCTATACTGGTCAAACATTTAAGATAGAAACTAAGTTAGATACTTCTGTTGAAGTAGTTACTGAAACTGATGGTGATAATTTTTCTAAGATTATTCCAATAAAATTAAGTGGACTATCAAATTTTATGGTTAATTATCAAAAAACTTGGAAGAGAACAAATCCTAAAGTTCAAGTTGTTGGTTTAGAATGCTCTGAGGGTTTAACTTGTCAAATTGATGCTTCGTCTGGTTTTAATTTAAATGATAATTTACTTGAAAAGTTTCCTGATACTGATAGTATAACTTTTTATGTTAAAGTCACTGGTAATTCTCAAACTTTAAAGAATAATAAAAAAGGAACTGTAACAGTAAAGATTAATAAATATCATATTTTAGATACAGATAACTTAGCTATTTTAAGAGGTTATTCGTCTCAAGCACAAGGATTATCAGAATATCTTCCTGGTAAGTCTATGCATTCAATTTGTTATCAGAGAATGGTAGCATTAATGCCATTGACTCCTCAAAAAGTTGAGTTAGAAGTTGATTTAGAACTTCCATCATATTGTAGAACTGAAACTGATGCTTATGGAAATACTTCTTATAAGTTAGGTGCAAGAGATGCTACAGTAAGAGAATATATTAATGGTGGGTGCTGTAAAGATATAAAAATAAGTGATTTATCTTCAAGCGAATTAGATTTATTTCAAGAGAAGTGTGATGGTGAAGATCTTGTTGATTTAAAACAAGAGTGTGGTGCTGGAACCTGTGAAGAATATGAGGGTAATTTACCTGGTAAGAATGTTGATTCTTATGTAAGACAAATGAGTATGAGAACAATTATGAGTAAAGTAAATAGTTGGGAAAATTCGCCTTATGTGGATGCTGATACATATGGTAGTCAGACCAAAACTAATCTTTCTCATTGGAGAGATGATTTGTTTGCTAGTGAGCTAGAAAATAATAATTATTGTAAGATTTATACGAGTGAAGAAAATCATATGTTTTATCCTACAACTACAACAGCACAAAGTGGAAGATTTTTTGTATTTGCTAAAGATGCTAGTGGGAATTATCTTCAACCATATGTAGAGGGCTCTATTTATTCTACTTTTCATACTGCTTATGATTTATGGAAAAAAGATTATTTATCTGCAATTAAAACAGAAAAAGAAAAGTATACAGCACTAAAAATAGCAGAAGCTAGGTATGATGCTTATGAAAATATTGATATGAATACTTCTGTTGGCAGTCCTGAATATAAATGTTGTGCTGAATGCTGTAGTGATTGTGCTGAGGGAGTTACTCCATCAGCTAAAACAGCCTTGTATACATATAAAGGCACAACTACTGCTAATACATATTTTAAAGCAGATGGTACAAATTTGAGTTATACAATTACTAAAAAGGAAGGGTGCCCAGACAGTGATGGTAATCCTACATATACTTATACAATAGATTCTGTTTCTGTAACTCCTGAAGGATTAAGTCAGGATGTTACAAATACGCAGAATGATTATAATGAGGCAAAAAGTCATAGAACTGATTTAGAAACTAAAAAGACAGAATGCCAAAATGCTCTTTCTAGATATCAGTCTAGTTGGAAGTATATTTTAAAGCCTGACTTAACTTTTAATTATAATCAAAAGTATTATGACTCAACTTCTGGTACTATTAAATTTGTTCCTACTGAAGTTAAAATGAGTATAAGTAAAGATTCTAGTGACACTGACAAGTATTTCCCAAATGTAAGTACAGCGATAAATGATCCTACTTCAACAAGTGGTAGTCAAAGTTTGGTTACTTTCAATCAAACTAGTGATAGTTCTGAACGATTAGGTGCTGTTTATGGAAAGAAAAAAACAGCTTCTGGTACTTATGAAATAGATGTTGATGAACCTTTTGAAAATGTGGATACAACAAAGGATTATACAAGAGATTATGAAGGTGTAAAAATTTATTTTAGACCTGAAAAAGCATATTATAGTTTAGTGCCTTCAGGATTATTTGAGACTTCGGAAGAGAGGTTTAAAAGTATAAAATTGGGTTATGTATTTAATGTAACTATTACTAATTTTCAAGGTGAATATGAAACTTGGTTTACGATAGCTAAAAATGGTCATCTTGAAGTTGAACCTTCTGGTTCTAGTAAAAATGATAGTAATATTCAGTTAAGAATTAATAAGTATTTAGAAGATAACAGTGCAGAATATACTGATGGTTCTAATGGTATAGATTCTTCAAAATTTTCTAGTAAATGTATTTATTGTAATAGAGAAGATATTTTTGAGAGGGAATGTAAAACTTGCGATGATCCGTTTAAACCTGAATATATTTATAGATCAGTTAATCCATCGGATATAGACCCTAATGATCGTAAGAGTACTAATGACTTAGGTAATAACTGGTCTAGTCCAAAGGGTGAAGCTGCTGAAAGAAGAATTAGAACTTTAGCTGAACAAGATTCTATTTATGATGATGGTTCTAAAGCTAATTTAGAGTACGAATTTGATTTGTCTACTAAGAAAATGCAGGAAATTAAGAGTGCTAATAAGTCAACTAATTATTATGATTTTAATTTACATTGTAATGAGTATGGTAAAGAGTGTGAAAGTGATTTTGTTGAGCAATATGCTTCTTATACAGAAGGCCGAAGTAAGTATAAATATTTTGTTGATGGTGATTTTAAGGTTGGAACAATTAATAGTGTCTTAGGTGGCAATTATCCTGATTTAGAAGACTGTCAATATTATGGGAGTTGGGCTGAAAGATTATGTCCATAATAAGGAGGTGTAGAAAATGAAAGAAAGTCTTTGGGGTTATTGGTTTATTGTTTTTGGTATATTTGTTTTAAGTGTTATGCTTCTTTTACAAAACTACACTACTACTAATGAACAAGATGTTTATTTAATTAAAGAAATAACGGATGCTGCTATGGGCGATTCACTTGATTTAGCACATTATCGAAAATATGGTGAGATTAGAATAATAAAAGAAAAGTTCGTCGAGAATTTTATTAGAAGATTTTCAGAAACTATAAATATTAATAAAAATTATAAGATATCTTTTTATGATATTTATGAGGCACCACCAAAGGTTAGTGTTAAAGTTGCTACCACTACTGGTGAAATGACTATAAATGCTAATACAGATTCATATGCTGTTGTAAATAAAGTAGATGCTATTTTAGAGGATGTAAAAACCCCTGGAACGGATGTGAATAACGAATTTCCTATTTATGTTAGGTAAGCATTTTAGATGATAACAAATTATAGTTATCATCTTTTTTATTTTTAGTAATTATTAATAATAATTTTAAACTTACTTAAATATATCTTTTTTCTTTTTGAATGCTTGAATTCGATAAAAAATATTGCTATAATTAATTTATCATAGAGAAGAATAAAATGGAGGATTTGATATGAATAATATATTGATTGGAATTAAAAGATTTTTGGGTAATAAGAATACTGTAACTATTATTGGCGTTTTAGCTGGTATAGCGGTTCTTTATATTGGCTATAACTGGAGAGTTAAGCAAGCCATTGAACCGCAGAGTGTTCCTTATGCTAAACAGGAAATAGTTGCTAATACTCTTATTACTAATGATATGCTTGGTAGTGTTAAGGTAAGTAAGAGTATGATTGATTCTACAACTAATTTAGTTACTGCTAATAATCAAGTTGTTGGTAAGTATGTGTCATATGATACTACGATTCCTGAGGGAAGCTTATTTTATAAAAGTCAATTAATGACTGAAGAACAATTACCTAATTATATAGTACGTAATATTCCAGAGGGATATACTGTTTATAGTTTGGAGGTTAATTCACATTTAACTTATGCAAATAGTATTATGCCAAATGACTATATTGATTTATATTTTAAAGCAGTTGATGACGATAATAAAGTTATGTTTGCTAAGATGATTGAAAGTATTAAGGTAATTGCTGTTAAAGATTCTAAGGGTAAGAGTGTTTTCTCATCTGAATCTAAAGATTCACAACCAGCAGAACTAGTTTTTGCTGTACCTAATGATATGTTTTTACTTCTTAAAAAGGCAGACTATATAAGTAGTAATTCTATAGCTATTGTACCTGTACCAAGAAATGCTAATTATACTGAGAATCCTAGTGCTACACAGGTAGCTAGTGAAATTATTACTGACTTTATTTTATCGAAAACAGCTTATATTCCTGATAGTACTAATAGTGAAAATACAGAGAATAATACTAACGAATAAGAAGGTGACAAGATGACAGATGCAATATTTTCAGAACTTGATTTTGGTCCTTTAAAAGAGTTTTTAGAAGATGATAATGTAACAGATGTTTCATATAGTAATGGTGGACAAGTTTGGTTAAAGACATTAGATAAAGGTGTATATCAAGTAATTAGACCTGAAATTAATAATGCTCTTATGGAAAAACTTGCTTTCCAATGTTCTAATGTAATGGGTAAGACTTTTAATATGGCTCATCCATTTCTAGATGCAGAAAGTGCTGAATTACGTCTTAACTTTGTTCATGATAGTATAGCAACTAATGGTATAGCTTGTGTTATTCGTAAGACACCAGCTAAGATACGTTTAAATAAAGATAAGCTTTTAAACGAGAAATATTGTACACTTCAAATTCATGATTTTTTAATGAAGTGTGTTGAAGGACACTGCAATATAATTGTTTCTGGAGAAACTGGTTCAGGTAAAACGGAGCTTGTTAAGTATTTGGCAAGTCATACTAAAGAAAATGAAAAAATAATAACAATTGAAGATACTTTAGAACTTCACTTAGATAGAATCTTTCCTACTAGAGATATTGTTGCGATGAAGACGAATAATATAGCGTCTTATTCAGATGTTCTTGTTACTTGTATGCGTCAGAACCCTAAATGGATTTTACTATCAGAGGTTCGTAGTGCAGAAGCTGTTATGGCCGTACGTAACTCAATTTCATCAGGTCATAATATTTTGTCTACTATCCATGCTGATAAGGCAGCTAGTATTCCAATGCGTATGTACTCACTTCTTGAAACTAACCAAGATGTTAGTCAGTTCTTATCAACAATTCATAGATATGTTCAAATTGGTGTGTATGTTAAGGGATATATGAGTAAGGCATTAGGTAGATTCCAACGTGAGATTATGGAAGTTACTGAGTTTTATGTTGATGAAAATAATACACCATGTACAAATGTAATTTATAAAAAAAGTGTTGATGGATCATTTTCAATGAAGAATCCAACTAAATATCTTTTGGATTATTTATCAATTCAGGGAGTTGAGCTTCCTGCTGATACATTTAGATTAGGAAATGTAAATAATGGCAATGAAAATAATAAGGTTGATATAAGTGATGTTGAATTACCAAAAGCTGTAGCCTAAGGAGGTGAATTATGGAGTTTGTTTTATTAATACTAATTGCTCTGTTTGTTATATCGTATAGAAAAAATGATGGCGAGAGTGTATATAAATTTATTGCAAAGGAAGTTACTGGTTTATATGACAAATATGCTCCATATAGTTTTAAAACGGTTAGAGAGAAATCTATCGAGTTAGGTGAGGAGTATACTACTAAACAGTATGTTACGCAGGTAGTTATTTTTGGTGTTGTTGGAGCTGGTATAGCATATCTATATTTTTACAGTTTAGTTTGGGCTATTGTTTATGGAGTTGCTGCGATTGCATTTATTCCATATTTAGCTTTTCTTAGATGCAAAAGAGTATATAGTGAGTTTTTATTTGAACAAATACAGGTTTATACTACTAATGTAATTATGGAATTTAATACAACACAATCTTTTGTTAAGGCATTAGAGGGTGTTAGAGATTCTGGTGTATTAGAAAATCCAATTTTAGATGATGTTAAATTAATGATTGATTTAAGTTATCAAAATGGTACAATCGAAGAGTCAATAAATTATTTTAATCAAAAGTATCCATATTATATGGTTAAAAATATGCATCAATTGTTTTTACAGATTACTAGAGAGGGTGCTAAGGATTCTGGTGAATCACTTGATAACATGTTATTAGATATCGATATGTTAGTTGAAGGTGTTTATCGTGATAAGATGGATAGAGAACAATATCATAAGAAGTTCTTAACATTTGGTTTTGCTCTATACTTACTAGTAATGCTTACGCAGTTCTTACTTGGTACTGAAAGTTATATTAAAATGCTTGATGAATGGTATGTTGTAGTCTTACTTCATGGTATTATTTTAATTAATACATATTTCTTGTTAGATGGTGAAAAATACTACAATGAAAATACTGGAGGTGAGTAACGATGATGATAGAAGTTATGATACTTGGTATTTTACTTTATGTAATATTAGAATATAATGGTAGTATTAGTACTAATAAATTTATTGTAGATAACCAAGATATCTTTAGAAAATTAAAAGAAAAAGATTACGATTTTTATGCTAAAGCAAGATATGGAGATTCAATAGATGTTGAAGCACTATTTAATGCTAGACTAAAAAATGGACTTTTGGTTATGTTTATTCTTATATTTGCTTTTATTTCTAAATTGAATTATATAAATTTTCTTTGTTCCATGCTTTTAGGTTATGGTGTTTATAAATTAAATTATTTAAAATTAAAGAGATATTATAAGAGCCATTTGCATGAAATTGATGTTATGCTTCCATATTATTTAAAAAATTTAGAAATTTTAGTACAGCATTATACAGTTCCAGTTGCTTTAGGTAAGTCAATAGATGAGGCCCCACAAATCTTTAGAAGTGGGCTTAATGAGCTTATTGCTAAGATTAATGCTGGTGATTCCACTATTAATCCTTATATGGATTTTGCTAGAGACTTTCCAGTTAGAGATTCTATGCGTATGATGCGTTTACTTTACAGACTTAGTTTAGGTAGTCAAGAAAGAAAGCAAGAACAGTTATTAACATTTTCAAGAAATATTTCTAATTTGCAGCAGAAGGCTCGTGAGACAAGGTATAAAGAGCGTTTGGAAAAGATGGAAAGTAAAACAATGGTTATGCTTATTTCTACTGGTATAGGTGTAATGGTGTTATTAATTATTTCAATATTAATGTTATTTACAAGTAGTATGTGATCATGAAAGTGATCACTTTTTTTGTAATTTGCAAAATTTTTGTTGACAAGATAAAAAAAATAATATACAATAAAATTGTCTAAAGTAAAGGGTATACATAAAATTAATTACTTGTATATATTTTAAAGAAATATATACAAAAACAAAAAAATTATATCAAATATGTAAATAAGTAATATTTTTACCAAAATTAAAATATTACATAAAAGTATTAGATATAATAATATTAATTTAAGTGTACAAATAGCATAGAAGCTTGTGAAAGCCTTATCTGCGATAGACATAACAATTGTTAGGGAGAAAGAATACTCCTAAAGATAAGTGGTATTTATAATACTGATAATATTATATTTAACCATTCTTTAAAACTTGGACTAGTTATTTTATCAGAATAGCTAGTTTTTTTATGATTATTATATTGCAAAAAAATATCAAGTTTGTTATAATTTTTAATAGAATAGAGGTAGGTTAGATGATATGCGATTTATATAGTTCTTACTATGATTATAAAGTACGAACCTTAAACGAATATACCTTAGCTCTAAGTAAAATTATTGGAATAAAAGAAAATAAACTATTTAATAATCAAAGACTTCGTAATGATTTTTGGCCATTTGTAATAAAAGACTATTTGAATAGATATGTTGATGGTGTTCCATTAAATAAATACTTAGTAAAAGGATTTTTAAATGATAGAGAGATTCAAGTTTATGAGTTAAATAATGAAGTGATGAGTGTTATTGATTATTTAATTAATAAAAGTATGATTTTAGATACTGCTAGGTATAAAGAGAGTATTATATTAGCAGGATTTATTTTAAAGATAGCAAATACGATTGATATATTAACAAGTCCTTTTACTAAAAATCAAAATAATTATAGTACGCTTTGTATTAATGCTATTAATGAGGCTAATAAAATTAAATATATTAATTTGATTGATGATGGCAAAAAAGAAACTAATAAACTTTTAATTAAAGTTAAAGAGAATGTTAAGAGAGAAAGAAAGTTTTTTGAAAGTTTAACAAGTGTTAGTTCATTTAATAAGTATATAGATATTTCTAAGGAAAATATTTATTATCTTGCACAGTATAATTATCGCATACCTAACCTAAATAAGTACGATGAATATGCGGTTAAAGATATATATGATAACTTAGGAGTGGATGATGCTTTTGCTTTGATTAGTGCTAATTTGATGGTATCTAGTGAACTTAAGTTGTTTTCAATAAGAAGACCTTTAAAAATATTATTTTTACCTCTTAGAAAAAGTTTTTTTGATAATGAGAAGAATGTCAAAGAGTTAAGTATGTTATTTAAAAATAATAAATTACATAGGTATATAAAGATTTTAGTTAATTATAATGAAGCTAAAAAAGAAGTAATAAATTTACTTAAAAGATATAAGTTAGATTATTATTTATATTGTAGTCGTAATAGTGAAGCTACTACTGGTAAGTTGATTAATGATGTTAATAATTATTTAGTTAGTAAAGAGTTTTACGATAATAATAAGAATATTATATCTAAATGGAAAAATTTAGGTGTTAATATAATAAAAGAAGAGTTTGATGGTATTGTAACAGATACTCGCTTACTTGTAGATTAGAAGGGAAGAGAAAATTATGGGAATTAATGGAGAGTTTTTTCTAAAATTTTTAGAACCGTTTTTTAACGGCTTGGTAGCATTTTTTAAAGCAATAGGTGCTGCTTTAGTGAAAATATTTAATATTGCAACGTATTTTGATATTATAAGTGAGTATAAAGCTAAGGGTAGTAGTACTGTAGTTATAATACTTGCTGTGTTATGTCTTGTTATATTGTTTGCAGTAATTGCTTTATTAATATTTTTATTAGTAAGAAGAATTATTAAGTGGCGTCATAATGTTGCTCATCATGAAAAGATGGTTGAGGAAATAGAAAACTTAAATAATGATATTGTTCGTTTAAGGAATGAAAATCAGAAGTATATGGAGATGGCTAATCCAGATGCTGGTGTTGAGTATGATGAGGATGGTAATATTACTAATAAGTTAAGTGAGGGCGAAAGTAGATTCTTTAAACTTACACAAATTGATGAAAGATATAAAGATTATGTTGCTCCAGAGTTAAATGAAACAATTTCACTTAATGAGTTATGTGAAACATTTAGAAACTTTTCAGCGAGTAAGATGAAGTTATATTATTCTATAGATTTAATTAGACTTTATATTGCATCATTTGCATCAAATAGACTTATTATTTTACAAGGTATTTCTGGTACAGGTAAAACATCACTTGCTTATTCATTTGGTAACTTTATTAAGAATGAAGCAGTAATTGCTAGTGTTCAGCCATCTTGGAGAGATAGTACAGAATTATTTGGTTATTTCAATGAATTTACAAAGCGTTTTAATGAAACAGAAGTTTTAACTAAGATGTATGAAGCTAAGTATAACCCAAAGATCTTTATTACATTGTTAGATGAGATGAATATTTCTCGTGTTGAGTATTACTTTGCACAAATGTTATCTATTCTAGAATTACCTAGTACAGATGAATGGGTATTAGAGCTTGTTCCTAATGCTTGGGATAATGATCCTAAATTAATTGATAATGGTCGTTTACAAATTCCAGATAATATGTGGTATATTGGTACAATTAATAATGATGACTCAACATTCATGATTACAGATAAGGTATATGATCGTGCTATGCCAATTAATATTGATACTAAAGGTGTTGCTTTTGATGCACCTGAAACTGATGCGATAGATATTACTTCTAAATATTTCTTATCATTATTTGATAAGGCTAGAGAAGAACATCCAGTAAGTGAAAAGACAATGGATAATCTTGCAAAGATGGATGATTATGTTATTGAACATTTCCGTTTAGCTTTTGGTAATCGTATTGTTAAACAGTTAAAAGATTTTGTTCCAGCATATATTGCTTGTGGCGGAGAAGAAATTGTTGCAGTTGATTATTTAATTGCTAATAAGATTTTAAGAAAATTTGACCAATTAAACTTAGCTTATATTCGTAATGAAATTGATGGTTTTGAGGCTTATTTAGATGAGTTATTTGGTGATGGTAAAATGGTTGAATGTAAGGCATTTTTAGAAAGACTTAAAAAGACAATATAATATAAAGTAAGGAGTTGTTATTATGGATTTCAGTTTACTTGTTAAAGATATTCCAAAGGATGAATTAGAACTTTTTCTTAAAAAAACTGATAGTAGTATAACTGCTAAGAAAAGTATAAATAAAGTAGCAATTGATTATGGTTGGGTAGATGTATTAGATGAATCAATTCCGTATTTAGATAATATTATTCGTAATCCAAGAAGGTTTATTGCTCAAGAAGAAGATATTATTCCAATCGAAAAGACTAAAAAAGTATCTGAAGAATCTATCAAACATTTAGCAACTCATACTCAGTTAATTCAAGAAGTAGATGAAGATGGAATGGTTAAGCCTTTAAAATTATTAAATATTTTTAAAGAAGAAACTATTGATTTATATGAAAACCGTTTCATCTATTCTCTTATAACGAATCTTTATGTTTTCTTAAGAAATCAGCTTACTTATGAGGAAGAAGAACAAAATAATAAAGAAGAGAAGAAGATAACTTATGAAGCTAATACTAAGGTAAATGGTGAAGATGTTAATATTTCAATGTGTATTTCAGCTAACAAGGAGGATTCTTCTAAAGAAGATCCTAAGGTAATAGAGGAACGTAAAGAGAAGATAAAAAATATAAAAGAAGTTCTAGAAGGCTTTATGGCTAGTAAGTTTATGAAAACGATGGCTAATGCTACGCCAGTTAGAAGTCCGATTAGAAAAACAAATGTTATTTTAAAAGAACAGAACTTTATTAAAGCACTTGCTTTATGGGAGTTTTTAGAAAAGTATCAAATTGAAAAGCCAGTTAAGAGGGAAGAATCTGAAACTGACTTAAATTATAAGAATTTAAAGCATAATTTAGGAGTTTCTTATTATGTAAATTATAATTTACTTGAGGATACAATTAAAGGTAATGGTAAAGATTCATTATCATATGGAACTGATATTATTGAATCAGTTAGAAATTATGCAAGAAAGTTTATGGTAAATGAAATAGATTTGAAAAAAGAACTTGATAAAGAAATTAAGCTTGCAACAAAATATAAAGAAGAACAAATTACAAATATTAAGGGAATATATAGAACATTTTTGGATTCTAATAAATCCCGCTTTGATAAAGCTATTTCCATACTTAGATAGGAGGCTCTTATGAGTAAGAAGAAAAAAGTTAATCCATTAATTAATTTTAGAAGACAAGAAATTGATTTAGTTAAATTTAATGAGAAGACTGATAAAGAGCAAAAAGAACAAATTCAAAAGTTACTTGAGGATGCGTATGGTGATAGTCTTAAAATTGATCGTAAATATGTAATGAAAGTGTTGAGGCTAACATGGAATCCTAAAGATGATTTTACATATTTACCTTATAATTTAAAAGTTACTAAAGATAAGTTAAATTTATCATTTGAGGTTGTGAAGAAGAAACCAATACCTTTAGGATTAGTAATCTTTTTGATTTGGTTATTATGCTTTGCAGTAATTGGAGCTACATATTATGGTATAAAGTATGTTAGATTAATGGGGTTAAATAAAGATATAGATGGTGATGGTATTGCTGATATTAATATTGATTTAGATAATGATGGTACAGCAGATATTAATATAGATACTAATGGTGATGATAAACCGGATCTTAATATTGATTATAGACATAATCAGAAGTCTACTTTTAATATAGATACAGATGGTGATGGTTTTGCAGATTTTAATATAATAAATGATGCTACAGAAAATCCTAAAGAATGCCGTATAAATTGTGATACTGACGGAGATGGATGGCCTGAAATTAATATAGATTTAGATGGAGATGGAGTGCCAGATACAAATATTGATACTGATAATGATGGTATACCTGATTTGAATTTAGATATTGATGGTGATGGTAAGTGCGATTTGATGTGTGATACTAATGGTGATAATAAGTGTGATGAAAAGTGTATAAAGCCAGAAGATGGTGTTATAGATGATAAGGGTAATATAAAGGAGCCTGAAAATCCAAATAAAGAACAACAAGGTGATGGTGATACTGATGCTTCTACACCTACATTAATGCTTAATTTTGTAGATGGTGGTAAGTTAATTGTTGATGATTTATTCCCAGATGATCAGCCTGGTATGGAACCAATATATCCGACTAAAGTGTTCTATATTGAGAATTTAAGTGCTGTTGCAATTAGATATAGTCTTAAATTAGAAGTTGATACAAATACATTTACTTCAAGTAATCTTAAGTATAAATTAGAGGGTACGAATGGTGGAGTTACACTTGATTATCGTACTGTGCCAAAGGGTACAAGCTTTATTGCAGCAGATATTATAGTAGCACCTAGAGTAACTCAAAAATATACAATGACTTTTAAACTACAGGGCACTGGGACACCTCAAAATGAGGATCAAGGTAAAGTATTTGAAGGAAAAATAGATGTTGAGTTATAAAGCACTTTTGTGCTTTTTCTCTTAGAAAGGGTATATATGAATAAAAAAATTGTTATTGCTCTTGGTGGTAATGCTTTAGGTAATTCTCCAGAAGAGCAGATAGAAAACTCAAAAATAACAGCAAAAAGCATTATTAAAATTATTAAGAAAGGGTATGACGTTGTTATAAGTCATGGTAATGGACCACAAGTTGGAATGATAGCTCTTGCTATGCATGCTGGTAAGAGTACAGAAAATTTGCCGGAGATGCCTTTTGCAGAGTGTGGTGCAATGAGTGAGGGGTATATTGGTTATCATTTAGGCAGAGCTATAAGTAAAGAATTATTTGTTAATAAGATTAAAAAAGATTGTGCTTGTGTAGTTACTGAAGTTGAAGTTGATAAGAATGATGAAGCTTTTAATAATCCTACTAAGCCTATTGGACCTTTTTATACTGAAGAAGAAGCCAAAGTAATTGAAAAAGAAAAAGGCTATACGATGGTTGAGGATGCTAAAAGGGGTTATAGAAGAGTAGTGCCATCTCCTTTACCTGTAAAGATTTTGGAGTTAAATGCTATTAAAAAGTTAATGAATCAAAATACGGTAGTAGTTGCTTGTGGTGGAGGAGGAATTCCAGTAGTTCTTCAAAAGGGTGGTTATGCTGGAGTAGATGCGGTAATTGATAAGGATATGACTTCTTCACTTCTTGCTAGAAGTATTGATGCTGATACTTTATTAATATTAACTACTGTTTCTAAAGTATCACTTAACTATAAGAAGGAAAATGAAAAAGAAATTGACATGATGACAATTTCTGAAGCAAAAAAATATATAAATGATGGAGAGTTTGCAAAAGGAAGTATGCTTCCTAAAGTTGAGGCTTGTATTAAGTTTGTAGATGGACCTAATAAAACAGCTATTATAACAAGTTTAGAGGCTGCTGCTGATGCACTTGAAGGAAAAACAGGAACTAGAATTACTTTTGACTAGTTCTTTTTATTTTACATAAAGCGTATATTCCTGTATTTATCGAAAGTATTATTAGATAGTTTTTGACTAGAAATTCTATTACTTTATAACTATCTATAAGATAAAAACTAATTACTATATATAAAGTAAAAAGCACTATGTAGAATACTTTTTGACCATATAGTTTAGTAATATTAAGGGCACTTAATGATGATGAGGTAAAACCGACAATAATCCAAATCATGAAAAGAATGTTTTCAACGTTATCGATGAAGTTAAGTGCAGATATTCTTTTTAAGACAATGTATTCTGGGTATCTATATAATGCACTCATTTCTGGACCTAGATTACCATAAGTGCATATTATAACAATAATAATATTAATTGCTGCATATAAATAGATTTTCGGCTTATATTTTTCTTTGAAATTTGGTATTAGTACAATTGGAAAGGTACTAGTAATAGCAAAGCTTAGGCTGCCGATAAGTATTTTCATTGGACTATTAATTAAGATAGGTTTAAAAAAGTCTAACTCTATGCTTGGGGTTAACATTGCAGCTGAAAATATCATTAGAATTGCAAAAAAGATAAATAGCGTGTTTACGCTTCTTAGATAAGCGTTAAAGCCTTGCTTTACCATGTAAATAATTAGTAACATATTAGGTATCATGATGATATAACTAGGAGTACTTGATAAGTAGATGGATGATATTAATTTGGTGGTACTGTATAGACCGAAGAATAATAATATTAGATTACTAAAAAATGATGTTATTTTAAAACTTTGCCTATTTAGTTTTGTAAAGATAAAGAGAATGATTAAACCAAGAATTGTACCTAGTATAGAACATATCCATGCGTCTTCTTTAGAGGTTGTAAGAATGTTAGATATTCCAGCTCCCATGAGAAGAGAGAAGCTAAGTATATATTGCAGGAAACCATAATTATTTGTCTTTTTCATATTCACCACCTAGAGAGTAAAATATAAGTCCTTTGCGATTTAAACTTACTTTAACTTTAACTTCATAATTAATATTTTTAATATTGTGAGGTTTAGTTCTTTTTTTATTGTAATAAATTTTTTTAAAACCAAATATGTCACTGTCATTGGTTGTAAGTGTATTAATAAACTTATTAGTTTCATTAGTTATTTTTTCTTTAGTTATATTTGTTATTCTTTGAACTGTTTCTTTATCGTCTAAATTAATGTCTTCCATTTCATCTAGTATGCCGCTTGCGTTTATTTCGATTATAAATCTATTATTTTGATAGTTAATTTTACTTTTTACTTTCATGGCTTTAAATATGAAATTTTTACTATCTATAGTACTATTAAATAAGTAAGTCATATTACTATTGTTTAGAATATTATAGATTTGAATATTATCGAAATTTATAGTAGTTACGTCTTTTTTGTCACTGAAAATTATGGCTTTATCTATCAGATAATCATTATTACTAACATGGCCAACAGGTAGTATAATATCATAATATGGGCTTAAAAACTTTTGTAAGAAAGGAGTGTATTTAATTCTAACTACGTTGTTGTAATTATCTTGTAATATTCCTTTAACATAATCGCCGTACACATTATCTTTATCTTGCATCATTTTAAAGCTTTCTTTAAAATGATTATCGCAGAGAATATAGAAGTTGATGCCAACGTTATTTTCTCTAGAAAGGTAATCCATAATACTTTGAAGTTTATATGTTGCATTTTCTGTTAGAACTAAAACATTTAAGTCAATAAAATATAAAGTTTTTGAAGTAAGTAGGCTAACTTTTTGAATGGCTTCATCTAAACTTTTTCCGTCATAACTATAGATACTTGATTTATCTTTACCATCTTTGGTGTTATCCTTTATAAGGGCGCTTACTTCATATTTATTATCTCTATAATCTATTCCTAGGGCAGAAACTACTGCAATGTTATTTAGTTCTCTATAATTATTACATCCAGTAATAAATAGACAAAATATTATAATTAATAGTTTTTTCATGTTATCTCTGCTTTCTAATATTTTTGGTTAGAAATCTACTTCTTTTTTTGTTGTCGTGGATATCGCTTTCGTATAGAGTTTCTTTTAAGTATGGTAGACTAAATGGTACTACAGGAAAGGTGTATGGTAACCCAAAAGAGTTATAACTAGAAATGCTTACTATGAAAAAGATAAAAGCTAGAACTACGCCGTAAAGGCCATAGAATGAAGCAATAATCATTGAAATAAAGCGCCATATTCTAATTGCTCCACTAAGTTCGACGTTACTAAATATCATACTTGATATAAATGTAAGTGCTGTGATGATAATCATAATTGGACTAACTATGTTTGCTGATACTGCTGCATCGCCCAAGATAAGAGCTCCTAGGATACTTATTGATGAACTAAAGTTACTGGGAAATCTGATATCACTTTCTCTGAGCATTTCACAAATAAAAAGCATAAAGAATGTTTCGATGGTTGCTGGAAAGGGGATACCTTCATTTTGAGTGATAAAGTTAGTAAGTAAGCTTGCAGGGATAGTTTCTTGATTATAGGTAATTATAGCAATATAGAATGCAGGGGTGAAGATTGTTAAAAAGAAGCAAATCATTCTTAAGATTTTTAGGTTGTTGGCATTTTTTTGATATAAATATTTATCACTGATTGGGTTAATAAAATCGGCAAGGACTGCAGGGAGAATGATTGCAAATGGGGAGGTGTCCATAACAATGACAATTTTGCCGTCTAATAAAGCTTTAACTATGGCGTCAGGTCTTTCGGTGAGTTTTGTAGGTGGAAAAATATTTTCTTTATCTAATGTTAGATATTGTTTTAATTCACCGACGTCGATAACGGAATCGGTGTCTATTTTATTAAGTAGGTTATCTATTTGTTTGACAAGGTTTATATCGGTAATATTATCAATGTATAATAGTCCTGTAGCAGTCTTTGTATATCTTCCTAGTTTGTATTCGTTTGTTTTTAAGTGAGATGACTTAAGTCTTCTTTTGATTAAACCAATATTTTTTTGATAGTTTTCTAGTAGGGAGTCTTTAGCTCCGTATAAATCTTGTTCTATTTCAGGTGAGCTTACCGATCTATCTAAATTTGCTTTGGTTTCAATAACGTAGATTTTATTATGGTAAATTAAAACGGTGAACCCATTGTATAAATAAAATTCAATTTCGTTTAGTTCAATTTTTTTAAAATTTGGACCAGCAAGAATATCTTTGAAGTTTCGTAAGCTGTTTGGATTAGTTAAGTTTTTTAAAATAAAGTTATTGATTAATTCTGATGAACAGATCGTTTCAATGTAATAAATATGTACATAAGAAAAAGAATATTTTATTTTTCTTGCAATTAAATCTGGTGTATCTTTAAAAGTATTATTAATATATTTAAAAACATTCATATTATCACTAGAAATAGTATGGCGCTTTTCTTTAAAATTATTTATAATATAACTGGTGATTTTATGGGAGTAAAAGTTAATAATACTAATAAGACATTTAATGATTATAATTTTGGTGATTTTTTTAATGTAGGTAATTTGTATAATTATGAAAAGTTAGTTATTACTAAAGAAGATGTAAAAGGTTTATCTATTGGAAAAGATATAAATGAAGAAACAAAAAGTTTTATAGCATTAAGCATGATAAATAAAGCGAGTGTTTTAATTGTTGATGATATTAATATTGTAAGTGAGCTTGAACTTGAGGATATTGTTAAGAAATTTAATGGTATACTTGTTTTTAGGGATTCAGTGGATGCAATTAATTTAGGATTTATTAATGAAAAATCTGATGAAGTTATTATTGATAAGTATGGTAATGAAGAAAAACTTACTAAGGAAAAACTAGAAAATATAATAAAAGGTGCATAAAACGAATAAAAAAGCCATAATATTACTTGACAACAAATATAAAAATGGTATAATATTCGTGTCTAAAAGGAAAGCGATGTATCCACGTCCACCTGACTTGCAAATAGGCGAGTAGGTCAAAAGCCGTAAACTGGTTTTTATAGTGGATACTATTGTATTCACTTTTTTGATGCATAAGTGTGGAGGTGTATTAGTATAGCAAATGTCAAAAAAGATGACTTACCAATTAATGGAAACATTAGAGTAAGTGAATTAATGGTAATTGGACCAAACGGAGAACAAATGGGGACTAAAAAATTACAAGATGCTCTAACATTAGCAAATTATGCTGGTTTAGACTTAGTTCTTATGAGTGGTAATAGCGAACGTGCAGTCGGTAAAATTATGGACTACAACAAATATCGCTACGAAAAGCAAAAGAAACAAAAAGAAGCTCTTAAAAATCAAAGAGCAAACAACCGTGATATGAAAGAATACCAATTCTCAGTTACCATTGATATTGGAGATTTCAATACCCGTAAGAAAAATGCTGAAGAATATTTAAAGAAGGGTCATAAAATTAAAGCAACCCTACGTTTCAAAGGACGTCAAATGGCTCATACTGAGTTAGGTAAAGATGTGCTTATGAAGCTTGCTACTGAACTAGAAGAAGTAGCTCAAATAGAATCAGCACCTAAACTTGAAGGTAGAACAATGACAATGATACTAGCACCAAAAAAATAAGGAGGAATTATTATGCCAAAACAAAAAACACATAAGGCAACAAGCAAAGTATTAAAGAAAAAGAAAAATGGAACCCTAACATATAAAGTTTCTGGTGGCAATCATAAGACTGGTAAAGATACTAGTAAAGCAATCAGACAAAGAAGAAGTAAGGGAGTATTAGCGAAAGGAGAAGCTAGCAGATTAAAATCTGTTATCTAGGTGGTATAAATGGCAAGAGTTAAAGGCGGAAACGTATCTAAAAATAGAAGAAGAAAAGTATTAAAAGCTGCTAAAGGTTACTTTGGAAGTAAACATCGTTTATATAAGACAGCACAAGAACAAACTTTCCATAGTGGAGCATATGCTTTTAGAGATCGTAAACAAAATAAGAGAAACTTCAGAAAACTATGGATTACAAGAATCAATGCTGCATGTCGTGAAAATAACATTTCATACTCTAAATTCATTGGTGGTTTAGAAAAAGCAGGAATTGTAATCAATCGTAAAATGCTATCTGAAGTTGCTATTGATAATCCTAAATATTTTGCTGAATTAGTTAAGATGGCTGAAAATGCTAATAATGGTGTTGCACCAAAAGCAGAAAAAGCTGAAAAGAAGGTAGAAACTGTTAAAGAAGAAAATACTGATTTATCTAAATTAACAGTAGCTGAACTTAAAAAATTAGCTAGTGAAAAAAACATCGAAGGTTATACTTCAATGAAAAAAGCAGAACTATTAGAAGCTTTAAAGTAATTGTCTGATGACAATTCTTTTTTTGAAATTTTAGAAAAGAGGAATATTATGAGTAAAAAATATGATGAACTAATAAGAAAAACTTCAAAAGACGGCATTTCTTTAGGAATTGATCCACAAAAAGTAATTCCTATGAGTCCAGAAGAAAGCGGTTTTAACAAAAAATATGGACTAGATGCAGATTTATTAAGAGAGTTAAGAGATAGAGCAATTATAAATTTTGTGAAATTAGCTATAAAAAACAATATAGATTTTACTTATGGTGATGTTCTTTTAGTAGTAGATGATGACGCTACTGAAAAAGAATATGAGGGAAGTAAACTAAATAGTAGTGTTAATAAAGATAAAAATATATAAAATAAAAGAAGTATTAAAACAATATTATATTACAGACTTAAATAAATATAATTTACTTAGGGAAAAACTTAACAGTTGAGTGCTTGCCACCTTTCTTAAAGGGAAGGGGCTTGATATTATGAATAAAAAAGATTTTTAAATTCTATTTTAATCATAAATAATCTTTTGCTTATAGCCTTACTCTTTAAATTAATAAAGTAGTAAGACTACAAAAATAAAAGCACTCAATCTCGTAAGATTGGGTGCTAACACAAATTACGTGGCAAGTACTCAACACGTCAAAGTTAAGTATTTTCCTTTTTTATTATTAAAAAACTCTTGATAAGTTCATTATAACAAATATAAAAATAACTGACAAATATATAATCATAATTTTCTAAAAAATACTTAAAATACAATCAATATTTTATGTCTTACAATTTTATAAGGCGGTAATAAGAATTTTCCTTCTTTTTCTTGTTTTCTTAACTTAAGTATAATATAATTTTGCTAGGAACATTTGATGTGAGTGTCAGCCTCCAATCTTGAAAAAGAAAGGAGGTAGATAAAGATGAAAAACAAAACTTTTATTTTAAAAGTTCTAAGGCTCATCGCTATCATTTTATTACTTTCTACCTTGTTGGTACTAGCGATAAAAAAATAGACACTCTTCAGCATTGATAGAGTGTCTAACTCAACTATATGAGGGACATTCACTTGCAAAATCAAATGTTCCTCTTTTTTATTATATGCAAGTTTCCTTGACAAATACATTATAGCAAAAAAAAGAAACTTTTTCAAGTTTCTCATATTCAATCTTGGTGGAGAATAGGAGACTCGAACTCCTGACCCTCACGGTGCAAGCGTGATGCTCTACCAACTGAGCTAATTCCCCAAGCAACAAGATAATTCTAGCATAACAAAACTCTAAAATCAAGTGAATTTAAACTAAAATTATCAAAAAATATATATTTATTTAATTATAACAAATTTTTCACGGGCTTTTCTGGCTTTTTCTTCAATTATAAATGTTTCTTTTTTAATGGGATTACCGTATGTTCTTAAATAAACCTTTATATAAAATGATGCTAGTTTACGTATATGTTCATCTGTATCTTGGATACTTGGATGGCTCATAATAACCTCATTACATAATTTTAGTAATTCTTTCTGACTTGATGAATAGTCTTGGGGGTTATCTAATGAGTTATTAAAGGCATCAGTGATTAAATCATATATCGTTTTAATACTTCTAAATGATTTAATATTTGGAGTAGTTCTAGCAAAAGAGTAAGTACTTCCTTGTTCATCGATGTATATAGAGGTACCTGTACTAACTTCTTTAAACCATAATAAATCTCTTAAGTGCTTATTATCACGTACTTTTCCCATTCTTTCATAAAAACCAAATGAGTATCTTTCACTTGGAGTACCATCGAAATTATAATCAGTTTCGTTAAACTTTTCTTTAATTCCAATATAAATATCATATAAGTAAAAAGTTCTCATAAAACCACCCATGCTCGTTAGTATATCACATTCTTTTAATAAGAAATAGTTTTAATATTAATAATGTCCCAGAAATATAAAATATGGGTGTTATTTAAGTAAATTTTTTTAAGTGAACTATCAACTTTTAAGATTATTCCTTTATCGTGATATAGAAATCCTTCTTTATAAAATGTTAAGTCAACCATAACTTTATTTGTTAGAGCTTCTAAAATAGTTTTTTCAATATTATTGATTTGTTCATCAGAAAGCATTGGTTTATTAATTCTTTTCTTTTTATTTTCGATTTCAGAAACTATATATTTACCATTTATAATTGAATTAAAAGGTGCCCATTTTATTTCACCACGGTCATGCACTGTGACCACCTATTTTCTTGTTTCTTTCAATAGCAGTGGAGTCTGGAAGAAGGCTTGATGCTTTTATGATACTGTTTGCACCAAATTTGTTTTTAATTTCATCTACGGCTTTATCTTTACTTTTGTTTTGAACTTTTTCTTCAATGCTTTCAAATAAGTTAAGTTGCATGCCGGTGTCATCAGATAGTCCTCCTAGAGCAATAGATACTTTTCTAATAGGTAAATCTTCATAGTATTTATCAAATATGTTTAAACAGTCATCACATATTTCTTTAGTATCACTAGTTGGGACATCTCTTTTAAAAGAGTGATAAAAGCCACCACCAATACTTCTAGAGTACCCAATACCAAAACTTATAACTTTAGTGCATTTGTTCATAGCTCTTAATCTTTTGGTTAAAACATCGCACATTTCTTTTATGATAAGAATAATGTTATCACCATTATAATCTTTAAAAAGAACTTGACTATGACTTATTGATTTATCTTTAGGTGCATAATTAAAATCACTAATTTTGGATAAATCAATTCCATTTGCATGGTACCATAATTCTTCACCAATAACGCCAAATTTCTCTTTTAATTTATATCTATCGTATTTAGCAATGTCACCAATTTTTTTAAGACCGAGTTTATTTAAATTACTTTCCATTCTTGAGCCAATACCCCACATTTTAGATAGGGGAGTAATTTCCCAAAGTTTAGTTTTAACATCATCATAAGTCCATTTTGCTATATTATTTTTAACATGTTTAGCATCTATATCCATCGCAACTTTGGCCATCATTAAATTAGGTCCAATTCCTGCAGTAGCAGTAAGCCCAGTTTTTTCCTTAATTCTCTTAAGAATCTTTAACGCAAGTTCATAATCAGTAAGCTTATACATTTTTAAATAAGACGTAACATCAAGTAATACCTCATCAATTGAATATATATGCATATCTTCCTTAGATACAAATTCTAAATAAGTCTCAATAACTTCTTTACTTTTTTCTACATATAAGCTCATTCTGGGTGGTGCTTTCATGATAACGGTTCCTCTAGGAAACTTATACTTATTAATATCATAAATTCGGCATCTACCAGGAACTCCAAATTGTTTTAGATAAGGGGTAACTGCTAAAGTAATTGCACCTTTTTGTTTTGGATTACATACAACTAGAGGAGTAGTAAAAGGATCTAAACCTCTATCTATGCACTCACAAGATGCAAAAAAACTTTTTAAATCGATAGCAATAATATTCCTTTTAATATATAAATCATTCATTTTGCACCTCTAATTAAATTATAGAACAATTGTATCAATAATTCAACTGGTAATAATTGGAAATAGTACGAACAAATATTTTATAAAATGCTTTTCTTAAAAATAAAAATAGGTTATAATATAAATTGAAAGAAGGCTTATTATGTATGCAGATGTTTTAATTGAATTTAGTGCTAAGGCGATAGATCAAACATTTACTTATATAGTGCCAGATGATTTAAAAGGTAAACTTAAAAGAGGAATGAAAGTTTCTGTACCTTTTGGAGTGAGTGGCATAATAAATGGGTTTGTTACTGATATTAAAGATTCATGTGATTATGATGAAGATAAGTTAAAAGAGATAGTTCGAGTTACTGATTCAGCTTTTATTTTAAATGATGAGTTAATGAAGCTTGGTGTATTTTTAAAAGAGACTTGTTTATGTACTCAGATTAGTGCTTATCAATCAATGCTTCCAACAAGTATGAAAGTTAAAACAATTGATGCAAATTATCAGCAATATGATGAGTTTGTTTCTTTAATTAAGAATCCTGATGATTATATCAAAAGGCATAAAACTGCAAAGAAACAGATAGAGCTTTTAAATAAACTTAAAGAAAAAAGCATTATTTCTAAAACTGGTGTGTCATCAGCAATTGTTAGGATATTAGAGGGTGAAGGACTTGTTAAAGTAATTAAGAAACCTAAATATAGAATTAATGCTGAAAAAAATGATCACAAAGTAACTTTAACCGAAGAACAACAAGAAGTAGCAAATAAAGTAATAAACTCTAAAGGAAAAGCAGAAACCTTCCTCTTATATGGTATAACCGGATCAGGTAAAACCGAAGTCTATCTAAACATCATCGATAACATAATTAAAGAAGGCAAAACTGCACTTTTACTTGTTCCAGAAATAAGCCTTACAACTCAAATAATAAAGAGGTTTTATAATCATTTTGGAAATAATGTTGCCGTATTTCATTCAGCATTATCTGATGGAGAAAAATATGACGAATATCATAAAATAATGGATAAAAAGGTAAGTGTAGTAGTAGGAACTAGAAGTGCTATTTTTACACCTTTAGAAAATATAGGTGTTATTATTATTGATGAGGAACATTCATCTAATTATAAGCAAGAAAATAATCCTAGATACAATGCTAAAGATGTAGCTTTATGGCGTAGCACGTACCACTCATGCCCAGTAGTACTTGGTAGTGCAACTCCATCTCTTGAATCAATGGCAAGAGCTCAAAAGGGAGTGTTTACACTTTTAACACTTCAAAATCGTATTGGCAAGGCAAAACTTCCAGAAATAACAATAGTTGATATGAAAGAAGAGTATCAAAAAGGAAACAGCACTATAAGTGATGCTTTAGATAAAGAAATAAAAGAAGCCTTAAATAATGATAAGCAAGTAATGCTCTTTTTAAATAGAAGAGGTTTTAATACGTTTGTTAGTTGCCGAAACTGTGGTTATACGTATAAATGCCCAAACTGTGATATTACTTTAACTTATCATAAAACAAGTAATAATTTAAGATGCCATTATTGTGGTTATACACTTCTTTATAATGGTATCTGTCCTGAATGCAAAGAAAAAGCCTTAACATCACTAGGACTTGGAACAGAAAAACTAGAAGAAGAAATCAAAATAAAATACCCAGAAGCCAAAGTATTAAGAATGGATGCTGATACAACAACAAGAAAAGGTAGTCACGAAAAATATATCCAAATGATTGAAAATGGTGAAGTAAACATCATTGTTGGAACTCAAATGATTAGTAAAGGTTTAGATTTTCCAAATGTAACCGTAGTAGGCGTGATAAATGCTGATGAATCGCTAAATATACCAGACTTTAGAAGTGGAGAATATACTTATAGTTTATTATCACAGGTATCAGGTAGGGCTGGACGAAAAAATGGTGATGGTAAAGTAATACTTCAAACATTTAATAAAGATAATGTGACTCTTAATTTAGTAAAAAATAATAATTATAATGGGTTATATATGTATGAGATGAATATTAGAAGAGAACTTAAGTATCCACCATATTTTTATATTACAACAATCAAAATTGCATCCAAAGATTATGAAGAAGCAAGTAAAGAAGCAACTAAAGCCTGCACATTTTTAAGAAAAAATCTAGAAAACACGTACATCTTAGGACCAACAACTGCCAGAATGTTTAAAGTGAAAAATATCTACAGATTTCAAATAATTCTAAAATATAAAAATTTTGAACAAATTAAGGTGGTTTTAACAGAGTTAGATAATATTTATAAAACGAATACAAAAGTAAACATCGAAATAGATAATAACCCTTGTTATATTTAAAAAAATTTAGTAAAATTAATAATAGGTGATAACGTGGAAGTTAAAGATAAGAGACCAAATATAATAGCAATCATAGGAGCAATAGTTCTCCTAGTACTTGCAGTAGTAGGTTTATCATATGCTTTTTTTAGTGCATTTATTAATGGTGGTGAAACAGATACATCAGTTGAAGGGACAGGAGCAAACCTAAGTCTAGTATACGCAGATGGTAAAAGCGTTATAACATCATCGAACATCATGCCAGGATGGAGTGCTACTAAAACATTTACGGTAACAAACAATGGAGAGGCAGATGCTTATTACAAACTAAAAATTTCTGATATAAATAATTATTTTGTAGGAGATGCAATATCATTTTTAATAACAAGTACAGATGGCGGAGCAAATATAGAAGAACAATCAGTTGGATGTGGATCAGATTCAAGAGTAATATCCTTGGCAATACCAATAGAAGTAGGGAAAACTCATACGTATATAATTACAACAAAATATCGAAACTTAGATATGGATCAAACTCCTGATTTAGGTAATTCATTTAAATTTAAAATTAGTATTGAAAGTAGTCAAAAGGAAACTGCACCAAATGGCTGGGAAGAAGCAGAAAGTGGCACACTTCTAGCAGCATTAAGAGAAAACAATGAACTAAAACCAACCATTACTAAACCAATAAATAACGTAAGCGCACATACAATAGATGATGTTCAAGAACAAAGCCAAAATGTTTATACACATGAAGTTGATCGCTATGCCACATATGCAACTGGTTGGAAATCAACACTTGAGTGGGGCTTTGAGCCAACCGGCGTTTCAGTAGCAAACGATACATATAAAAATTCTTATCAAAACTTAATTGGCAAATATATTCAGAGCACAAATTTTTCAAGTATAAGCTCAGTAACGCCAGGAGACAAAAAAACAACAATATCATATTATACATATTATGTGACGAATGCGACATTAAATAAAATCACCTATAAGTTACTTTCTTCAAACCAAAATACAACAGAGGCTCTTCTCGCAAGTACAAAAGATGATTATGGAACATCATATTATTTTAGAGGAGCAGTAAAAAATAATTATGTAGAGTTTGCTAATAAATGCTGGCGTATAGTAAGAATAGTAGGTGATGGCTCAGTAAAACTTGTACTTCATAATGACAATATGTCTAACGTAACAAATCCATGTTCTTCAATAAATAATAGTGATGAAGCAGCATTTGCTCACTATGATGGAACAACATATAAAAGTTCATTCAATGACAATCATGATGATAATGCATATTTTGGATTTATGTATGGCACAGCAGGTTCAAGTGATTATGCTAGTACACATGCAAATATCAACAAAAGCACAATACTTAGAAATTTAGAGACTTGGTATAAAAAAAATTTAGCAGCATACACTGATAAACTTGCAGATACGATATGGTGCAATAGTAAACGCATATCTGGGGGTTCTGGATATGGAACAAACAAGACATATTATTCAATAGGAACAAATTTTATTTGTCCAAATGATAGTAATGACGGTGATTTATCAAAATTTACTGTGGATGATACAACGAATGGAAATGGCGCATTAGATTATAAAATTGGACTATTAACTGCAAATGAAGTATTTTATGCTGGCTATATGGAAACAAACAGTATTTCAAATAACTCTGCATACTTACAAGAAAATATGGGAGATAACATGTGGTGGACTTTAAGTCCTGCATCTTATGGGCATATAAATAATACTGATGATCCATTAAACTATGTATTGGAAAACTACATTACTGGATTACATGTATCCAGAAGCAGAGTAAATAATAACCATGCTGCAATACGCCCATCTATATCTTTAGTATCAAATATTGAAATTTTAGGTGGCTCTGGTACATCTGAAGATCCTTATGTTGTAAAATAACTTGCAATATATATAATTAGATTGTATAATACATTTATCAAGCGAAGACGGGGTGGAATCCTATCAGCTATAAAGATTAATGAGAACAAAGTATGGTGGAACAGCGAGCACATTCGCCCATATGGCTTTGTTCTCATTTTTTAATTTAAGGAGGAATTTATGAAAAGTAATATGGATGAAATTGTTAATTATGCTAAAAATTATGGATTTGTATTTCAAGGTAGTGAAATATATGGGGGTTTAGCAAACTCTTGGGATTATGGTCCTTTAGGAACGCTACTTAAAGAAAATATTAGAAGTGCTTGGAAAAAGAAGTTTATTCAGGAAAATCCTTATAATCATGGATTAGATGCTGCTATTTTAATGAATCCTAATGTTTGGGTAGCTTCTGGTCATGTTGCTTCATTTGCTGATCCACTTATTGATTGCAAGAGATGTAAAGCGCGTCATAGAGCTGACAAACTAATTGAAGACTTTACTAAAGGTGAAGAAACTGGTGATGGTTGGGCTAATGAAAAGTTGGAAGGCTACATTAAAGAACATGGTATTAAATGTCCTACGTGTGGAAGTACTGAGTTTACACCAATTCGTAAGTTTAATCTTTTATTTGAAACTTCTATGGGTGTAACTGAGGATACTAAAAATGTTGTGTATCTAAGAGGAGAAACAGCACAAGGAATTTTTGTTAACTTTAAAAATGTTGAAAGAGCAATGAGATTAAAAGTACCTTTTGGTATAGCCCAAACTGGTAAAGCATTTAGAAATGAAATTACTCCAGGCAACTTTATCTTTAGAACAAGAGAATTCGAACAAATGGAACTTGAATTCTTCTGTAAACCAGATACAGATTTAGAATGGTTTAAATACTGGAAAGATTACTGCTTAATGTTCTTAGAAAATCTAGGAATTAAAGAAGAAAACTTAAGATATAGAGACCATGCTAAGGAAGAGTTATCATTTTATAGTAAAGCAACAACTGATATTGAGTTCTTATTCCCATTTGGATGGGGAGAACTTTGGGGAATTGCTGATCGTACAGATTATGATTTAAGTGTTCATATGGAGCATAGTAAAGAGGACTTAAGAACAGTTGATCCAGAAACAAATGAAAAGTACTTACCATACGTGATTGAACCTAGTGTTGGTTTAGATAGATTATTACTTGCAATCCTATGCAACTCATATACTAAAGAAAAAGTAGGGGATGATGAAAGAGAAGTTTTAAAGATTCATCCATATTTAGCTCCAGTAAAATTAACAATCTTACCATTAATTAAAAAGCTACATAGTGAGAAAGCTAGAGAGTTATATGCTGAGTTAAGTAGTGAATTTACCTGCCAATTAGATGAAGCTGGTTCTATAGGTAAGAGATACCGCAGAAGTGATGCTATTGGTACTCCATACTGCATTACTATTGATGATGAAACTATTAATAATGGTACAGTTACTTTAAGAGATAGAGATACAATGGAACAAATTACACTAAAACTTGATGAAGTAAAAGATTATATTAATAATAAAATTAAATTTTAAGCACTATATGTGCTTTTTTTGAAATATTGAACTTGTCTAGTTTAGAAGATAGTAATATCATTTATATTGGAGAAACTATATTAAAATACAAGTACCTAAACAGATAAAAAACTAAATAAGCATAATTCGTGCTTTTTTCTTCTTTAAAATATAAAAAAAGTATGTTAGAATAGATTTAGAATAACATAAGGAGGAGTGCTTATGGCATTTAATTTAAAAAAAGCTATATTTGGTGATGAAGAAGATAACTTATCGTCTAACGTAGAAGAAGAATTTTATATGGTTAGTGGTAAAGATATAAAAGATGATGATGATAATGGTAATAAGATGATTTTAGTTGAGCCTCGTGCTTATTCAGAGAGTCAGACTATTGCTGATCATTTAAAGAAACGTAATAGTGTAGTAGTAAATTTAAAAAGAGTTACATCTGATCAAGCAAAGCGTATAATTGACTTTTTAACAGGTTGTATTTATGCTATTGGTGGAGATCTTCAGAAGTTAGGTAATGGTATTTATTTATGCACACCTAAAAATGTTACTGTTCAAGGTAAGATGACTGAGGGAACAGAAAAGCCAGAAAAGAAAATGGATGAAATAGAGTTTTAATAAACCATAGAAGGTGATTGTTATGGAAAAGTTTAGCACGTCTTTACGTGGCTATAATAAGGAAGAAGTAAATAAGTTTGTTGATGATTGTATTGTTAAAGTTGATAACATGCTTAATCAGTTAAAACAAAAAGACCTTGAAATAGAAGAGTTAAAGCATGATTTAGTTCAGTATAAGAATATGGAAGCAACATTTAATAAGGCAATTTTAGTTGCTGAAGATGCTTCTAATCAGATTAAGAGAATGGCTAGGGATGAATCATCCAGACTTATTGATGATGCTAAAAAAAATGCATCTAGAATTGTTAACAATGCATTATTAGAAGCAGAAAAGACTCAAAGAGAAACTGAACAACTTCGACGTAATATAATTACCTTTAAACGTAGATTAAAAACTATTTTAGAAAATCAATTAGATTTGGTTGATGATATTGATCATATAGAGTTATAAGTACTTTTGAGTACTTTTTTTCGTTTACAAAGTTTTAGAACGCTGATATACTTGTTATGGTGGTAGGATGAAACACGTGTATATACATATTCCTTTTTGTAAAAATATATGTTCATATTGTGATTTTTGTAAAATGTATCATTTACCAAAGTTTACAGAGAATTATTTTGAGGCATTAAAAAGAGAAGTAGAAGATAGTTATATGGATGAACTTATTAATACTATATATATTGGTGGTGGAACTCCATCTTGCCTTACGATTGAAGAACTTCAAAAGTTATTTTCGATTGTTAGGATGTTTAAGAAAAGTACTGATTGTGAGTTTACATTTGAATGTAATCCTGAAGATATTACAGAAGAACTTATTACATATCTTCTTAAAAATGGTGTAAATCGTTTAAGTATTGGTGTAGAGTCTTTTAATAAAGAAAATTTGGAATTTATGGAAAGAACAATTGATTATAAGGATTTTGAAGATAAGTTAAATATGATTAGATCTAAGGGAATAAATAATATTAATTTAGATTTAATATATGCGCTTCCAAATGAATCATTAGATACTTTGAAAAAGGATGTTAAGAAACTATTAAAATTAAATCCTGAACATATTAGTACGTATTCTTTAATTATTGAGGAGGATACTAAGTTGAAGCTTAGTAATACTAGTTATATTGATGAAGAGTTGGATGCTAAAATGTATGATTATATTTGTAGTAAATTAAAGAAAAATTATGTTCATTATGAGGTGTCTAATTTTGCTAAGGAGGGGTTTGAGTCAAATCATAATATGTCATATTGGTTAAATGAAGAGTATTATGGATTTGGACTTGGAGCATCTGGTTATATTAATGGTTTTAGATATGAAAATACACATAATTTAAATGATTATTTAGAGGGAAAATATCATAAAGAAGAAAGTTTATTATCTAATGAAGAGGTTATGGAGTATGAGGTTATTTTAGGTTTAAGGATGCTTAAGGGGATAAATCTTCAAACATTTTTTGATAAGTATGGGGTAAATATTCAGGATGTGTTTCCGGTTAAACCACTTCTTAAAAGTAAGGAGTTAATATATAAAGACGGGTATCTATTTATAAATCCAGATAAAATATATGTTATGAATGAAATTCTATTAAAACTTGTTTAGAATATAATTTAATAAGCCTTGCATAAATTGTGCTTGTTGTGATAAAATCAAATTATATAATAGTAAAGAGGTTAAATAATGAAAATTAAAAAATATATTATTGGGTTTTTAGTTGGTGCGTTTGGAATTATAAATGTTGATGCTGCTAAACTGGAATTTGATGGAGATAGAAGTATTAGTTATAATGGTACTGGTACTGTTGATATAAAATTAGATAGTGAGGGCGAAGAAGTAACGAATGTAGAGTTTACTTTAAGTTATGATACTAATTTTATAAATGTTTCCTTAAATAAAGAGCAGTATAATCTTGTTCGTAAGGAAGATGGTAAAAAGGTTACAATAATATCTGATACTGCTATTAAAGATGGTGTTATTGCAACTGTTACTGTTAAGAATATTAGACCTGAACAAGCTAATACATCACTTGCTCTTAAAGATATTAAGTTTGGGGATACAGCCGGTACTGACGTAACTAGAAGTTTTGTTTTAAAGTATACAACAACTACTACAACTAGAGCAAAAAATACTAGTAGTAAGTTATCTAGTGTGACTTTTAAATATGGTGATATTGTGGATATGTCACCTGCATTTAAGAGTAATGTATTTGAGTATAAGATTAAAAATGATAATGATAAGATTCGTAAGTTGTCATTTCAAAGATTTGCGTGTGAAGAAGAGGGATGCAGTACTGAAGTATCTTGTAAGACTAATGGATGCACTGTAGATGGTAATTCTGTATATTTAGTTGTAGGTAAAAATGAAGTAGTAGTTACTAATACAAGTGAAGATGGGAAAAATACTACTGAATATAAATTTTTGGTATATAGAGGACCAACTACTGATAATTCTTCTTTTCTAAAGAGTCTTGCTATTGAGGGTTTTGCTATTAATGAGAAGTTTGATAAGAATGTGTTGGATTATACTGCGATAACTGATTATGAACATGAAACATTAAATATTATAGCAACTGCTGAAGATGAGAACGCTAAAGTAGAAGTTAAGGGTAATGAGAATTTAAAGATTGGTGAGAATGTTGTTACTATTACGGTAACTTCTAGTGAAACTAAGGATATTAAAATATATAATATTACGGTAACTAGAAAGGATTTTGAACCTTCTTCATCTACGACAACAAAAGCTATTTTAGCACCTGATATAGTACCTAAGAAGAATAATAAGGTATTACTTATTGTTATTATTTCAGTTGTAGGAGCTGCGATTATTGGAGCGTCTGCTTACTTTATTTTTAGAAAACCAAAAGATAAAAATAAGAATAACAAAAATGGTGATAATAATTGTACTTTAGAACTTGCTGATGATATGCCATTATTAAAAAATGATGATAATGAAAAGTTAGATGATGCTGAAGTTAATGATAATGAGTTAGAGGAAGAATTAAATATTATTGAGAATAATGAGGAACCAGATGAATCTCCATCTATAGATGATGCTTTAAGGGATTTGATGGTAACTAAAAGATTAGAATTAACTGATGAAACGAAAGACGAATAATAAAAATAGTCACTTAATAAAATTTATTAGGTGATTTTTTTATGCTAATTGCGCACCGTGGACTTTATGATAATAAGAAGATAAAAGAAAATACAATAATGGCATTTGATAAGGCCTTTCAAAATGGATTTGATGGTTTTGAAACTGATTTAAGACTAACAAAGGATGGAAAAGTTGTTCTTATGCATGATCCGGTTATATCTAGGGTATCTGATTCTTATGGATTAGTTAGCAGTTTAAATTATAGTGAGTTAAAGAAGAAGTTTAGGGATATAGCGTTACTTCAAGATATAACTAGTAAGTATCATAAAAAAATAATTTTTTTAGAGCTTAAGGATAAGATAGATGTTACTAAATATTTAGATGGTGAAAATATTTATTATATAACTTCTTTTAATTATAATAATATAAAGTCTCTACCTAAAGGTAATTATAAAAGAGGAGTTCTTAATTATGTTTTTAATACGAATATTGATTATAAGAATTTAGATTTTATTATGATTTTATCTGATTTAATAACTGATAAGATATACGAGTTTTATACTAAACAAGGTATTGAAGTAGTTCTTTATGGCATAAATAAGCGAATTCCTACTTTGAAAAAAGAATACCTTGAAAAGATAAAATATATTTATTAGCCTTGCTTATATAGGCATTTATATGTTAAAATGATTACGTCTAGAGGTGGTAAAATTGTTAGATAAAACTGTTACTTATAGTACAAAAATGATTGAAAATGCTAAGATAAGTGATATGCTTTTTGAAGTGTATGATGCCTTAAAAGAACGAGGTTATAATCCGATTAATCAGATTCTTGGATATCTTATAAGTGGAGATCCTGGATATATATCTTCGTATAAAGGGGCAAGAGATAAAATAACAAAGTTTGACCGCACAAAAGTTTTAATGTGCATTTTAGAAGGTTATTTAGAAAAATGAAATATTTAGGTATGGACTTAGGAACAAAAAGACTAGGTCTAGCGATTAGTACAAGTGGGGTATTAACAACTCCATATAAACTAATTAGTTTTAAAACTTATGAAGAAGCAAGAGATGAAGTAATAAAGATAATTGAGAAAGAAAAAATTACTTGTTTGGTTTTAGGACTTCCTAAAAATATGGATAATTCAATGGGATTTGCTTCGGAAAGAAGTTTGAATTTTAAAAAATTATTGGAAGAAAAATGCAGTTTACCTGTTAATTTAGTTGATGAAAGGCTAAGTACAGTTGAAGCAGAAAGTATTCTTATAGAAAACAATTACTCTAGAGCAAAAAGAAAAAATGTTATTGATGAGTTATCTGCATGTATTATACTAGATACTTATCTAAGGAAAGTTGGTTAGATTATGGATAATAAAGGAAAATTTACAATTACAAATGAAGAAGGAAAAGAATTAGAGTGTGAAGTATTATTTACTTTTGATTCTGATGAGTTTAAGAAAAGTTATATTGTTTTTACGGATGGCTCATTAGATGATAATGGTAATATTAAGGTTTATGCTAATACATATGATCCAAGTGGTGAAGATATTAATCTTGGTGTTATTGAAAATGATGAAGAATGGAAAGTTATTGAAAACTTGCTAGCATCTTTACAAGAAAAGTTAGGAGAAAATAATGAAGTTAAAAAAGAAGACAATTAGTAAAATTCTTATAATAGTGGGTTCACTAATTGCACTTACTCTTTTAATTTTTGTTGTATTATCAATTAATTTTTTAGCTCCAGTTGATAAGAAGAGTGAACAGGTTATTGAATTTAATGTTCCATCTGGTATGGGGAAGAATCAGATAGCTGATGAGCTTGAGAAAGCTGGATTAATTAAAAATGCTTTATTTTTTAAATTTTATATTAAGTTTAATTCTAATAAAGAATTATATGCTGGTACTTATAATATTTCTAAGAGTATGAGTGTTGATGAGATTATTGATACTTTAAATAAAGGTAAATCTTTAGAAAATGAAGCAATAACTGTTCAGTTTATTGAGGGAAAGCGTTTAACTGATTATGCTAAAAAGATAAGCGAGAATTTTCCTTATACAGAGGAAGAGGTAATTGAAGTTAGTAAAGATAAAGAATTTTTAAATAAGTTAATTAAGAATTATTGGTTTATAACTGATGATATTTTAAATGATAAGATATATTATCCTTTGGAAGGTTATTTATTTCCAGATACTTATAATTTTAAGAAGAATGCTACTATTGAAGAAATTTTGGAGAAGATGGTTAAAACCCTAGGAACAAAATTAGAAGTCTATAAAAAGGATATAGAACTATCAAAGTATAGTATTCATGAATTAATTACTTTAGCTTCTATTATTGAATTAGAAGGAGCAAGTAGTGCTGATAGAGCTGGAGTAGCTGGAGTATTCTATAATAGATTAAAAGATAATTGGACATTAGGTAGTGATGCTACTACGTATTATGCTGTTGGTAAAGGATTTGAGAGAGATTTATCTCAAAAGGATTTGAGTAGTTGTAATGGTTATAATACAAGGAGTGAAAGTAAATGTGCATTTACTGGCTTACCAGTTGGACCAATAGATAGTCCATCACTTGCAAGTTTAGCAGCAGTGTTTGAACCAACTGAAAGTGATTATTATTATTTTGTAGCTGATAAGAATAAAAAGACATATTTTATGAAAACGTATAAAGAGCATGATAAAATGGTTGCTCAATTACGAAAAGAAGGACTTTGGTACGAATATTAGGAAGTGATAAATATGAAAGAAACAATACTAGAAATGGAACGGTATGCTGAGGAAAACAACATACCAATAATTGAAGTAGATAGTATTAAATTTATAATGAAGTACATTAAGATAAATAATGTAAAAAGTGTATTAGAAATAGGTACAGCAATTGGGTATTCTGCTATACTAATGGCGAATGCTACAAGTACTGTTGAGATAACTACTGTTGAAAAAGATGAAAAAAGGTATCGTGAGGCAGTTAAGAATGTAAATAAATGTGGGCTAGATAGAAGAATAGAGTGTGTTTATAATGACGCTTTAGAGGTTAATTTAGCAGGACACTCTTATGATTTAATCTTTATTGATGCTGCTAAGGGTGGTTATATTAAATATTTTGAAAAGTTTTGTAATTATTTAAATCCTGGTGGAGTAATTATAACTGATAATTTAAAATTTCATGGATTAGTTAGTAATAAGAATTTAGTTAAGAGTAAAAATTTAAAAGGTATTGTTGATAAAATTGAAAAGTATGTTGAGTTTTTAAATCAGAATGAAGATTTTATTACAAAATATTATGATATAGGAGATGGCTTATCAGTAAGCTTTAGAAGAGCAAATGTTAAATAAATTATTAGTAAGAGTTAATAATATTAGTGAGTTTAATGAATTGAAAGAAAAGGGAATAGATAATTTCCTTTTTCCTTTAGATGGGTTTAGTGTTGGTTATAATACTTTTAAAATAGAAGATATTAAGAAACTGGATGCTAATATTTATTTATTAGTAAATCGTGTTTTTGATAATGTTACCTTAGATGAGTGGAATAATATTAAGGGTGAGTTAAAGTTTGCTAAGGGTATCTTTTTTGAAGATATTGCTGTATATATGACTACTAGAGATATTCCTCTTATATGGAATACTGCTCATGCGGTAATAAGTACGAGTAGTGTTAATTACTGGCTTAATTTAGTTGATAGTGCGTGTCTTTCAAATGAACTGACAAAGGAAGAAATTATAAGTATTATAAATAATGTAAATAAAGAAATAGTACTTCCTATTTATGGAAAGAATATGGCAATGTACTCTAGAAGAAGTCTTATTTCTAACTATGAAAAATATAAAGGCATCACTTTAAATGATCATAACCTAACTCCAGATAATAATATAACCTTTAAAGAGGTAGAAAATGATTATGGAACAGTTTTCTTTGCGGATGCACCATTTAACTATATAAACATTCTAAAAGATATAAATGATGCTAAGATAAAATTATATTATTTTGATTTAGCTGATATTACTCCTGATGAGATGCTTGAAATTTTAAATGGCAAGGAAACATTGTGTGATAATCGCTTTCTAGAACGCAAAACAATTTATAAATTGGAGGCTAAAAAATGATTGAACTATTATCACCAGCTGGTGACGAAGAAAAGATGCGCGTGGCTTTTAACTATGGTGCTGATGCAGTTTACTTTGGTGGGCAAAACTATAGTTTAAGGGCGAATGCTAAAAATTTTAATAAAGAAGAGATTAAAAATGCAGTTATCCTTGCTCATGGTCTTAATAAAAAAGTATATGTTACTATTAATATTATTTTTCATGATGAAGACTTTGAAGGATTAGAGGAATATTTAAAATATTTAGATAATGCTGGAGTGGATGCCATTATTGTAAGTGATATCTCAGTAATGGATTTATGGAAAAAACTAAATCTTAAAATGGAACTTCATGTATCAACACAGGCAAGTACTCTTAATAAAGAGACGGCATTATTTTATAAAAATCTAGGAGCAACTAGAGTTGTTTTAGCAAGGGAAGCTTTAAAAGATAATATTAAGGAGATAAAAGAATATACTGGATTAGAATTAGAAGCCTTTATTCATGGGGCAATGTGCACGAGTATTAGTGGTAGATGTATTATGAGTAACTATGTAACTAATAGAGATGCTAATAGAGGGGGATGTGCCCAAATATGTAGATGGTGCTTTCAAAATAATGAAGTAAGTGATATTCAAATATGTCCTAAAGATTTAAATATGATTCCTAATATTAAAGAGATGATTGATGTTGGTATTAATTCTTTTAAAATTGAGGGAAGAATGAGGGGAATTTACTACTTAGCTACCGTTATCCTATCTTATAGAAGAATTATTGATCATATCTTAAATAATACATTAACTCCAGAAATAAGTAATTACTATCTTAATGTTCTTAATAGATGTGCTAATAGGGAAAGTACGCCACAGTTTTTTAATGAATTACCAACTGAAAAAGAACAGTATTATCCTGGAGTTAGAAATGAGTATTCTAATCAAGATTTTTTAGGATTAGTAATAGACAATGCTGATGGTATAATTACTATTGAAGAACGTAATTATTTTAAAAAGGGGACTGTGTGTCAAATAATTAGTCCATATAATAAAACTTTCGATTATCAAATTAACGAAATATTTGATGAGGATATGAATATAATAGAAGAAGCAAATCATGCTCAAATGATTGTTAAAATCAAAGACAATTTACCTGTACAAAAGGGTGACATGATTCGTCTAAAAGTATTTGACATTTGTGATGATTTGTAGTAGACTTATAAAAGTTTAAATTATGCAAAGGAGATATTTTAAATGGCAAAAAAAGAATTTTTATTAACTAGTGAAGGTTTCTTAGATTTAGAAACAGAACTAAATGAATTAAAAAATGTTAGAAGACCAAAAGTAATTGAAGCAATTAAAGACGCTAGAAGCCAAGGTGATTTATCTGAAAATGCCGACTATGATGCAGCAAGAGCAGAACAAGCCGAAGTTGAAGGACGTATTAAAGAACTAGAATATATGTTAGAAAATGCCAAAATAATCCAAAAAGAAAGTGGACATGTAGTTGGCTTAGGAAGTACAGTAACTATTTCTTATGTAGATGATGATGATACAGAAGTATATAGTATTGTTGGTTCAATGGAAGCAGATCCATTTGAAAATAAAATATCAAATGAGTCTCCTTTAGGAAAAGCTATCATTGGTAAAAAACAAGGTGAAGAAATTGAAGTAGCATCACCTACAGGAAGTTATAAGATTAAAATCGAAAAAGTTGACTAATTTAGCCAGCTTTTTTACATATAAAGGGATGCTTACACTTGCATAAATGTTAAGAGTAAAGTATAATAATTAAGAAATTAAGGAGAGAAGAAGAATGAAAAACGTAAAAGAGTTTACTACTAAAATTGAAGGTGAAGCTTGGGCTAACGCTTTAGATAGAGCTTTTAACAAAAAGAAGAAAGATATTAAAGTTGATGGTTTTAGAAAAGGAGCAGTTCCAAAAGAAGTTTATATCAAAAAGTTTGGTATTGAAGTATTATTTATGGATGCTGTAGATGAGTGTATTAATGATGCATATCACAAAATTATCGATGATAATAAATTAAATCCAGTATGCGAACCAAAAGTTGATATTAAAAATATTAATAAAGATGAAGTTGAGTTTGCATTTACTGTTATTGAACGTCCTGAAGTAAAACTAGGTAAATACAAAAATCTAGGTGTTAAAGAAGAAAAGGTAGAAGTTAGTGATGATGAAATTAATCATGAACTTGGACATTTAAAAGAAGAATATGCTGATGTAGTTGAGTTAACTGAAGGAAAAGTAGAAGAAGGATTTACTGCTGTTATTAACTTTAAAGGTGTAGTAGATGGTAAAGAATTAGAAGGTGGAAGCGGAGAAAACTATCCACTTGAGATTGGTTCTCATACATTCATTCCAGGTTTTGAAGAAGGTTTAGTTGGAATGAGTATTGGAGAAGAAAAAGTACTTAAATTAAAATTTCCAGAAGATTATGTTGAAAATTTAAAAGGTAAAGACGTAGAGTTCACTGTTAAAGTAACTGGACTTAAAAAGCGTGTATTACCTGAAATGAATGAAGAATTCTATAAAGATTTAGGTTATGAAAATGTTAAGACTGAAGAAGAATTAAAAGAAGAAATTAAGAAGCATTTATTAGAACATAAGAAAGCTGATGCTGAAAATAAATATGTTGATGAACTTCTTAAAAAAGCTGTTGAATCTTTAGAAGTGGAAATTAATCCAGAGATAACTGAATCAGAACTAAATCGTATGGTGGATGAATATAGAAATCGTCTTCAAATGCAAGGTTTATCTTTAGAACAATACCTATCATATACTAAATCAAATATTGAAGATTTGAAGAAACAAATTACTCCAGAGGCTGAGTATAGAATCAAGGTAAGATACTTACTTGAAGAAATCAGTAAGAAGGAAAATATTGAAGTTACTGATGAAGAAGTTAAAGCTGAAATTAAACGTATCAGTGAAATGTACGGTGTAACTGAAGATGACGTTATTAATATGATTGGTGGAGAAGAAGTAATTAAAGCTGATCTAAAGATGCGTAAAGCAATCGATATTATTAAAGAAAACTAGACCTAACAAGGTCTTTTTTTAAGGGTATGGATAAGTTTGGTGTAATTGATAAGAACACAGATAAAGATATTTATTATTTCAGCTAGTATTAAAGCAAACATTCCTAGTTTTAGATAAGCAAAGATAAATAGACATAGGAGTCTAATTATGGTTCCATATAGAGTGGTTCTCATTAAAAAGGCATTTTTACCTAGAGCTTGAAGTGTACTATTAATTGGTGCTTCCATATAGAATATACTGAAGAAGAAAGCCATAAATCTTATATAAGTAACTCCTTCATGTGTTTTAAAGACTATCCACAAGATTTCATCACAAAATAGGTATAAAAATGCATTTGCACATATTCCCAAAATAAGAGAAAAGATAAGCGTCTTATTAAAAATTTGTTTAACTTTAGCAAGATTTTGATAGTTTTTGCTTATTTCAGGAAGTAAGGATGTACTTATAGCCATTTGCAAATAGGTAGGTACTAGTAAAAGACCTAAAACATAAGTATTATAAACACCATACATATTGGTAATATATGCAGAACTAAAACCTTTACTTAGCATTACTGTACTAAGAATAATTGGTTCAAAGAAGTAGCCAATGTTGCCAATAATTCTAGAGCTTACACTAGGTATACCAATTTTCATAACATCTTTAATAGTCCCTATATCTGGTTTTAAATCTCTTGCTTCTATTTTGAAGTTTTTAGGTAGAAATAAAAGGAAGATGATAATACTCATTGTCTCAGATAATATACTAATTAAAATATAACCACAGATAGTTATAATAAGGCCGTATTTACATAGATGGGGAAGAACTAATAAGACAATTAATAGTTTAAATATTTGCTCAATAACATTGGATAGTGAGTGAGGCATCATTTGTTGTTTCCCAAAAAAGTAACCTCTTAGAATGCTTCCGATTGAGATAAATGGTAAAACTAAAGATAAAGCCATTAAAGGGTAATATGTGTCCTCGTTATGAAGAAGGTTAATGCTTATGAATTTACTTGCAAAGATAACAAAGATTACTAATATAAAATTTAAAGTTAAGGAAACGGGTAATGCACTTAAGACAATTTTTTTACCTCTAATGTTGCCGCGAGAGACTAGAGCAGATATGGCAATGGGAAATCCTAGAGATGTAATTGTAATAAGTAAACTGTAAGTTGGCATAACAAGGGAGTAGATTCCGATACCTTCAGTACCGATAACTCTTGTAAAATAAATTCTAATAACAAAACTAAATAATTTAGTAATAATTCCACCAATAATTAAAATAAGTGTACTTTTAATAAACTTGTTTTTCATAATCGTCAGTTTTCTTTCTAGTAAAAATGTTATATAATAATATATGAAAGAAAACTAAATAATATAAGGAGAATTTATGGATGAAATTAAATTTAATACGATAACTGAGTTATATAATAGATTGGTTCCAGCCCTAAAAACAAAGAGTGATGATTTACAGAGAAACTCTAAAATTAAATTAACAGAGAAGGAGATATGGGATTACTTAAGATATAATTATTGGTGTAATAAAAATAGAATTACTCTAGGAGAGATGGTTGATGATATCTTAAGTACACCTGATGATGAATTAATTAAATATCATAATACGAATAAAGGAGAATAACTAAATGTATAAAATAAATGACATAATAGCAAAGTGCAGAGAAAATGAATTTAAAACTGAAGAATTAGATCAGATAATGGAAAGTTATCATTTGATGATTAATAAATTTGGTGAAAGTAAGGAGTATCATGCTCAAAGTAGTATGCATTACTTAAATGTTGCGGGAATAATAGCTGATTTAAATGCAGATTCAACTTCAATAATAGCAGCGCTTCTTCATGGATTTACGAGTAAGGAAGATATAGAGTTAGTGCGTGAAAAGTATGGCGATGATATTGCTGATATTATAGATAATTTGGAAAAGATTAGTCACTTAAAATTAACTGATTATAGTGTTAGTGGAAGTAATAATCTTAAAAAATTGCTTGTAGGATTATCAGAGGATGTTAGAGTTTTAATTATTAAGTTAGCTGATAGATTAGATGTTATGAGACATGCTTATATTTTATCACCAGAAGAAAGAAAGCAAAAAGCAAATGCTACTATGGAAGTATATGTTCCAGTGGTTCATAGACTTGGTATAAATTCAATAAAAAGTGAGCTTGAAAATTTATGTTTAAAGTATACTAAACCCGATATGTATGAAGAGATAGAGCATAAACTTAATGGAAGTGCAGAAGAGCTAGCTAAAAGTTTAAATGAGATGAAAGAAAGCATCAGTGATATTTTAACTGAACATGGTATTAAATTTGAGATAAAAGCTAGAGTAAAGAGTATTTATAGTATTTATCATAAGTTAACTACGGGACATAAGTGGAATGAAATCTATGATATTTTAGCAATGAGGCTTATTGTTCCAACTGAAGAAGATTGTTATTTAGCAATTGGTTTAATTCATGCTAAATATAGACCTGTTCCAAAAAGATTTAAAGATTATATAGCTATGCCTAAAGAAAATATGTATCAGTCACTTCATACTTCTGTATTTGGTAGTGATGATAATATTTATGAGGTACAAGTTAGAACTCCGGAAATGGATGAACTTGCAGAGCATGGTATTGCTAGTCACTGGTCTTATAAAGAGCATACTAAAAATGTTCAGAATATTATGGAACAAAAGCTAGAGATATTTAGAAACACAATTAAAATGGCTAGTAATGATACTGATGAGAGTTTCCAAAAGAATGCTTATGATGAGATATTAAATTCATTAATATATGTATTTACTCCTAAAGGTGATGTTATGGAGCTTCCACAAGGTGCAACGCCAATTGATTTTGCCTATCGTATTCACTCTGGAGTAGGTGATAAAACAGTTGGAGCAATTGTTAATGATCAGATAGTACCGCTTGATTATGAATTACAAGATGGAGATATTATTAAGATAAATACATTAAATTCTGCTAAACCTAATAAAGAGTGGCTAAATTTTGTTAAAACAACTCAAGCTAAAAATAAAATTAAAGCATATTTCTCTAAGAAAGATCGTGAGAATTATATTGAAGCTGGTAAAGACTTACTTGAAAAAGAAATTAGAAAGCAAAAATTATCAATTACTGAAGTTTTAAAAGAAGAAAATATTAATAAGTTACTTACTGATTTAAAAATAAAAGATTATGATGAACTTTTATTAAGTGTTGGTTCTTTAAGATATACACCTGCTTATATTATTAATTTAATTTATGAAGATAAGAAGAATATAGAAGATATTATGCTTGAAAGAGTTAATCGTAATACAACCAATAAAAGAAGAAATCATAAAAATGATATTACAGTAGCTGGTTCAGATAATATTTTAGTTACAATAGCTCATTGCTGTAATCCGGTTCCTGGTGATGAAATAATTGGTTTTATTACTAAAGGAGAGGGCGTGTCTGTTCATAAGAAGAGTTGTCCTAATGTAGGTGATAAAACGGAGAGATTAATTGAAGTAGAGTGGAATAATGATGAAGACAAATTATTTAATACTGCTTTAACGATAAAAACTAATAGTATGCAAAATCATTTACTTGAGATTGTAACTGCTGCATCATTAAAAGGTGTATCAATTAATAGTGTTAAAGAGTATGAAAATGGTTCAATGCTTGATTATCAAATAAATATTAAGGTTAAAGGTAAAGAACAGTTGGAATTATTTATTTTAGAGATTGAAAAAAATAATTTTGTAATTGAGGTAACGAAATGAAAGTAGTAATTCAAAGGGCACTTGAGTCAAGTGTTTTGGTAGATAATAAATTAATAAATAAGATTGATAAAGGTATGGTAATTTTAGTTGGAGTAAATGTGGAGGACACTAGTGAAGATGTCGACTATCTAGTAAGAAAAACTTTAAATCTACGTATCTTTGATGATGAAAATGGCGTAATGAATAAAAGTATACTTGATGTAGGTGGAGAGATTTTATCAATTAGTCAGTTTACACTTCAGGCATCTACGAAAGATGGCAATAGACCAAGCTATATAAATGCCATGAAAGGTGAAGAAGCAATAAAATTATATGAAGAGTATAATAAAAAATTAAATGAAAAAGTTAAAACATACCCCGGAGTATTCGGTGCTGAAATGAAAGTTAATATCACAAATGATGGGCCAATAACAATCATCATTGATAGCAAAAACAGATAGTTTTCCACAAAGAAATAACTTGACACAAGGGGGGTGTATTATATACTAAAAGGGAAAAGTAGAGGTAGTTATGAACAAAGTATTGCCGCTCATTTCTCTTTTTATTGTGAGCATAATTAGTATATTTTATTGGTTATTTAAGCCAAAGGGAGTACTTTATGAAGCAAAGTGGAATGCACCAGATACAACTATAGCAATAACATTAGATGGGGAAATTAGTACAAGTTTTCCAACTACAAAATATTATGAAACGAGTGTTGAATGTACAAGTGGTAGTGGTGAATTAAGATGGAATGGTACTAAATGGAGTCTTATAACTAGCAATTAACAACACCAGGAAAAGTAGTTAGTGCATATATAAATGATGATATTTCAGCCACTAAGTCATGTAATGTTTCATCTGGAAGTTATATAACGTATGGTACTGGTTGGGAAGCAAATGGAACGGGTTTTGATTTGACTGGTGCTGCTGTAAGTGGTGATTATTCAGATTATTATTCTAGTTTGGTTGGTAAATATATTTCGAATAAAGGTCATCATTATGGAGACGATTTTATCTCCTCTGTTCCTGGTAGTATGCGTACAACAACAGGACTTAGTGGTTTATATTATGTAGTAAGTGCTACTAGAGGTTATTTTAATTATATAGAAATATCATCGAATAAAAATACAACGGAAGCTGTTCTGGCACCAACTGAAGATGATTATGGCACATCGTATTATTTTAGAGGTGCAGTAAAGAATAATTATGTGCAGTTTGCAAATAAATGTTGGCGAATAGTTAGAGTAACAGGTAATAAGTCTGTGAAATTGGTACTTCATAATGACAATGTGTATAATTCACAAAATCCTTGCTCTTCAAATAATAATGATTCAACGGCTGCGTTTGCTCATCCTAGTCGTAATAGTTCAACATTATATGCAATTTCATTTAATTCAAATAATGATTCCAATACTAATGATAATACTTTTGTAGGGTTTATGTATGGTGGTAAGAGTGCTAGTAGTTATTTGGGTACACATTCAAATAGCAATAAGAGTGTTGTTTTAAACAATTTAGAAACTTGGTATAAAAATAATTTGTCATCATATACTGATAAGCTTGCAGATGTAATATGGTGTAATGATAAAAGTGTAGTTACTGATACTAGTTATAATCCTTTTGGACATTATCCTGGTTCTAATTTTGGATATGGTAAAAATATAAATTATTATAATAGTATGAAAAGATTATATGCTTCTGATGGTAGTTCTGGAGGTACAGGACCAACTTTGATTTGTCCCAATGATAATATTGGAGGTAGTTATCTAAATTTACAGTAAGTGATAAGACAAATGGTAATGGAAATTTAACTTATAAAATAGGACTACTTACTGCAATTTGCCGGCTATGCTGATAAGCCAAATCCAAGTGTGTATTTACAAGAAAATGCTACTGGTCTGGAAGATGATACTAGTACTTTTTGGTGGACGATGACTCCATCATATGTAGATGATAGTGCTGCGTATGTTGGGATAATTGATGAGTATTATGGAAAATTTGCTTCGATTAATGTTGATAGTCCTAATAATTTGCGTCTGGCAATAGCTCTTTCTTCATCAACTAAAATTTCAGGTGGAATAGGTACGTCTGAAAATCCTTACATTATAAATTAAAAACTGGAAATTAATCCAGTTTTTTCTGTATACCTAAGCTTGCTCCTATCATTGAAGATATAACTATAATTATATAATATATTAAAGAAGAGGCTGTATATGTGTTTTTAAATAATAAACTAAATAAGAATAGTATTAAAGATAATATAACGCCAAGTAATGTTCCTTGTAAGTATCCTTTTTTTAATGAGTTTTTTCCTAGATAGAAACCACTAATAAATGTACCTATTGCCATAATAACTAGAATAACGATTTTGTTTGTTTGGATGCCAAGTAGATTTAGTATACCTAATAAGAGGGGGAGTATTAATACTATTCCTAGGGGAATAGCCATGCTTTTTAAATATTTTATAATAGTCAAATAAATCACCTAGTAATATATATGTTAGTTATTTTTATTAATGCAATCATTTGCTGCTTTACTATAAGTTCTAAGTAAATTAGATGCACCTAATTTAGTTCCACCATAGTACCTAACTACTAATAGTAAATGACTATCTAGTTTATTACGTTCTAAAGTGTTTAGAAAACTCATACCAATACCACCAGGTTCTTTATCATCACTTTTTGATGCGGTGTTTTTGAGATAATAAGCGTATGGAATATGTCTGTAGCCTTTATTATTTTCTTTAACTTTAGATAAAATAGTTAGTACATCTTCTTTGCATTCTATTTCATAAAGCATTCCAATGAATTTAGACTTTTTTTCTATAATTAAAGATTGATTTAGTAATTTCATAAATATCACATCAAAAGTATATTATAAGATATTTTATTTGTCAAAGTTATGTTATAATCATAATAGAAGGGAAGTAAGGATGGATAAGAATACAAAAATTATAGTTATTGTAATATTAGTTATTTCTGGAATTGTTGTATTTGGTTTTGTAGGCATAATTGCTATATATATGGATTATAACAAAAGAATTACAAATGTTGTTCATCAAGGAGATAAGGAAAATTTGAGATATGTAACTGATGGGAAAGCTAAATTTGTATCTAAAGATACATCAGGTAATAGTTATTATGTTGTATACGTTGATACAGATGAAGAACAAGTTTTAAAAATTATTTCTACTCTAGATGAGAAAAATTATTATGATATTTTAGATTTAACTATGTCAATTTATACTGGTTATGAAGATGCACCATATGTTGGGTATAAAATTGAAAGTGGTGCAGTATTTTATATTAATAATTATTACAATAGTGGTTATAATTGTAGTGAAGAATTAAAAGTAACCTTAAAAGATAATAAGTATAATATAACAAGTACTGGTAAGACATATATTCCGATTTCAGGAATGAAGTGTTAATTATATAATTTAGAAAGGAAATGTATATGAATAATAATAAAAAAACAAATCTTCTTATATTTTTTTTGATAGTTATAATTGTACTTCTTAGTGGTTTACTGGTGTACATTATAGTTAATGATAAAGATAATAATGCTTCAAAAAATAATAATACTTCATCAACTACTACTTCAACAACTACTAGCACTAAAGCTGCTTATATTGAAAAAAGAGAGTTAATAACTAAGGATACTTCTGGTAATGAATACTATGCATTATTTATTGATCCGGAAGAAGATTATCCAACATTAAAAATTGTTTCAACAAAAGATAGAAAGAATTATCAAGATATTTTAGATTTATCGATGAGCCTTATGACTGGGTATGACAACGTTCCATATAATGGATATAAAGTTGAAGATAATGCCTTGTTTTACATTAACAATGATTGTGATAGTAAAGAATTTAACCAAGGCGATGAAATCAAAGTTACTTTAAAAGATAACAAGTATACTTTAATTAAAACTGGTAAAACATATAAAGGTAATGCTGGTATAAAATGCTAACTCATTTATATGAGTTTTTTTCTTTTAAATAAATGAAAAGTGTGTAATAATAGTAGTGTGATTGATATGTTTAAAGAAGAACTTAAATTAGTGCCAAATAAACCCGGGTCTTATCAAATGTATGATGATAGTGATACGGTAATTTATGTAGGAAAAGCTAAAAACTTAAAGAAGCGTTTAAGTTCTTATTTTCGTGGAACTCATACTGGTAAAACAGCTAAGATGATTAGTAATATTGCATATTTTAAATATATTGTTACTAATACTGAACTAGAATCATTCATCCTAGAAATCAATCTTATCAAAAAATATAATCCAAAATATAACATTTTACTTAAAGATGATAAAAGTTATCCTTATATTGAGTATACTAGAAAACCATTTCCATCTTTAAAAGTAGTAAGATACCTTAAGGTCAAGAAAAGTAAAGATAAAATTTTATTTGGTCCATATGTAAATGTTTATGCTGCAAGACGAATTGTAAACCTTATTAATAGATTATATCCTCTTAAAAAATGTGAAGGCATGCCTAAAGAAGTTTGTCTTTACTATCACATACATGAATGTCTAGGATACTGCACTAAACACGTAAATCCAGAAGATATTATAAATATGGAAAATGAAATAATCTCATTTCTAAGAGGTAATGAAGATATTATTAAAAATAAACTTAAAGAAAGAATAAATTATTATTCAGAAAATATGAACTATGAAATGGCTTTAGAACTAAAAAAAGAACTAGATTACATGAATATAGTTCTAGAGAAACAAAAAGTAGAACTTACTGCTAAAGAAGATTTAGATGTCATTAATTATGCTTTTATAAATGGCTTTATCTCACTAGAATTCTTATATATAAGAGCTGGTAAACTAGTTGGTAACTATACAGAAATCGAACCAGTAACTGATGATTATCTAAATGAAATAGAGTACCTTATCGCTTTATTCTATAACAAAAGAGAAATACCTAAACAAATTCTTATCCCAGATGAGATTGATGAAACAGCTTTAAAAGAGATAATAGATACAAAATTTATTAAAGTAACTAAAGGTTCTAAGTATAAACTATTAAAGATGGCTAAAGAAAATGCCACTATTAATCTAGAAAATAACTTTAAAAGAATAGAAAATCAAATAAGTAAAACTGAAGGAGCTAATGAAGAATTAGAACACTTACTTGGAATGAAAATAAAAAGAATTGATATTTTTGACAACTCAAACCTTTTTGGCTCATTTGCCGTATCAGGAATGGTTGTCTTTGTTGATGGCTCTCCAGATAAAAATAAATATCGTAAATACAAAGTAATGGTAGATAAAAATGATGATTATCATACGATGAAAGAGGTTATATATCGTAGATATTATAGGGCTCTATTAGAAAAGGATTTACCTGATTTAATACTAGTTGATGGTGGTGTTACGCAAATTAGAGCAGCTAGAGAAGTTTTAGAAGAGTTAAATTTAAATATAAAAGTTTGCGGATTAGTAAAGAATGATAAGCATCGAACTAATGATTTATTAGATGGAGACACTTTAGAGATTTATGATATTGATCGAACTAGTAACTTATTCCATTATCTAACACGCATGCAAGATGAAGTTCACAGATATACGATTAACTATCATAGACAAATAAGATCAAAAGGTTCTATCCAAAGTGTTCTTGATAACATTCCAGGAATAGGTGAGAAGAGAAGAAAAGAACTTATTAAAACATTTGGTAGTGTTAAAAAAATAAAAGAAGCTAGTGCTGAAGAATTAAATAAAATTTTGCCACCAGATGTAACTAATAAACTTATGACTTATTTGAAAGATATGGATGAAGATAAGAAAACAAAAGACTTGAATGATTAAGGTCTTCTGTAGTATAATTAATTTAGGAAGAGCACTAACCCCTGAAAGTTAGGCTTCTCCAAGTTTTTGCTGTAGAAGCAACTTTAACAAGGTTTTGTTAGTTGCTTCTTTTTTTATTTAAATATAACTAATGCTATCTTTAAAATAAATAAAAGGATTAATATGATAATAAGTTTATCTAAAATAGATTTTAACTGTTTCATATACATCACTCCCTTCTTTTTATGGAAAGGAGAAGCCTAACATAGTGCTCTTCAAGTAGGTATAATAGTACAATTATTAAACTGACGCAATCCCTTTATTTATGCGAGTTTGCAGACTTTTAAAATCTGTAATTTCTAAAAAAACACCCTTATAAGGTGTCTATATTATTTGGTAAAAGTTTTTCTAAATAATTTAAGACGTCCTCTTTTGAATACTTGTTATCAGTAATCCATTCGATACCAACATTGGTAATTGCACCAATATAAAATTTAGCAACAATATCAACAGGGATGGTTCCTTTATTAAGACCTGACTCTTGAACCCTTTTTCTAATATCTTTATTAACAACGTCAGAAATAATATCCATCATAACACCATTACGATTATTCACCATGATTGCTGAGTAAATATTCTTCTTATCTTCAATGTGAGTAAGTAATAGTTTAAGCATTTCCATATAATATTTTTTTGTATTTAAATTATTATCATTGGTATCTAAGTATGATGTTAAACTTTCTTTAAATGTATCTAAAAAGTCAACTAGGAATTCATACTTATCTTCATAATGAGCATAGAAGGTAGATCTGTTTACTAATGCTTTGGCACAAATTTCAGATACTTTTATTTCTTCAAATGTTTTTTCTCTCATGAGATCGACTAGTGCCGTATAAAGCACTTTTTTTGTTTTAATAATTCTTAAATCTTGTTTTTCGTTTTTCATAATTCACCACACCAACATTATATCTAATTATGTACTTTTTGCAAGATAATTAGCACTTTGTTGCTTAAATACGCATACAAAACAGCCAATTTGTTGGATTTCATACAAAACAATAAATTAATAGTGCCTTTTTAAAATCTGTAGTCATATAATGTTTAGCGAGGTGAAAGAAATGGATAAGTTTAGTGATTTTATTACTAAGCATGGTAAAAATATTTTGATTATTTCTATAGTTTTATTAATATTTTCATTTGTTGGGATGAAGATGACTAAAATTAATTATGATATTTTAGTTTATTTACCACATGATTATGAAACGATTAAAGGACAAAATATTTTAACTGATGAGTTTAAAATGGGATCTTACTCAATTGCAGTAATTGAAAATGCAAATGCGAAAGAATTACTTGCAGTTGAAGATAAGTTGCGTGATGTAGATGGAGTAGGTGAAGTTGTATCTATCTATGATGCGTTTGGAACTAATATTCCACTTGATGTGCTTCCTAGTGAAGTAAGGGATAAGGTTCATAAGGAAAACACGGACGTATTATTTGTTACATTTTTAGAAAGTACTAGTAATGAAAAAACAATTGATGCAGTTAGAGAGATTAGAGAGCTTACCAGTGATAATTATATGTTTGGTGGTATGAGCTCAATGGTTCTTGATACGATGGAGTTATCTGAAAAGGAGATAACAATATATGTAGCAATTGCAGTTGTACTTTGTTTACTTGTGTTAGAGCTTAGCTTAGATAGTTATTTAGTACCAGTATTGTTACTTTTAAATATAGGTATGTCAATTGTATTTAATTTAGGTACTAATGTATTTTTAGGAGAGATATCTTATATTACAAAAGCACTTGTTGCAGTACTTCAGTTAGGTGTTACGACCGACTTCTCAATCTTCTTATATCACGCTTATGAAAGTAAGAAAGGGAAGATGAAGAAAGAAGAAGCTATGAAGCTTGCTATAAAAGAAACATTTACTTCAGTAATTGGTAGTTCTACAACTACTATCGCAGGTTTCTTAGTATTATGCACTATGAGTCTTACTTTAGGTAAAGATTTAGGTATTGTTATGGCAAAAGGTGTCCTTCTTGGTGTTATTACAGTTTTAACAGTTTTTCCAGCACTTTTACTTGTGTTTGATAAGTGGTGTGAAAAGACTAGTCATAAAGTAATTACTCCTAAGTTTGATAAGTTAAATAACTGGATAGTTAAAAGGTATAAAGTAATCTTTGCAATATTTGTTTTATTACTAGTACCTATTTATTTAGCCAATAAGAAAGTTAATGTTTATTATAAAATAGATAAGACATTACCAGATACTTTAGAGAGTATTAAAGCAAACGAGATTTTAAAGGATAATTATAATATAGTAAGTCCAGAAATTATTTTAGTAGATAGTAATATGAAGACAGGAAATATAAATAATATGGTTAGTGAGATTAAAAAGTTATCTGGTGTAGATTTAGTACTATCAGCTAGTGAACTAAGTGATTATGGAATTACAACAAATATGCTTGGAGATAAATCTAGTATGTTTGAAAGTGATAAATATCAAATGATTTTAGTTAACTCATTATATGAAGTTGCTAGCGATGAATTAAATGATGAGATAGATGATCTTAATAAGATTGTTAAGAGTTATGATAAAAATGCAATAGTTGCTGGAGAGGGACCTCTTATGAAAGATCTTATTACAACTAGTGATACAGATTTTAATAACGTTAATGGTTCATCTATAGTATGTATCTTTATAATATTATTTATTGTACTAAAGTCATTTAGCTTACCATTCTTACTTATTATAGCAATTGAAGCAGCAATATGTATGAATATGAGTATTTCTTATTTAGGCGGAGTTACACTTCCATTTGTTGCTCCAATAGTTTTAGGAACAATACAGTTAGGAGCTACTATTGATTATGCAATTTTAATGACAACAACATATTTAAATAATCGTAAAACTATGGATAAAAAAGAAGCAATACTAAGTACACTTAATAGTTGTGGAAACTCAGTATTTGTTAGTGGATTATGTTTCTTCGCAGCAACATTTGGAGTAGGAGCATATTCTAAGTTAGAAATGGTTGGATCACTATGTACTTTGATTAGTAGAGGAGCAATCCTTAGTATGATAATAGTTATTACAGTATTACCAAGTATACTATTAATCTTTGATAAATTAATTGGTAAGACAATGTTAGGAAAGGATAATTTTATGAAAAATAATAAAAAAGTTATTGCAAGTATGTTTTTAGTAGGAGCTTTGATGATGCCACTTAGTGCAAGTGCTTTAACTAAAAATGAAACAGTTTATGGAAAGTTAAATCCAGATGGAAGTGTTAAGTCTAGTTTTGTTAATGAGGAGTTACTTAATACAGGTAACGGTACTATAAATGATATTACTAATTTAGAAGATATTATTAATTTAAGTGGTAATGAATCATTCAATCAAAATGGAGATAAGATAACTTGGAATGGACTAGGGAATAATATTTTCTATCAAGGTAAAACTTCTAAAGAGTTACCAGTTGGCGTTAAGATAACTTATAAGTTAGATGGTAAAGAAACAGAACTTAAAGATTTAGCTGGTAAAAGTGGTAAAGTTACTATTGAACTTAAATTTACTAATAACTCTAGAAGAAATGTTAATATTAATGGTTCTAGAGAAACTATGTATACACCATTTGTTGTAATGAGTACATTTACTTTAGATGAAAGCGCTAAAAATGTTAATGTTAGTAGTGGTAAAGTAATTAATAATGGCAAAGTTAATATGGTAGCAGCACTTAGTACACCAGGTTTATCAGATAGTTTAAAATTAAGTGAGTTATCAAGCCTTAATAAAGTTACTATTACTTATGATACTGATAAGTTTTCACTAGGTACTGTTTATATGATGATAACTCCTAAATTAATTAGTTCTAGTGATGTATCATCATTATCAAATATTAGTACAGTTACTGATAAGTTAAATACTTTAAATGATGCGATTAATGCATTAGAGTCTGGTGCAAGCTCACTAGAATTAGGAACAAAGGATGCATCTGATGGTGCAACTAAACTTAGTGCTTATTTAGATAAATTATATAGTAGCACAGTAGCTTTAAAAGATGGCTCAGTATCATTAGATGATGGTGTTAAACAACTTACTAAAGAACTTTCTCTTGTATCAAGTATTTTAGGAGATAACTCCGAAGATATTGCTAAAATGCAAATGTTATTAGAAGCAGATAAAAACACAATAAACTTATTAAAAACAAATAATGATAAAGTTAAAACTGCTTATGATACAGCAGAACTTAAAGATAAAGAATATGTAGACTTACTTAATGCAAGTCAAAATGAGTTATTTACAGTTAAGTATGAATATGAAAATCATTATAATTCTAACTTACAAATGATTGGCTTATTAGAACAAAATGTAGCAGCAATTGAGAAAACTTTAGCAACTTTTGATGGATTAAACAAGAAAGTTAATGCTATGCTTCCAGCACTTAATAAAGGCTTAGAAGATTTAAATGATGGTACTGAAGATTTAAAAACTAATACAGCAAAGCTTGCAGCAGGAGTTAAAGAACTAGCATCTAATGGTAAAGTGCTTGCATCTGGTTTAAAAGAGATATCAAGTGGTATGACTGAACTATCAGAAGGCATTAAAAAGTTAGATAATGAAGGAATTAAACCAGTTACAGATAAAGTTAATAATATGTTAGTACCAACAGCATATAGAGCAAAAGAACTAGTTAAACTAGGTGAAAATTATACATCATTTGCTGGTAGTAACACTACTGGAGAAACTAAATTCATTTATGTAATGGATGGAGTAGAATCTAAAGAAGAAGTTAAAACTACAAATGCTGAAACAGAGAAAGATAATCTTTGGACAAGAATTAAAAATATATTCAAATAGAAAAAGGCTTGTATAAAACAGGCCTTTTGTAGTATAATCAAGTTAAGGAAGAATACTAACCCCTGAAAGTTAGGCTTCTCCAATTTTTGGTTTTGAAAAAGCTAATACTTAAAGGATTGTTAGCTTTTTCTTTTTATTTTATTAATACTTAATAGTAATAACCAGAATAAATAAAAGAGTGTTTATCTATTGATTTAAACATTCTTTTATTATAAAATACTATTAGATAGAAAGTAGGCAGGTGTTAATGGAAAATAAAAAAGAAACACTTTTAATACTAACAATACTAATAACAATATGTATAATAATATTTAATAGAGACAAACTATACGAAGCAAAATACACAGAACCAAAAGATACTCTATTAGCAATAACAATTAATGGTGAAATAAGCACAACATTTCCAACTACTGCCGCATATGAGACAAGCGTCGAATGTACTACAGGAACAGGTAAAGTAGAATGGAATGGTACTAAATGGGTTCTTACAACAAGTGGAATAACTAAGGGAAGCACTAAATGCAATGCAACATTTAATCAAACATTAAGACATTCAATACTAGCAAATAATGAAGTTAAGACTCCAATAACAACACCTGGAGCAGCTATATCTACTGCTAGTGAAGCCTTGCTTGCATCTGCAGTAGATGATTATGGTACATCTTATTATTTTAGAGGTGCAGTAACAAATAACTATGTGCAGTTTGCTAATAAATGCTGGAGAATAGTAAGAATTGGTGGAGATGGCTCTGTAAAACTCATCTTACACAATGATAACATAAATAAAGTAGCTAATCCTTGTGATGCTGCAAATAATGGCGCTACTGCAGCATTTGCAAGATATTCAGGAAGTACTTATAACACTGCATTCAATTCAAGTTATAATGATAACGCATATGGTGGATTTATGTATGGAGCAACTGGTGCAAGTGATTATGCAAGTACACATGCTAATACAAATAAAAGTACAATACTTACTAATTTAGAAACGTGGTACACAAATAATTTGACATCATATGAAAGTAAACTAGCAGATACAATATGGTGTAATGATAAGAGTACAGTAAGTGGAGGACTTGGTTACGCTAAAAATAAAACAAATTACGCAGCATATAATAGATTGGCTTCTACAAAACAACCAACACTAAAATGTCCAAATGATAATAATGGTGGAAAATTATCTAAATTTACTGTTGATGATACAACGAATGGTAATGGTAATTTAACTTATAAAATAGGATTATTAACTGCAGATGAAATAGCATTTGCTGGTTCTATCGCTTATACTTCTAATCGTTCTACATATTTACAAGAAAATACTGGAACTACATGGTGGTGGTCTTTGTCGCCTTACTACTTCAATGGCGATGAAGCTGTCGTTTGGTTCGTGGACTCGGGCGGCTTGAACAGCAGCTTCGTGGGCTACGACTGTGGTTTGCGGCCTGCCATTTCTCTTGTATCTTCGACCAGCGTAACTGGTAATGGTACGAGTGATAATCCATATGTAGTAAAATAGAAACAAGGCAATGTTTAGAAAGGTCGATATCTTTGATCTATGTAAGTCCCGAGAAACCATTCGAGGAACATATTGTGGGCGAGGTTGATATGAAAAATTATATACTAAACTATGATGGTTAAGTGGCAACTGGCATGTGGATTCTCCGCTTTGAGCATGTCAGTTGCCGCTAATTGAGTTATACACAATAGATTTTATAATGGTGGTTTTATGGAAAAATTTTATAGATATTTATGTGAATGTATATTTATAGCTATATTTGCTTTTGTTATATTTAACAATAAAAGTGTTAGTTATGGTATAGATGATGTTCCTTTATATAATGGAGAGCCTTATGTTGTTATTGATAATAATGAGCCTTCTTTTAGTGAGCTTGTTGATAGTTCTTTTGAACTTTATAGTGATTTAGATTCACTTGGTAGATGTGGTGTTGCTTATGCTAGTATTGGGCCTGATTTGATGCCGACTGAAAAAAGAGGATCTATTGGCAGTGTTAAGCCTAGTGGATGGCATACAGTTAAGTATGATATTGTTGATGGTAAGTATTTATATAATAGATGTCATTTAATTGGATACCAGTTAACTGGACAGAATGCTAATTCTAATAATTTGATTACTTGTACTAGAGAGACTAATACTGGAGCAATGCTTGATTTTGAGAATAAAGTTGCTAGTTATATTAAAGAAACTGGTAATCATGTTATGTATAGAGTTACACCTAAATTTTATGGTGATAATTTAGTTGCTAGTGGAATAGAGATGGAAGCTAAGAGCGTTGAGGATAATGGTGCTGGGCTTAAATTTCATGTTTATGTATATAATGTTCAAACTGGAATTGATATAGATTACAAGACTGGAGAAAGTAGTTTGTCAAATTAGTGTATATTTTCTTTTAGTTTTGTTTTTCTTTTTTAATTTTTGTATTATATTAAGAATGTGTAGGAGAGGTGATTTAAATGTTATATCCATCTGTTGATAAAATATTAAATCAGGTCGACTCAAAGTATAAGCTAGTTCATGTGATTGCTGAGAGAGCTAAACAGATTCAGGAGACTGGATGGTTACAAATGAAAGAAAGCGATTATAAGAATAAAAAGGAATTAGGTCGTGCTTTAGAGGAAGTAGACGCTGGTTTAATTACAATTAAGTAAGCAAAATGCTTATTTTTTTTTGAAATAATAGGAAAATAGGGTATAATAAGATTTAGGTGAGAATATGAAAAAAGTTATACTTGTTGATGGAAATAATTTAATGTTTAGAAGTTATTATGCAACTGCTTATACTGGTAATATTATGAGAAATAGTAAAGGTTTTCCCACTAATGCTTTATATGGTTTTACTTCAATGATTAATAAGATTGTTGAGGAAGAAAAACCTGAGTATATGGCGGTTGCTTTTGATATTGGTAAAAATTTTAGACATGAGAAGTATGATCATTATAAAGAAGGAAGAAGAGAAACTCCAGAAGATTTAAAAGTGCAGATGCCTTATGCTAGAAAGATACTTGAAGCAATGGGTATTAAGCATTATGAAGTGGAGAATTTTGAAGCTGATGATATTATTGGGACTATTGCAGCTATGGCTGATAAGGATCCTGAGTTTGATGCGACAATTGTTTCTTCTGATAGAGATTTATTACAGTTAATTAGTGATGTTGTTGATGTTAAGCTTTTAAAACAAAAGGGCTTTATTAGATATAATAGAGATACTTTTAAAGATGATTATGGAATTGAACCGATTAGAATTATTGATTTAAAAGCATTAAGTGGGGATGCTTCAGATAATGTTCCTGGTGTTAAAGGAATTGGTGAGAAGACTGCCTTAAAGTTATTACAAGAATATGGTACTTTAGAAAATATTTATGCTAATATTGATTTAGTTAAGGGTGCTACTCATGATAAGTTAGTAAATGATAGAGATAGCGCTTTCTTTAGTAAGGATATATGCACTATATATAGAGAGGTTCCTCTAAATGATACTTTAGATAGTATGAAGTATATGGGGCACAACGATTCATTAGATGAGTTATTTGCTGATTTAGAATTTTATTCATTTTTAAAGAAGATACCTAAGAAGCAAGTAAAACTTGATGTTAGTTTTAAGGAACTTAGTGATGTTCATGATATAAATATAGAAAAGTGCGTTTCTTATTATATTGAGTGTGATAAGGAAAATTATCATTTAGGTAAGATAATCGGTATGGGCGTATTTGATGGGGATAATTTATTTTATGTTAGTCCAGAAAAAGTTAAAGAGGTTTGTGAATATTTAAAACAAGCAGTAACTTATACTTATGACTTAAAGAAGAATATGGTTTTACTTAAAGATGTTAATATGACTAGTAATTTTGATCATATGATAGGTACATATCTGCTTAATTATCAAATGAAAGATGATTTAGCATTTATAATGAATAATGATGGAATAGAAGCACCTTTTTATAGTGATATCCTAAAAGATGAGGAAATGCTTAAAAAGGGTGTTACTTTAAAAGCTAAATATATTTATGATACTAGAGACGATATTGTAAAAAGATTAAAGATGGATGATATGTTTGATTTATTTACAAATGTTGAGATGCCACTTGTTAAAGTGCTTGCTAAGATGGAACTTGCTGGTATTAGGTGTGATAAAGATATTTTAAAAGAGATGAGTGAAGAAGCTGGAGTACGTTTAGATAACTTATCTAGAGAAATATATAATTATGCTGGGTGTGAGTTTAATGTTTCTAGTCCTAAACAGTTAGGTAATATCTTATTTGATCATTTAGGATTACCATACAGAAAGAAGAAAAAAGATGGATCTAATTATAGTACGGATGCTAGTATTTTAGAAGGTTTGGTTGGCGTGCATCCAATTATTGAGCTTATTTTAGAGTATCGTAATTTAGCTAAACTTAAAAGTACTTATTTAGATGGACTTAATAATTATATTTTAGATGATGGCAGAATTCATACTATTTATAAACAGACTTTGACTAGAACAGGAAGGTTATCTAGTGCAGAGCCTAATTTACAAAATATTCCGGCTAGAGATGAGTTGGATAGAAAAGTAAGACGTGCATTTGTACCAGAATATGATTTATTTTTAAGTGCAGATTATTCTCAGATAGAGCTTAGAGTACTTGCTCATATCAGCAATTCAAAGAAGATGATTGAGGCATTTAAGAATAATGAAGATATTCATACGAGAGTAGCTAGTGATATTTTTGGAGTTTCAAAAGAAGAAGTTACTAAGAGTATGAGAAGAACAGCTAAAGCGGTTATCTTTGGCATTGTTTATGGTATTAGTGGTTTTGGACTTGGCGAAAATTTAAAAATTAATCCAAGTGATGCTAAAAAGTTTATTGAGAAGTATCTAGAACTTTATCCAGGTGTTAGTGAATATATGGATAATATTAAGAGTGAAGCTCATATTTATGGATCTGTTAGAACTTTATTTAACAGAAAGAGAACTATAGAAGAGCTTAATAGTACTAATTATATGGTCAGAAGTAGTGGAGAAAGAATTGCTCTTAATACGCCTATTCAAGGAACTGCTGCTGATATTATAAAGATGGCAATGGTAAAGCTTGATAAGGTTATGGAAGAAAAGGGATTTAAGAGTAAGATGCTCTTACAGATTCATGATGAACTCGTATTTGATGTTTGCGATGATGAGAAAGATGAACTTATTAATACTGCTCGTGATGTGATGGAGAATGTGGTTAGTTTAAGTGTTCCTTTGAAAGTTAGTACTGATGTAGGAACAGATTTATATGAAGCAAAGTAGGTGATGTTTATGCCAGAACTAGCAGAAGTTAGGACTGTAGCAAGTGTTTTAAGAAAGAAACTTATTGGTAAGAAGGTAACAGGTGTTAAAGTTATTTATCCAAGAATTATTGAAGGTAAGATGGGTATTAATGAATTAATTGGTCATACCTTAGAGGATATTACAACATTTGGTAAGTATTTGATATTTAATTATGGTGAAGTATCTGTTATTAGTCATTTAAGAATGGAAGGCAAGTATTTTGTTAAACCTAGTGATGATGAGATTTTAAAGCATGAGCATGTTATTATTTATTTTGGCGATTTGTCTTTAAGGTATCATGATACAAGAAAGTTTGGTAGAATGTGTGTTGTAAAGACAAGCGAAGTAGATAAGAATCCGGTACTTGTAAAACTTGCTAAGGAACCTTTTGATATGGATGCAGATGAATTATATAGTCATATTCATAATAAGAAGAAGCATATGAAGAGTCTTTTATTAGAACAAGAAGTAATAGCGGGGTTAGGTAACATTTATGCAGATGAAGTATTATTTGCATCTAAAATTAATCCGCTTAGATTAGGTGAAAGTGTTACCTTAGAAGAGTGTAATAGAATAATTAAGAGTGCTAGAGATATTCTAAGTTTAGCAATTAAGGAAGGCGGAACTACTATTAGAAGTTATACTTCTAGTTTAGGTGTTGCTGGTAATTATCAAAACTTTTTAAAAGTACATAAAAAAGAAGGAAAGTTATGTACTTGTGGATGTAAGATAGAGAAGATTAAGGTTGGTGGACGAAGTACATATTTTTGTCCTAATTGTCAGAAATAAAAGATATTGTGCTTATTAATTTCATTACGCAAAATCAAAAATTTTTCCGTTTTGCGAAATGAAAAAGTATTTTTATTGTTAAAATCATGTTTGCTTATTAGTTTATAGTGTTAATAATAAAATAAATATGATAAAATTAAAATAGAGGTATGGTTATGAGTGATAAAACAAGTTTAGTTTTAGGTATAATCTATGTTGTAGTAGCAATTATTTTAATAGTGCTTGTTTTAGTAATGTATGATAAGCATAACAAGAAAAAATATAATGGAATATTAAGAGAACTTGAAAGAAATAAGAATCTTATTATCTCAGGTAGTATATTAACAGAACTTAATAAATTATCTTCTTTAATTAATAATAAAGATTTAGAGAAAAAGTATAAGATATGGCAGAGTAGATATAAGAAAATTAAAGAAGAAGATATCCCGCAGCTTGATGATAAATTAAATGAGTTAGAAGCAACTTTTAAAACAAGAAAGTTTAAAGAGATTAATGAAGCAATTGCTAAGTTGGAACTTGAGCTTTATTATGTTAAAAGTAAAAGTGAGTTTTTACTTCGTGATATTAAAGAGATTACTTTAAGTGAAAGTAAAAATAGAGAGATTATTACGGGTTTAAAGAAAGACTATCGTGAGATATATTTAAAGTATCATCATAATATAGATGATTATGAACTTATTAAGAAAGCTATTGAGTTACAGTTTGAGAATGTCGATAAGTTATTTGCTTCTTTTGAGCTTACTATGGATAATAATGCTTATGGAGAAGCACCTAAAATTGTTAAGGCTTTAGATGATGCGATTGGTAATTTAAAGGTAGTTATTGATGATGCTCCTGGAGTTATTCTTTTAGGTAAGACACTTATTCCGGAGAAAATTAAAGATATTACAAAGATTACTAAGAAGATGACTAGTGAAGGATATAACTTAGATTATTTAAATATTGATTATAATATTACAGAAGCTGAAAAGAAGATAGCAGATATCTTTGATAGATTAAATGTTCTTAATTTAACTGATAGCATCCTAGAACTTAATGCAATTGTTAATTATTTTGATGAGTTATATGGCGAGTTTGATAAAGAAATTCAAAGCAAGAAAGAGTATGAAGAAAACTCTAGAAAGCTTGGTGTTAAGTGTAAGAAGTTACTTGCAATTATTAAGAATTTATCTATGAAAATTGAAGATATTAAGTATAGTTTTGATTTAAGCGATGATGAAGTTAAAGTAATAGATGAACTTAATTTAAATATAAAGTCTATTCAAAGTGATTATGAAGTTTTAGTTGAAAATTATCGTAATAGAAGTTTTGCTTATTCCCAGTTAAATGAAGAGCTTAATACACTTAGCATGAGACTTGTTAAAGAAGAGGATAAGCTAGAGCTTACTTTAAGAAATTTAAGTGGCCTTAAGGAAGATGAGAATAGAGCTAGAGAGCAGCTTACGGAGATTAATGAGATTTTAGCTAAGAGTAAGAATGTTATTAGTTCTTATAAATTACCAGTTATACCTAAAGAATATTATACTGAAGCAAGTGAAGCTGGAGATGCAATTGGCATAATGGTTAAAGAACTTAATAAAAAGCCAATAAGTATTAAAGTTTTAAATATAAGGGTTGATACTGCTAGGGATTTAGTGTTAAAGTTATATAAGACCACGACTGATGCAGTTAGGTTAGCAAGTCTTGCTGAAAATACTATTGTTTATGGTAATAGATATAGAGCAATAAGTGAGAAGATTAATAATGGATTAAGTAGAGCAGAAAGTGAGTTTTATAAAGGTAATTATAAGGCATCACTAGAGCTAGCTATAAACGCAATAGCAGAGGCTGATCCTGATATTCATAAAAAGATATTAAAGGTAAGTAAAGTAAGCTAGTACTTACTTATTTTTGCTCATAAGGATGTGATAAGATGATATATTTAGATTATAGTAGTACAACGCCAGTGCTTCCTGAAGTGTTAGATAGTTTTAATAAAGTTAGTAAAGATTATTTTGCGAATCCTAATAGTTTACATTCGTTAGGTGAGAAGTCTAAAAATTTAATGAATGGAGCTACTAAGCAGATTAGTGAATTACTTAAGATTAAAGAAGATGAAGTAATTTATACTAGTGGTTCAACTGAAAGTAATAATATGGCGATAATTGGACTTGCTTTAGCGGTTGGTAAGAAAGACTCTCACATTGTTACTAGCAAGATGGAACATGAGAGTATTTATGAAATTTGTTCTTATTTAGAAGAAAATGGTTTTGTAATAGATTATGTTAATAACGATGATAATGGAGTAATTGATTTTGAGGATTTAAAGAAAAAGATCAGTGATAAAACTATTTTAGTGACAATTAGTGCCGTAAATAGTGAAGTAGGAATAAGGCAGCCTCTTAAAACGATAAAACAAGTTATTAATAAGGAAAATCCTAGATGCGTTTTTCATAGTGATATGACACAGGCAATAGGAAAAGTACCAGTTAATTTAGCTGATGTAGATATGGCTTCTTTTGATAGTCAAAAGATATATGGAGTTAAAGGTGTTGGTATGCTTTATAAGAGTAGTAAAGTAAGAATTAAACCTTTATTTTATGGCTCTAAGAAAGAGATTAGACCAGGAACACCACCACTTCCTCTTATTGCATCTTTTTCTAAGGCACTTAGAATTAGTTTAACTGATTTAGATAAAAGAAGTGATAAAGTTAAGAAGTATAACGATAAAGTTTTAGATAATTTAAAGAAATATCCAAAGATACTTATTAATAAGACTAGTTATTCAATTCCACATATTTTAAATATTAGTTTAATGGATATAAAACCAGAGACATTTATTCATGCACTTGAAAAACATGAAGTATATGTTGGCTCAAATACCGCATGCAGTAGTGGAAAGATAAGTACAGCAGTTTTTAATCTTTATCATGATAAAACTAGAGCTCTTACTACTATAAGAATTAGTTTATCTTATCTTACAACTAGTGAAGAAGTAACTGAATTTTTGAAAGTGTTTGATAACGTTTATGAAAAGTTATCTAGTTTAAATGATTAACGTGCATAAAATGTTATTCATATATTATAATAGTAGAGGTATATCATTTGCCATTTAGTGCTAAATTGATATATTATATTTGCATTGAATTAGTTCAATCGAAATGTTAACCGCTCTTGGATGGTACTGGCAATAAATGATCTCGTTCGAAAATATAAGGAAGCTTTATCTTTTGGTAGAGTTTTCTTTTTGTTTATGTTAGAATATTTTTGGTTGAAGGAGTGCAAGCATGGAAAAAGTAGTAATAATTAAGTATGGTGAACTTAATACTAAGAAAGATAATATTAATTATTTTATAAAGGCTTTAAGAAATGATTTGAGTAAAAAAATACATAATGATGTTGAGTATGATCATGGAAGAATGATTATTTTTGGTGACAATTTAGATATAGTAAAAGCTGCTTTAAATAAGACTTTTGGTATTCATGAGTATGAAATTGGCTACAAGTTAGAGACTAATAATATAGATATTATTTCTTTAGAGTTAGTTAAACTTGTTAAGGAAAGAGAGTTTAATACTTTTAAGGTAAGTACTAAGAGAAGTGATAAGTCTTATGAAATGAATAGTATGGAGATAAGTAAGCATCTTGGTGGGATTATTTTAAGAAATATTCCAGGTAAGAGTGTTGAAGTAAATACTCCAGAACTTCTTATTAATGTTGAGATTAGAAAAGATACTTCTTTAATATATTTTGATAAAGAAAAAGGTTTAGGTGGTTATCCTTTAGGAACTCTTGGAAAAGGTATGCTTATGCTTAGTGGCGGAATAGATTCTCCAGTAGCTGGTTATTTAGCAATGAAAAGGGGAGTAAGACTAGAGTGTGTTTATTTTGATAGTCCTCCTCATACTAGTAAAGAAGCTTTAAATAAAGTTCTTACTTTGGCAGAGAAGTTATCTGTTTATAGTAATTATATAAAAGTACATATTATTCATTTTACGGATATCCAAGAAGCTATATATAAGAATTGCCCTAAAGAATATATGATTACAATTATGCGTAGGTGCATGTATAGGATAGCAGAGATGCTTGCTCATAGAGAAAACTGTAAGTGTATTGTTAATGGAGAAAGTATTGGGCAAGTTGCTAGTCAAACATTAACTAGTATGAATGCGATTAATGAAGTAGTAAAAATGCCAGTTATTAGACCAGTATGCTGCTTAGATAAGTTAGAGATTATTGATATAGCTAAAAAGATAGGTACTTATGAGACAAGCATACTTCCTTATGAAGACTGCTGCACTATATTTGTTCCAGAGCATCCTGTTATCAATCCAGAGAAGGAACTAGCTAGAGAATATGAAGAAAGATTTGATTATAGCACTTTAATTAAAGAAGCCATTAAGACTAAAGAAACTATTACTTTACCTAGAAAAGAAGAAGAGTTTGATAATATTTTATAAGATATCACCCATAATAAAAGTGGGTGATATTTTTTGAAGGGTTATAGTGTGGATGGTAGTAATAAGGATAAACTTATAAATGAGTATAATAATTTATATGGGTTTAATTTAAAAGATAAAGAAGAGGATATTTTTAAGAATTATATTAAGCCTAAATATAGTGATGGTTTTAGAAAAATTGGTAAAACAAGTAAGTGATTTTGTATTGTAAATTGCTAGATGATATTATTGACTTTATGACATAATTAACCTATAATTATTTTAATATAGGAGGATAGGAATTACTAATGAATGATGAAAATAGTTTAGATAAAAAAAAGAAGAAGCTTAAAATATATTATAGTTTGCTTATTACTGTTATATGTATAATTGGAGTTTCTTTTGCGTGGTTTAGACTCTATTTAAGTCAGAATGAAGATAATACTTTAGCTTCAAGAACATGTTTTAATACAACACTTACTGAAGATACATCTAAGTTAGCAATTAGCGATGCTTTTCCAATAAGTGATGTAGATGGGCTTAAACAAACCCCATTTACTTTTACAATAAAAAATACATGTAGTAATTATGTTAAAGTTTATGTAACTATTAATAGTACGTATCGTACAAGTACAAGTTCATCATATTTAAGTGATAATTATTTAAAGGTTAATGTGTCTTCTAGTGGAGCTACTGATGGGCCTTCTGTTGTACTTGGCGCTCAAACTTTAACTGATTTAAATGGAAGTAGTAAAGGATATGTTTTATTATCAGCTTATTTAGGAGCTAATGAAGAAAAGAGTTTTGACTTAAGAATTTGGATGGATAGTGCAACTACTTTAGAACAGGGGTTAAATAAAACTTGGGCTGGTAAAATCGTAGTAATTAGTGATGCTAGTAACCAGCCTACAGTTAATGAGGTTATTTTTGCTAATAATAGGATTACTGCTCCAGTAACAGCACCTGGTAGTGAAGTTAGTGCTCAAAGACTTGAAGATATACCTGAGGAAAAATATTATATTAATGGAGAGAGCAGTGGTGGTACCATAATGGATAATGGTTCATTATTTGCTGGTGCTGGGAAGATGTCACTACTTGGGCTTAATCAAGTAAATACAGTAAATATAGCGTATGCTGATTCTTGGACTCCTAATGGTACTGGGTTTGATCTTGTAGATGCTACAATTGTTAAAGATAGTTATGATGATATTTATACATCACTAGTTGGTAAGTATATAAATTGGTCATCTTTAATGCATACTATAAGGGATACTGATGGAGGTGCTATAAGAGATACTGATATGGCTGATGAAATGGTTTCTCTTGCTTTGATTAGACCTTCAACTATTGCTACAACTGAATTAACTGAAATCTTTTATATTACTGCTGCTACTGCTGATGTGGTTACATTTAAAACAATATCTTCTAATAAAATTAGTTCAGAAAATGAAGAAGTGCTTGCAAGTGCTGAAGATGATTATGGAACTTCTTATTATTTTAGGGGTGCAGTTAAAAATAATTATGTACAGTTTGCAAATAAATGCTGGAGAATAGTTAGGACACTTGGAAATGGTTCAATGAAACTTGTACTTCACAATAATAATTCAAGTGGGGTAAGTAATCCGTGTTCATCTGCAAATAATGATCCAGCTGCTGCGTTTATTGGAACTGGTGTATATAATACTGCTTCTGCTAATACTTATGTAGGTTTTATGTATGGTGAGAGTGATTCTACTGATTATAGTGTAACTCATGCTAATACAAATAAAAGTGCTATTTTAAGTACATTAGAGACTTGGTATAAGGAAAATTTATCTGCATATGATGAGAAAATAGATGATGCTATTTGGTGTAATGATAAGTCTAATGAAGAAACCACTGCGATCGATGCTTATGAATATGGTGCATATACTAGATTAGTAACGAATCGCACAGCATCACTGAAGTGTCAAAGTGATAATAATGGTGGTAAGCTATCTAAGTTTACTGTTAGTGATACAGAGAATGGTAATGGAAAGCTTACTTATAAAATAGGGCTTCTTACTGCAGATGAAGTTGCTTTTGCAGGAATGAGTGCGGGAAAGATTAATCCACTATGTTATTTAAATGAAAATGCAAGTGGTGGTTCTTGGTGGACATTATCACCATATGATTCTCAGCCGTCAAGAGCTAATATTTTCACTGTTACAAGTTCTGTAGGAACATTTGGTTTGGGTAATGTTGCATATAGTAAATATATAAGACCGTCTATTGTTCTTAGTGGTTCTGCTGCATTAACTGGAAAAGGAACTAGCGATAACCCATATATTGTAAAGTAATGATAAATACCAATGAAAGTTGGTATTTTTTTTAATTTGTGGTATAATAGATGAACTTTCAAGGGGGAATTGGTGTGAAAGAGTTATTTTTAAGATTTCGTAATGGGGATATGTCTGCTAGAGAGGAGATTATTATCCGTAATATGAATCTTGTATATTTTTTAATTAATAAAAGTTTATATGATAATACTGATGATAATTTTCAAATAGGTTTTATTGGGCTTATTAAGGCAGTTGATACTTTTGATATTGAAAGTGGTCATAGTTTTAGTACTTATGCTTCTAGATGCATAATGAATGAGATTATGATGTATTATAAAAATCTTCATAAAGAAAAGGCTGAATATATTTTAGATGATTCTGTATCTAGAGATAGAAGAGAATCTTTAGTTGAATGTATAAGTGATGGAACTGATATTACTGATAGCATTGATAGTAAAGATTTTAATGAAGTGCTTATGAGACTTATTTTAAATATGGATAATGAAAGAGATAAAAAGATATTAAGTTTATACTTTGGATTTGATGGTAAAACTCATTTAATGAAAGAGATAGCTAATATTGTTGGTCTTGATAATAGTAGTGTTGGTAGAATTTTAAAAAGATATTTAGACTTGTTTAAAGATTATGTTAAAGAGCTTGGATGTGGGGATAAACCTATGTGCTTAACTCAAAGATTTAAAGATTGTTCTAGTTTTAGACTTAATTATTTAATTAATATGCTTGATGATGAAGATAAAAAGCTTGCTTTAAAGAGATTAGATAATTCTGATGATGATTTGAGTGAAGAAGAAATAATAAAATATTATGGTAAAATATTACCTTATTTTGATAGCTCGATGAAGAATGTTAATGCAGAGAAAAAATTATTTCCTAGAGTAAAAAGAGATAAAGTTGCATTAATGTGTATGATGGATATTTATAGAGATAAAGTTAGAACTTTAATAAGTGATGATGAGAATTTTGACAGAAAAGAACTTTTAGGTTTAATTGGAGCTGGTAAGGCAATACTAGATAGTCGTACTTATGGAGAAGCTTCTAAAAAAGTTATGGAGTATGCTAAGAAAGAGATTGAACGTGATGCTGTAATAGTAGATGAAATTACTTATAAGTGTGCAAGAATAGTTCAAAAGGGAGTAGTACCATTTATAAATAATTTGATATCTAGTGGTAGTGATAGTTTTGTTTTAAATTCTTATTATAATAGATTAGAAAGTAAAATAAATACTGCTGGTGGTAATACAAATAAAGTTATTAGTGATAGTTTAAATAGTCAAATAGATTTGATAGATAATTGTGTTGTTAATAGAAGTGTTTATGATTTTGTATTAAATTATGTAAAGTCATCTAAATATAATAAGTTATCGATAATGTTTTTTGATGATGAAATTAGTATTTATGTAATGCGTAAAGGATTAACTGGCAGGGTTTATGATGAAGATGATATTGCTTACTTTTTAGGAATAACCAAAGATAAGGTTAAAGATATTTATAACAGAGTAGCTTTAGCTGTAAGAGAATATAAGTTAGATGGAAATTTATTTGTTGATGTTGGATTCGGTTTATAATGAAAGAAATGTGCTTAGGCATGTTTTTTTCTTTTAGATAAAAAAATTATGGTAATCTTTAAGGTTTTCTAGTATAATAAGGCTTGGGTGATTTAGGAATGAAAATATTAAGTGTTAATGCTGGTTCATCTTCATTAAAGTTTACTTTATTTGAAATGCCAGAAGAAAAAGAACTTATTAGTGGAGTTTTTGAGAGAATTGGAATTGATAACTCATTTTATACTATTAAGTTAAATGGAGAAAAAATTAAGAAGGAGACAGAACTAAAAGATCATAAGGCTGCTTTTGAGTTATTAGTTAAAGAGTTAATTGATAATAAGATTGTTGAGTCTTTAGATGAGATTGCAGGAATTGGGCACAGAATAGTTCAAGGTGGTTCATACTTTGATAAAACTGTTTTAGCAACTGAAGATAATATTTCAATTGTAGAGAAGTTATCTAGTTTAGCGCCACTTCATAATCCAGCTGCTGTTGTTGGTATTCGTGCTGCTCAAAGTGTATTTCCAAATGCTACACAAACTTTAGTATTTGATACTGCTTTCCATCAAACTATGGAAGAAGAAGTATATTTATATCCTGTTCCTTATGAATGGTATACTAAATATGCAGTAAGAAGATATGGTGCTCATGGCACTAGTCATAAGTATGTTAGTATGCGTGCTAATGAAATTTTAGATAATGAAGATGCTAGACTTATTACTTGTCATATAGGTAATGGTGCATCTATTAGTGCTGTTAAGGGTGGCAAGTGTGTTGAAACTTCTATGGGTCTTACACCAAATGCTGGACTTATGATGGGTACTAGATGTGGTGATATTGATGCTACTATTCTTCCTTATATTATGGAGGAAACTGGAATGAGTGCTAAAGAAATGGATACTGCACTTAATAAACAATCCGGATTATTAGGTATAAGTGGTGTATCATCAGATTCAAGAGATATTGAAGATGGTATTACTAATGGAGATGAAAGATGTATTCTTGCTCAAAAAATGTATGTTAAGAGAATAGTTGATTTTATTGCTAAGTATTATGTTGAACTTGGTGGATGCGATGCTATTATCTTTACTGCTGGTGTTGGTGAGAATTCAATAAGTACTCGTATGGATGTTATGGAAAAACTTGCTTGTTTAGGAGTTAAACCGGATGAAGAGAGAAATAATGTAAGAGGAAAAGAAGCTTTAATTAGTGCTGATAATAGTAAGATTCCTGTTTATGTTATTCCAACTAATGAAGAATTAATGATTGCTACAGATACTTATAATTTAGCGAAGTAAGGAGTGATGATATGCTAGAAAAAAGCATATATAAAGCAATTAGTAAATATAATAATATAGTTGTTGCAAGACATATCGGACCTGATCCAGATGCTGTGTGTAGTCAGCTTGCTTTAAGAGATTCGATTAAGCTTACATTTCCTAAGAAAAATGTTTATGCTGTTGGACTAAGCGTTTCTAGATTTAAGTATTTTGGACATTTAGATCATATTGATGATAGTACTTTAGAAAAACCATTACTTATTGTTTTAGATTTACCAAATATATCTAGAATTGATGGAGCTAATATAAAGAATTATGCTGATGTAATAAAGATAGATCATCATCCTTATGAAGATAAGATGGGTTCTTTAGAGATAGTTGATACTAGTAGTTCTTCTACTTGTGAGCTTATTGCTCTTCTTATAAAAAATACTAGACTTAAGATGGATGATAAGATAGCTGAAAATCTTTATTTAGGTATGGTTGCTGATAGTGATAGATTTTTACTTTCAACAACTACTGCAAGAACATTAGATGTAGCTTCGTATTTAGTTAAAAATTATAATTTTGATTTAAATAATAGTTATAAGATGCTTTATGATAGACCTCTTAATGAGTTTAAGTTTCAAGCATTTTTAGCTCTTAATATGACTGTTACTGAAAATGGTTTTGCATATATGAAGATTACTAAAGATATGATAAATGAGTATGGTGTAGATGCAGGTAGTGCTTCTAACATGGTTAATAATTTTAATTTCATAAAAGAGGTTATTGCTTGGAGTTTTGTATCTTATGATGAAAAAACAGAATTATATAAGGTAAATATTCGTTCTAGAGGACCAGTTATAAATGAGATTGCTCAGCAGTTTAATGGTGGGGGTCATAAGTTTGCTTCTGGTGCTAGAATAAAGAATGCTGATGATATTGATAGATTATTTAAAGCATTAGATGATGCTTGTAAGACTTATAGGGAGACTAATTTGTAGTCTTCTTTTGTTTTTACTTAATTTTTACAAAAAAACTATATAATAAATTGTAGAAAGATATGATAATGGTGATAGAATGAAAATTAACTTCGCATTTTACAGCACAAGTTGGCTATTTAAATATAGCAATTAATTTAAATTCATATAGCACTGCAAAAAGTGATTATAAAAATGTTTTAGATGAGTTACTTATCTGGGTTAAATATTACTATGAAAATAAAAATTTAAATATAGTGAATCATGATAATTCTTTAAGAATTCATGTTTTGTTAGAGGATATTAGGTATTTGATAAGAATATCGAAATAGAGTTAGAAATTGCTGATAATATATTAATTAGGTATGAAGCTATAGTTAAAATGATAAATGATGAAAGAAAGAGCGCTTGTTAGTGTTCTTTTTCTTTTATTTTGTGTTTTGTTTTGATAAAATAAATATGGAAGGTGAAATAATGGATAAGTTAAAAGTTGTATTTATGGGAACACCTTTATTTAGTGTTAATGTATTAAATGCTTTAGCTGATAATTATGATGTTGTACTTGCAGTAACATCCCCGGATGCTTATGTTGGAAGAAAGAAGATTTTAACTCCTTGTCCAGTGAAGAGGCGTGCGATAGAGTTAGGTATTCCAGTTATTAATCCAGCTAAAGTTAGTAATGATTATGGAGATATAGTAAAAGCTGAGCCTGATGTTATTATTACTTGTGCTTATGGTCAGATAGTGTCTAAAGATATTTTAGTTATTCCTAAGTATGGATGCATTAATATACATGCTTCACTGCTTCCTAAATATAGAGGCGGAGCACCAATTCATTATGTTTTAATTAATGGAGAAGAAGAAACTGGTGTTACTCTTATGTATATGGATGAGGGAATGGATACTGGTGATATGCTTGTTAGTGAAAGTATAAGAATAGATGATAATGATAATATAGAAACATTAAGCAATAAGTTATCAGTACTTGGTTCTAAGATGATTGTTAAATATTTGGAAGATATTATTAATGGTAAAATCAAGAGAGTAAAGCAAGATAATGTTAAAGCTACATTTGCAAGAATTATTAAAAGAAGTGATGAACATTTAGATTTTAATGTTAGTAATAGAGATGTTTTTAATAGATTTAGAGCTCTTAGTCCTAATCCACTTCCTAATTTTATTATGGATGATGCAGAATTTAAAATAGCAGAGTGCCAGCTTTGCGATGAGGAAGGCAATGCTAGTGAGATTATTAGTGAAGGAAAAGATTATTTTGTTATAGGATGTGCTAGTGGGTCTATAAAAGTTACAAAGATTAAGCCATCTGGGAAAAATATAATGAGCGTTAGAGACTTTAAAAATGGTTATGGTAGTCTTTTGGGTAAGGTGTTAAAGTGAAACTTCTAATAAAACAAAAAGTATTTAGCTGGTTTGATAGTTATAATATTTATGATGAAAATGAAAATGTCATTTATAAAGTTAAAGGTGAATTTGCTTGGGGACATTTACTTAGGATTTATGATGAAAGTGATATGGAAGTTGGGTTACTAAAACAAAAGATGTTTACATTGTTTCCTAAATTCATTTTAAGAGTTAAAGATAAAGAATATATATTAAATAAAGAATTTACCTTTTTAAAAGAAGTGCTTTCGATTAATGATTTAGATATGGTCGTAATGGGTAATTTTTTAGGTTGGAGTTATGAGATTAAAAGGAATGATAAGGTAATTGCTAGGACATCTAAAAAGTTAAGTTATACGGATGTATATGAAATTAATATTAAAGATGAAAAAGATTCACTTTTAGTACTTTTAATAGTTTTATCGATAGATGCACTACATTGTAATAATGGAGGAACTAATGGGTAAGTTTAAGGCAATATGGAATAATCCTAGATATAATGCTTTAATCAGATTGGGATTATGGTTTATATTTTTTACATTCGTGATAATTTTTATTAGGGTTTCACCTAAAGAGGAGAGTAAAACTAAAAATGAAGTAACAAAGCAAATTACATATACTGATATAAAGAAAGAGTTTATAAATTCATCTGTAATGCTTACTATAGATAATGGGATATATTATGTTAATGGTGTTATTAAAGATGGGACGTTTACAGGAACTATTCAGGATGAAAATACAGTTAATAAAGTTTATTATGATGGTGTTATGTATTTGGTTGATAAGGGAGAGAAAACAGAAACTGATTTATATAGTGAATTTAATGATAAACTTATTTTACCAAAAGATATTATTAGTGTAATAGATAATTATAATGGGTTACTTAAAACTGGTGAAAATGAAAAAAGTTATACTTATGATATAAATGATGGCAAGTATGTTATTTATGTTAAAGATGAAAAAATATGTAAAGTTACATATGAAAAGGATAATTTAGTGTATACTTTAGAGTATAATTTCTTATAGAAGTAAGAAGAGGTAAAGATGAAAAAGAAGTTTTTAATATTTTTAGTATCAATTGGTTTGATATTTTCTGGCGTAAGTTTGGTTAGAGCTGATAGTGGTTGGGACTCAAGTTATGATTCTGGTGGTGGCGGATGGTCATCAGGTGGAAGCAGCTGGTCTGGAGGAAGTAGTAGCTGGGATTCTGGTTGGAGTAGTGGTGGCTCTAGTGGGAGTCATTCATATAGTTATTCAGATGGTGGCAACATATCTTTTTTGATATTTTTTGTAATAGTTATAATTATAATTATTTATTGTAGTATTAATGGTGGCAAAGGTGGTTCTAGTTCATCATCAAATAGAGCAGATAATTATCCAGAAATTAAAGATGACAGATTAAAGAAGATAGGTATGGATGCAGATGAGTTTAAAAAATTGGCATTCGAACTATATAAGAATATTCAAGAGGAATGGATGAATTTCGATTATGATGGCTTAAGAAAACATTTGACTGACGAATTATATAATACGTATATGATGCAACTTGATGCCTTAAAAGTAAAGGGACAGCAAAATATTATGAAAGACTTTGAAAATATTGCGGTTAAAATTACTAATATTACAGAAGAGTCTGGTATGGTTAATGTTACTGTTTATCTTCATACAGCAATGTACGATTATGTAGTTGATAATAATAAGAAGGTTGTAAGAGGTAAGGATAATCATAAGTTAGATATTGAGTATACAATTACATTTGTTAAGTCTAGTGAATCTAGCCAAGAAGTTTGTCCTAATTGTGGAGCTCCATTTAAAGGTGTAGCTGGTGGGACTTGTGATTATTGTGGAAGCACAATTGTTACTGGACCTAAAGAATATGTTATGAGTAAGAAAACTTGTATTGGTCAAAGGATGAGATAATGGAAGAAAAGTATAAATTACTTGGAGGGGATTTTTCCCTTCCTATGTTTATAACTAAAGTTAATAATATATTTGTAATGTATTATACAGCAATTATGATGGATGATGAAAAGAGAGTGGCTCACTTTTTGTCAGATGAGGTTTATCAAGGTTTGAAGGAAAGAATTGCTAAATTAAATGCGGCAAATGAAAGAGAAATGTTTGATGAACTTAATGTGAAAACTACAGTAATTAGTGATATAATAGATACAGGTGATGAGTATATTATCAAAGTTACTCTAATAAGTAGATATATGGATTATATTATTGATAAAACTACTTTTAAGTATAAAAGAGGAGTTAATGACAGAAGAATAGAGAAAACTAATTATTTGGAGTTTCATAAAAAGAAGAATGTTAAAGATAAAGGAATAGTTAGTAAGTGTCCATCATGTGGGGCATCAGTTGATGTTAATAGAAGTGGACATTGTGAGTATTGCGGAACAACATTTGATAATGAAAATTATGATTGGATTTTAACATCTATACAGGATGTTTAAAATAAAAGGAAAGAGGTAAATTATGGGATTAATTAAAGCAGCCGGTAAGGCAATATCTAGCACACTTAAAGATCAATGGAAAGAGTTTATTAAGTGTGAAAATATGGATAATAACACATTAATGGTTAAGAAAACAACTGAAAATGGTGTTATTACTAAGAAGAGTGCTATTGAAGTAGCACCAGGTCAAATAGCAGTAATTTTTCAAAGTGGAAAGATTTTAGATGCTACTGCTGAAGAAGGTATTTATACTTTTGACGAAAGTTCTTCTCCATCATTTTTTGCTGGTGATTTTGGAGCAGTATTTAAAGAAATGTGGACTCGTTTTACATTTAATGGAGCAACTAATAAGGATCAAGCAGTTTATTTCATAAATGCAAAAGAGATTATTGATAATAAGTTTGGAACACCAGCTCCAGTACCTTATCAGGATTATTCACATCCAATTCCAAATCAAATGACAAATACAATTACACCACTAAGAGTAGAAGTTAAATGTTTTGGTAAGTATACATTTAAGATTACAGATCCAGCTGTATTTATGAGAGAAGTTGCTGGTACTGCTGATGTATATTATAAAGATGATATTTGTGAACAAATGCGTAGTGAAGTTCAAGCAAGCTTCCAAAAAGTACTTAATGAATTAGGTAATTCTGAAAATAAAGCTCCAGTTTTAGAACTTCCATCTTATACAGATAAAATTAAAGAAATTATGGATGAAAAAGTATTTGATCAAAATATCAGAGATCGTGGTATGAGTATTAAATCATTCATTATTGAATCAGTTACTTTAGATGAAGAATCTAATCGTAAGATTGATAATTATGAATTATCAAGTAATAATTACATGCAACAAGGTGCTATTGTTGGTGGTATGAGTAAAGCTGTAGTAGATGCCGCTAATAATAGTAATGGTGCTGCTACTGGTATGATGGGTGTTGGTATGGTAAATATGGCATCTAGTGGTATGATGAATAATGCAATGGGGGCAGCATTTACTAATACTGAAGGCTCTAAAGTAGATTTAAGTGGTGAAGAGAAGAAAGAAGAAAGTAGTGCTCCCGCAACTGGAAAGATGAATTTCTGTCCAAATTGTGGAACTAAGGCTTCTGGTAAATTCTGTTCTAACTGCGGAACAAAACTAGATTAATTAATTGATATGAAGAGTAACAGAGATGTTATTCTTTTTTTGATTAAGTAAAATATATATTGTCTACATAATAACTTTGGCTGTCTACTTTAAGTATACCAGTACAAATATTATTATTCCCCTTATCAAGTACGAATACTATAATCAAAATGGTGACCTTTATGATTACATGTACTATGGAAGTGAACTATCTGTCGGATTATTAAAGAATGAATCGCCAAAAAATCTTAGCTATTCAATAAGAAGTGATGCTTTAATTGAGGAAAATGAAAATTATGTTATGTATTATGAAGATTAAACCATAATAAATGTTATCTTATTTAAATGTATTTTATAATTTTAATTAACTTAATTCTTGCTATAAGTCTATTTATTATAGACTTTTTTTTATTATTTTAGTACAATATTAATGTGATGAATTATGAAAAATAGAGGTGCTAAGATATTTGTAAATTCTATTACGATGACTAGAGTAATAGGTACCTTGTTAATGCCTTTTATAAGTCTGTTTTTAAGTCCTGGGGAGTTAATCTTTTATATTATTGTTTTGCTTCTGACTGATAGTGTTGATGGGATTATGGCTAGAAGGCTTAATGCTTGTACAATATTTGGGGCTTTATTAGATGCTATTGCTGATAAACTTTTGGGTATTGCTACACTTGCAGTTTTAGCTTTTAGTTATCCAATTATGTTTTTACCAATTATTACTGAAACTTTGATATGTTTGATTAATACTAATGGTGCTGCTAGAGGAAGCTCTACTGAAAGTTCATTTTTAGGAAAGTTTAAAACTTGGCTTTTTGGAATTGCGATAGTTGTTGGTTTTTGTACAATTTATAGTACTGATATAATTACTTTATTTAATGATACAACTAAGAATGGTTTATATATGATTGATATATTTAACTATATTATAGATAATAAAGATAGTATTATGGCAATTCTTGCTAGTATTACAGCTGGAGCGGATATTATGGTTGCTGCTGATTATCGTTCTAGAAATAAGAGTGAGATTAATAAAGCTATGGAAAACGGTTTAAATGCTAAAGAGTTTAAACTCAAAGGTAAAGATGATTTAATGTTTGCTTTATTTGATACTGAATATTATAATGAAACTAGAGGGGTGCCATTACTTCAAAGGTTAGGAGAGGAGAAGAAAAATGAAAAGAAAGTTAGAAGAAAATAAATATTTTCAAATTGGATTTACAGCGTTTTTGGTTATTGCAAGTGCAATTATATTTTATTTTTTAATTTATAAAATAGGAATGCTTTATGGGTATTTAAAGACATTTGTTGGTTTTTTCACACCATTTATTATTGGATTTATTTTTGCTTATTTATTAAATCCGGTAGTTAATTTCTTTAGAGAAAAAGTATTTATTAAATTATTTAAGACAAAAGATGAGAAAAGTTACAAGGTTAGTAATGGAATTAGTATAACAGTAACTGTACTTTTAATGGTTGGACTTATTATTTTATTATTTAGTTTTATTTTACCAGAGTTACTTAAGAGTATTGAAACTATTGCGGTTAATATGCCTAGTTATTTTACTGAGGCTAAAAATTATTTAGTAGGTAAGTTAAAGGATCATGAAGAAATTCAAAAAGTTGTTTTAAATAATTATGATGTAATTAATACTTATTTGACTACTATGCTTAATACAAAACTTTTACCACAAGTAGAAACATGGCTAGTCGCACTTTCAGATGGTGTATTTGGTGCAGTAAAAGTCATCTTTAACGTAGTAATGGGCTTCGTAATATCAATTTACTACTTACTTGATAAAAAGAGTTTTATAAGTGGCTTTAAAAGAATGCTTTATGCAATACTTCCTACCAAAACAGTTAATAAATTACTAGACAACGCTAGACACACTGATTACATCTTTGGCAATTTCATTATTGGTAAATTACTAGATGGTTTTAGTGTAGGATTTATTACATTTATATTTTTAACTATATTTGGTTATCCTTATTCACTTTTAATTGGTGTTATTATAGGTCTTACTAATATGATTCCTTATTTTGGACCATATATTGGTACTATTCCTAGTGCACTTCTTATTTTAATGGATAGTCCTACTAAGTGTTTAATATTTATATTATTTATTATTGCTCTTCAGCAGGTAGATAGTTATTTAATTGAGCCAAGGCTTTGCGGTTCTAGAACTGGTTTAAAGAGTTTCTGGGTTTTAGCATCTATTTTATTATTTGGTAATGCCTTTGGAATTGTTGGTATGCTTGTTGCTGTTCCAGTGTTTGCTTTAGTTTATGGATACTTTGATAATTTAATTCAAAATAAACTATTAGACAAGAAACTTCCTAGTGATCATGAGAGTTATGATGATCTAGAGAGAATTAATTCTGAGAGTAAAAGGTTAGTTAAAAAGACTTTAAAATAAGTCTTTTTTGCTTTATAATTAAATTGAGGTGAATTATGCCGAATATTTATAATTTTACTTATGAAAATTTAGAAGAAAAACTTGTATCTTTAGGTGAGAAAAAGTTTAGAACTCGTCAAATATGGCAGTGGCTTTATGAGAAGAGAGTTAAGAGTTTTGATGAGATGAGAAATTTAAGTAGTGAGCTTATTTCTAAACTTAAGGATAATTTCAGTTTTGATTATATAGAAATAGTGACTGCTCAAAGAAGTGATAGCACTAATAAATATTTATTTAAGCTTAATGATGGAAATTTTATTGAAGCAGTTTTAATGAAACATGATTATGGACTAAGTGTATGTGTATCTAGTCAAGTCGGATGTAATATGGGATGTGCTTTTTGTGAAAGTGGTAGACTTAAGAAAGTACGTAATTTAGAGTCATTTGAGATAATAGAGCAGATTTTACTTATTAGTGAAGACATAAATGAAAGAATAAGCAGTATTGTTATAATGGGAATAGGGGAACCGTTTGATAATTATGATAATATTATTAATTTTATAAAGATTGTTAATAATCCGTTTGGTTTAGCGATTGGGGCAAGACACATAACAGTTAGTACATGCGGGATTATTCCTAAGATAAAGGAGTTTATGAATCTTGATTTGCAAGTTAATTTAGCAATTAGTTTGCATGCACCAACAAATGAGCTTAGAAGTAAGATTATGCCGATAAATAATGCTTATCCACTTGACGATTTAGTTAACACCTTAAAGGAGTATATTGCAAAAACTAATAGACGAGTTACTATAGAATATGTTATGCTTAATAATGTAAATGATAGTTTAGATGATGCAAGATGCCTTGCTAATTTGCTTAAGGGAATGAATGTGTATGTTAACCTGATTCCTTATAATGAGACTAGTCATTTAGATTTTAAAAGAAGCGATAAAATAAACTCTTTTTATGATACTTTAAAGAAGTATAAAATTAATGTAACTGTAAGACGTGAATTTGGTTCTAATATAGATGCAGCATGTGGACAGTTACGAGCTAAAGAGGTGGAAAAATGAAATCATTTTATTTAACAGATACAGGAAGAGTTAGAAGTCATAATGAGGACTCTGTTACAATAGTTAAGAATGCATCAAATGAGCATTTAATGATAGTGGCTGATGGTATGGGAGGACACAGAGCTGGTGAGATAGCTAGTTCGATGGTAGTTACACATATGGGGTCTAGATTTAGTGAACTTTCTACTATTGGAAGTAAATTAGATGCAGCTAGCTGGCTTAATGAAAATATAGGAGAAATTAATACTAATATAATTAAATATGCTGAAGAAAATCCGGAAGCAACAGGGCTTGGAACTACTGTAGTTATGGCTCTTCTTACTAAAGATTTTTTGATATTTGCTAATATTGGAGATTCTAGTGGATTCGTTTTAAAAAATAATAAGTTACATAAAATAACTAAAGATCATACTCTTGTAAATTTATTAGTTGAGTCTGGCGAACTTAGTGCAGAAGAAGCTGAAAATCATCCTAAGAAAAACGTACTAATGAGAGCACTTGGTGCTGCTGAAAAACAAGAACTTGATATTTTTGATGTTGATCCTGATGTAGATGCTGTACTTTTATGTAGTGATGGACTTACTAATATGCTTACTAAAGAGCAGATTGAGAAGGTTTTAATAGATGAAGAACTTAATGAAGAGGGGAAACTTATTAAGTTAATTAAGAAATGCAATGCTAGAGGGGGAACAGATAATATAACAGTAGCGTATCTTGTTAAAGAAGGTGGTATAGAATGATACAAAAGGGGCAAAAAATAAATGACCGTTACCAAATTATTAAGTCAATTGGTGAAGGTGGAATGGCTAATGTGTATTTAGCGTTTGATACTATTTTAGAACGTAATGTTGCAGTTAAAGTTTTAAGAGGAGATTTAGCAAATGATGAGAAGTTTGTTAGACGTTTTCAAAGAGAGGCTTTAAGTGCAAGTTCATTATCTCATCCTAATATTGTTGAGGTTTATGATGTAGGTGAAGATGATGGTATTTATTATATAGTTATGGAGTATATTGAGGGTAAGCATTTAAAACAGTTACTTAAAAGAAGAGGTAAACTTACGCTTGAAGAAGCTGTTGATATAATGCTTCAAGTTACTGATGGTATGGCTTGTGCGCATGACTCATATATAATTCATAGAGATATTAAACCACAAAATATTATGATTTTAGAAAATGGTCTTGTTAAGATAACTGATTTTGGTATAGCAATGGCACTTAATAGTACACAGCTTACACAAACTAATAGTGTTATGGGTAGTGTTCATTATATACCACCAGAGCAAGCTAGTGGTAAAGGATGCACTATTCAAAGTGATGTGTATTCAATGGGTATCTTATTTTATGAGTTACTTACAGGTACTCTTCCATATAAAGGTGATAATGCAGTTGAGATAGCACTTAAACATTTAAAAAATCCTCTTCCTAGTATTAGAGAGGAATTACCAAATATTCCTCAACCTGTTGAGAATATTATTTTAAAGGCTTGTGCTAAGAATCCTAAAAATAGATATGCTGATGCTAGAGAGATGCATGAGGATTTAAAAACTTGTTTAAGTAAGAGCAGAGCTGATGAGCCAAGATATGTTTATAATTATCCAGAGTTTGATGAAAAAGATAAAAAGAGTGTTAGTGAAACTAAAAAAATAGATAAAGTGGATAAGGTTAAAGAGAAAAAGGAAGAGGTTGGCGTGAAGAAGATTACTGAAAAAGATTATCATAAAAAAGAAAATAAAGTATTAATTGTTTTAGGTTTTGTGTTTGCTGCGCTTGCGATTATTACTACGAGTGTAGTAGTATTACTTCCTAAACTTACTTCGTCTAAAGATTTAGTAGTACCTGATGTTTCAAATATGACTGTAGATGAAGCTGTTGATACGCTTACTAAGATGGGACTTAAAATTAGTGCTGATAATAAAACAATTACGAGTGATACTATTGAAAAGGGTAAGGTTGTTAAAACAAGTCCAAATAAAGGAAGAACTGTTAAGGAAGGCTCTGAGATTGTTATTTATGAGTCTAGTGGTGCAGGAACAATTACTTTAGAAGATTATACTGGTAAGAATTATATTGAAGTTAAGACGATTTTGGAACAGATTAATAAACTTTTTGTAATTCAAAAGACTGAAGAGGTTGGTAATGATTCTAATTATGAGAAGGATGAAATAATTAAACAAGAACCAGCTGCCGGAACAGAAGTTAAAGAGGGAGATACAATTACTTTATATGTTCCAGATATTACGGATAGTTATCCAGACTTTACTAAAGGTAATTATAGTTTAAGTGATATTCAGGCTTTCTGTGATAAGTATAAGTTAAAGTTAGAAGTCGAGTATAAACCTACTGATGAGTATGAACAGGGAGCAATTATTAGTCAGTCTAGAATAGCTGGATCATCCATTATTAGTAATATGACTTTAAAGATAGTTATTGCTGATTCATTAGAGGATGTTATAGATTAATATGGAAGGCGTAATAGTTAGAATAATTAGTAATTTATGCACTGTTGATTGTGGTGGTGCTTTATATGATTGCAAGCCTAGGGGAAAGTTTTATCACACAAACATTTCCCCTTTAGTTGGCGACCATGTTGTAATTGATGAAGTAAATAATTATATATTAGATATAAAGGAGCGTAAGAATTATTTAGATAGACCCTCTATTAGTAATGTTGATTCTGCACTTATTATAACTAGTGTTAAAAAACCAGAGTTATCTTTGAATTTACTTGATAAGATGATTAGTAATGTGACTTATAAAAATATTGAACCGATTATATGCTTTAGTAAGACGGATTTACTTACATTTAAAGAAAAGCTTGAACTTAAGAAAATCATTAAATATTATAATAAGATAGGAATAAAGTGTACGACTAATAAGAAACTTGGGAAGATTACTAAATTGCTTGATGGAAAAATAGTAGTGCTTACGGGTCAGACTGGTGCCGGAAAAAGTACTCTTTTAAATAAGTTAAATCCTAATCTTAATTTAAAGACTGATGAGATTAGTGAAGCATTAGGCAGAGGCAAACATACTACTAGACATGCTGAGTTATTTAAGTATAAGAATAGTTTGATTGCTGATACTCCTGGGTTTAGTGCTTTGGATATAACATATATACCAAAGGATGAGTTAAAAAATACTTTTGTAGAGTTTGATTTAGATTGTGAGTTTAAGGATTGCAAGCATATGAATGAGAGGAACTGTATGGTTAAGGATTATGTAAATGCTGATAAGATTCTTAAGAGCAGGTATGATAATTATAGAAAGTTTATGGGGGAATAATGAAAGTAGCAGTTTCGTTTATTAAAAGTTTATATGATGAAAAGAAAACAATTAAATTAATTGATATGACTAGTGCTGATTATATTCATGTTGATATCATGGATGGAGAGTTTGTTAGTACTAAGAATTATGATTTTGATGATATAAAATTAATGATGGATGGTGTAAGTAAGCTTTTAGATATTCATTTGATGGTTAAGCATCCACTTAATTATATTAAAGGTTATGCATCTTTAAATACTAAACAAATTACTTTTCATGCTGAGGCAGTTGATGATATTTATGAAACGATAAATGAGATACATAGTTATGGGATTAAAGCAGGTCTTGCGATAAATCCTGATACTCCTGTTGAGAGAATTGAAAAGTATTTAGATTTAGTTGATACAGTGCTTGTAATGAGTGTTTATCCTGGCAAGGGTGGGCAACAGTTTATAGTTGATACTTCTAAAAAGATAGATGAGCTTAATCACTATAGCGACTTTATAATTGAAGTTGATGGTGGAATAAATAAAAATACTATTAATTTAGTAAATGGTGCTGATATGGTAGTTAGTGGCTCTTATGTTTGTGAGAGTACTGATTATGAGAAAGCGATAGAGAGCTTAAGGGATTAGGCTCTTTTTGTATGCTAATTTTTAAAATTTCAGACATTGAAAATCTGCGTACAAGTGTTTGTAAAAATGCTTGACAAGTATATTTTTTGAGGTTACAATTTAGGTGTCTTGCTTAAGGAGTGAGAGCAGGACTTCAGATGATGGAATGATTTTCTTTAAGTTAGGAAAATGGTTTTTATAGGTTGAGAACATAATTAGTAAAACACTTAGAAAATTGTATGGGATGAAAACTAAGAAAAATATTATAGCAGTGTTGTTAATATTTGATAGTATTTTTAATATGCATATGCGAATGATTAAAAAAATGTATTAATAAAAAATAGAAGGTGAGATGATTATATATAAATAAATTAAAAAATTATAACAAAAGTGTTTTTGAAAAAATAAAACATATAGATGAAAATGGAAATGAATACTGGTACGCAAGGGAACTAATGATTGTTCTAGAATATAGTAAATGGGAAAATTTTTATAAAGTTATTAAAAGAGCTTGTATATCATATAAAAATAGCAATAATGGTGAAGACTATTGGCTTCCTGATGTCAGGAAGCCAATAATAACCGGTAAAGGAAAGAAAGAGTATATAAAAGATTATAAATTATCCCGATATGTATGTTATCTTGTTGTCCAGAATTCTGATCCTAGAAAAGAGATTGTTTCTTTAGGACAAACTTATTTTGCAGTTCAAACTAGAAAAATGGAACTAACCGAAGAAGAGTATGACAAATTAAGTGAAGACGAGAAAAGATTTTATAGAAGAAATATAACAAGAAAGGGAAATTATTCATTAAATATTGCTGCTAAGAATGCTGGAGTTAAAAATTTTGATAAATTTACGAATGCTGGATATAGAGGATTATATAATGGAGAGACAGCTAATGATATTGCTAGAAGAAAAAAACTTAGATATAGACAAGATATTTTAGATAATATGGGAAGCGCTGAATTAGGTGCTAATATATTTAGAATCTCTCAAACAGAAGATTTATTAAAAAAACAAACTGAGCCTAGTGAACAAGTTGCGACAACTACCCATTATAATGTTGGAAGAATTGTTAGAAAGGCAATAAAGGAAATGGGAGGTACTATGCCAGAAGATTATCCAACTCCAAAAAAATCTTTAAAACAGTTAGAAAAAGAAAAAAAGCGTTTATTAATAGAGAATAAAAAGAAAGAATGATTGAAGTTGGTGACATATTTATAAGGGCATTATCTAATAAAAAGTTGGACAGATTTTGGAAATTACTAATATTTAAAATTTGCCATACAATTGTTTGAAAAAATGCTTGACAAATAAAAAAGGGTATTATACAATTAGTATGTAAGAGAAAGAATAGGTGAAGAACTTGAAAACAATTGATACAAAAGAGAAGAATAAAGCGTTAGAGCAAGTAATGGCTGATATCGAAAAGCAATTTGGAAAGGGTGCTATTATGAAACTTGGAAGTAGTGAACATATGAATATTGATGTTACATCAACTGGTTCACTTACTTTAGATATAGCGTTAGGGGTTGGAGGATATCCAAAAGGAAGAATAATTGAAATTTATGGGCCTGAGTCTAGTGGTAAAACTACTATAGCACTTCATGCGATTGCTGAAGTGCAAAAATCTGGTGGAACGGCTGCGTTTATTGATGCAGAGCATGCTTTAGATCCGGTTTATGCTAAGAAGTTGGGAGTTAATATTGATGAGTTGTTATTAAGTCAGCCTGATACTGGTGAGCAAGCATTAGAGATTTGTGATGCTTTAGTTAAGAGCGAAGCAGTTAATATTGTTGTAATTGATTCAGTTGCAGCTTTAGTACCTCAAGCTGAAATAGAGGGTGAGATGGGGGATTCTCATGTTGGTCTGCAAGCTAGATTAATGAGTCAAGCTTTAAGAAAATTATCTGGAACTATATCCAAGACTAAAACTACGGCTATTTTTATTAACCAATTAAGAGAAAAGGTTGGTGTGTTATTTGGCAATCCTGAAACTACTCCAGGTGGTAGAGCGTTAAAGTTCTATTCTACTATTAGACTTGATGTAAGACGTGGAGAGCAGATTAAAGCCGGCGATAGTGTTGCTGGTAATAAAACAAATATTAAAGTTGTTAAAAATAAGGTGGCTCCACCATTTAAGAGTGCAACTGTCGATATTATGTATGGTGAAGGTGTTAGTCATGTTGGCGAGTTAGTTGATTTAGCAAGCCAAATTGGTGTTATTGATAAGAGTGGTGCTTGGTTTAGTTATAAGGGTGAGAAAATCGGACAAGGTAGAGAAAATGTTAAAATATTCTTAAAGGAAAATCCTGATTTAGCAATTGAAATAGAAAATCAAGTAAGAGAAGCAAATAATATTCCTCTTATACCAGTAACTAAAAAAGAAAAATAATTTAGAATAAGATTTTTACAAGAATTTGTCATAAATATATGAAAGACGTATTAAAAAATATGTCTTTTTTTGATATACTATTGTCAAGGTAGGGTGATAAAAATGAAGAAGGTATTATTGTTTTTGTTTTTGTCATGTCTTTCTTTGGAAGTTTTTGCGGATACTGGATATGTTAAGAATCAAGTTACGATGAGGGATAAACCTTCTACAGATAGTTCTGTAAAAAAGATTATGGAAATACCAAAAGGTGCTGAGTTTGAAATTATTAATCAGGATACACCTGCTGGAAATGGTTGTGGTAACCCTTGGTTTTATATTTATTATAGTGGTGAGTATGGATATGTATGTTCTTCATTAGTTGGTGTAGTTGGCGAGCAGAGTACTTCTTATGAAAGACCATGGAATTCACCTGCAAAAGCAATTACTGGTGGTGCGTTATTTATTAGTAGTGGATATATTTCAAAGGGACAGTTTACTTCTTATTTAAAAAAATATAATGTTAATCCATCAGGATATTATCCTCAGTTTAATCATGAGTATATGGCCAATTTAAGAGCTCCTTCTAGTGAAGCTTTAAGTACGTATAATTCTTTAAATAAAAATAATAAATTAAATGAAGCATATGATTTTGTAATACCTTATTTTGATAATATGCCGGATAGTACTTATGATAGTAAATTTAAGAATATTGAGCTTAAGAAAATAGATGAAGTAAGTGATGATAAATTCGAGGAAATGATAAAGGAGTTTCCAGATGGTTATAAGCCATATTTAAGGTATCTTCATAGCATTCATGAGAACTGGACATTTACACCATTATATACTAAGTATGATTTTAACGAGGGTGTTACTGTTGAAAATAATGTTAGTAGTATTGAGGTAAGTAGTGGACATTGTGCTAGTCCTGTGCAAATTACAGAAAAAAATTGGTGTATAGCGACTAAAGAAGCTGTTGCTTTCTTTATGGATCCACGTAATTTTTTAAATGAAACTTATATTTTTATGTTTGAAAATTTAGGTTTTAAAGAAGTTGATGAAAGTTTAATTAAGGGAGTACTTTCTGGAACATTTATGGATAATATTGAGCCAATTAGTAATAAAACTTACTCTTTATTGTTTTTAGAGGCTGGAAGATATGCTAAAGTTTCTGCACTTTATTTAGCTAGTTTATCTAGACAAGAAGCTGGAACAAAGTTATCTAATACCACTAATGGAGCAGAGTTTACTTATGAGGGATATACTTATTCAGGTTTATATAACTTTTATAATATAGGAGCAAGTAGTAGTGAATCTAATCCAGCTCTTGCAGGACTTGTTTTTGCGAACGGTGGTAAAGGTAAAAATAATGGTAGTACGAGTGATGAACCGACAGATCCAAAAACTGATGATGATAAGAGTGAAGAAGTAAAGATTGATTTTATTGATTTGCTAAATTTAAATAAAAATGGTGATTATTATGATGGATATGATTCTGGAACAAAAGTTAGCGCGATTACAAGTAAAGCAACTGGTAAAGCTAAGATAACTGTTAAAAGAGCGGATGATGAAGAAGTTTTGGGTGATAGTTTACTTGGCACAGGTATGAAGATTGAATGTGTTAATGGTAATCAAAATGAAGTTTATGAGTATGTTTTAATGGGGGATACTAATGGTGATGGATTAATTAATTCGGCAGACTTATTAAAGGTTCGTCAACATTTACTTGAAACTAATAGATTAACAGGGTCTTATTTAAAAGCAGCTTTAATGGCTGGCGGGGTAAATGTAAATTCAGCGGACTTACTTAAATTAAGGCAATATTTAATTAATCAAGGATAAAAGGAGGCTATATGAAGAAGTTTTTGCTATTTATATTATGTTTAGGTTTTAATATTGGAATGGTTTATGCAGCTCCTAGTGCAAGCATTTCGGTAAATAAGAGTAGTGTTGAAAATGGTGGTTCAGTAAGTGCTACAGTTACTGTTAAAAGTACGGCTGCTTGGAATATAAAAATATCATCAAGTGGAGCTACTAGTGGATGCACGCAGAAATTTGCTGATGCGACAAGTAATGGGCAAAATACTACTAAATATTTTACGGTAACTTGTAAAGCAACTAGTTTAGGTACAATAAATTTTACGATGACTGGAGATATTACGGATGCTAGTGGAAGCAATGTACAGATAAGTGGCTCTAGGAATGTAACTGTTGTTAAGCCAAGAGAAAAATCTAGTAATAATTATTTAAAAAGTCTAGAAGTTGAGGGTTATGAAATAAGTCCAGCATTTGATAAAAAAACTAGTGAATACTCAGTAAGTGTTCCTTCAACGATAAGCAAGATTAATATTAAAGCAAGTAAGGAAGACTCATATGCATCAATAAGTGGCACTGGTGAAAAAGAAGTTAGTGAGGGGCTTAATACTTTTGATATTACGGTGACTAGTGAAACTGGAGTATCTAACATATATTCTTTAAAAGTAAATGTTTTAGATCAAAATCCAATTGAAGTTATGGTAAATAATAAAAAATATACTGTTGTTAAAGAAAGTAAGAATTTAACTAAACCTGAACTATTTGAAGAAGATACAATAAAGATTGGCGAATTTGATATTCCGGCTTTTAAAAATGAAACAACAGGATACACTTTAGTTGGCTTAAAAGATGAAGAAGGTAATATTAGTTTATTTATTTATAATGATGGAAAGTATCAAAGTTATGATGAATATTTAACTAAAAGACTTACTTTAGTATTTAAAACACCTAGTGAAAGAATTAAGGGATTTACTTCTAAGACAGTTACAATTAATGAAAAAGAAGTTAGTGCATTTACTGATGGCAAAGTTACATTAGTTTATGCTGTTAATTTAGAAGATGGCAAGGAAGCTTATTATAATTATGATGGCGAAGTAATGCAGAAGTTTGATGTAGATGAATATAATAAAGAACTAAAAGATAAAGATTTAAAAGAAGGGATAATGTATGGATTTGCAGCTTTATCTTTAGGGTTATTCTTAATAATTATTTTGGTTCTTATAAAAAATAAGAAAAAACTTGTTGCATTAAGTGAAAAGTTTAAAGATAACGTAAGTGATAATGACAAATAGCCTTTATTTAAGGGCTTTTTTTTAGTATAATATTTTTTAGGTGATAGATATGTTTGAATATATGGGAGATCGTATTAGTAATGCAATTAAGAATATAAAAGGAATGGGTAGAATTACTGAGGAGAATATTGGTGAAGCTATTCGTGAGATAAAAATGGCTTTATTAGAGGCTGATGTCAATTATGAGGTTGTTAAAGAGTTTACTACTAATGTTAAAAATAAGGCGTTAGGTATGGATGTTAGTAAGAGTTTAAAACCTGATGAAGTTTTTATTAAGCTTGTTAAGGATGAACTTGTTAGTTTATTAGGTTCTGATTATGTACCACTTGTTACGGATAAAAAGTTTGTATGTATTATGCTCGTTGGTCTGCAGGGTTCTGGTAAGACGACTACTTGTGGTAAGATTGCTAATTTAGTTCGTAAGAAAAATAGTAAAAATCCATTACTTGTTGCTTGTGATATTTATAGACCTGCTGCTATTGATCAGTTATGTGAAGTGGGTAAGAATTTGGGTGTTCCTGTATTTACTAAGGGTAAGGAAGATCCACGTGTTATAGTTAAAGAGGCTTTAGAGTATGCTAAAGCTAATAATAATGATTATGTTATTATAGATACTGCTGGTAGATTACATGTTGATGAAGAATTAATGAATGAACTTAAAGATATAGAAGAAATTGTTAAACCAGATGAAATTATTTTAGTAATTGATGCGATGATGGGACAAGATGCAATAAATGTTATTCGAGGATTTAATGATAAGCTTCCACTTACTGGAGCTATCTTAACTAAAATGGATGGTGATACAAAAGGTGGTGTTGCTTTATCTGTTAGACATTTAACTAATATACCAATAAAGTTTGTTGGTGATAGTGAAAAGTTAGATGGATTAAGTCCTTTTTATCCAGAGAGAATGGCAGAACGTATTTTAGATATGGGAGATATTTTATCAATTGCAGAAAAAGCCGAAAGTGTTATTGATGAAGATGAAGCTAAAGATTTAACACGTAAGATGAAGAAAGGTTCTTATGATTTAGAGGATTTTCTTACAAATATGAAACAAATTAGAAAGCTTGGACCATTAGAGAATATTTTAAAGATGCTTCCTGGCGCAAGAAATATGGGGCTTAATAATATTAATATTGATCCAAAAGATATGGCTCATGTAGAAGCAATTGTGTTATCTATGACGCCTTATGAAAGAAAACATCCAGAAGTATTAAAAGCTAGTCGTAAGGTTAGAATAGCTAAAGGTTCAGGCAGAAGTGTTGAAGAAGTAAATCGTCTTTTAAAGCAATTTGAGATGATGAAAGACATGATGAAGAAGATGAGTAGTGGTAACTTTAAGATGCCTTTTTAGGTGTCTTTTTTACAAAAGTGTGATTATTTTAGTAAAAAATCTTACAAAAGTGTGATAAAAATGCTAAAAAAGTCTGTAAAAGTGTGATCAAAGCAAAAAAGGAGAAAATATGGAAGAAAGAGTATTTAATAAATTAGTTAGGGATAAGATTCCTGAGAAGATAAAAAATAATGGTGAAGTTCCTTATACAAGAATACTAAGTGATGAAGAGTTTAGAATAGAACTTGAAAAGAAGTTATTAGAAGAATGTAATGAAGTATTAAAAGCAGTAAGTCTAGATGAAAGATTAGAAGAACTAGCTGATGTGCTTGAAGTATTGTGTGCAATAGGCACTCTTGAGGGTGAAGACTTAGATAGTATAATATCTGTTATGAAAAGCAAACGTGAAAAAAGAGGCGGGTTTAGTCAAAAGATATTTTTGGAGAAGACAGCAAAATAATTTCACTTGATTTTAAATCTATTAAGTGTTAAAATCTTTTTATAAAGCGAAGATATAGGATTATAGTTAAAGATAATTTTAAGAGAGTTAGTGGCTGGTGAGAACTAATAAGGACTTTAATGAATCTACCTATTAGTGATGTTAATAGCATCCGGCATTGCCGTTATATGAATTAAGTTAAATTGAGGATGGTACCGCATTTATATGCTCCTTTAGTGCCATTCTTTTTTTGTTAGGAAAAGAGAGGGTTTTATGAATAAACGATCGAGTAAAGCGCTTATGTTTAATAATTTATTTGATAGAAAGGTTGATGATATAAAATGATAGATATTAAACTTATTAGAGAAAATAGAGAATTAGTTAAAGAAAATATTAAGAAGAAGTTTCAAGATGAAAAATTACCTTTGGTTGATGAGATTTATGAGTTAGATGAAGCTGTAAGGGATGCTAAACTTAAGGGAGATAATTTACGTGCAGAGAAAAATAAGTTATCTGGTGTGATTGGTAAGTTAATGCGTGAAGGTAAGAAAGAGGAAGCTGAAGATATTAAGAAGAAAATTGCTGATATGGATGCTCAAATTAAAATATTAGAAGTTTCTTTTGAAAAGAAGAATGCTCTTATTAAAGAGAAGATGATGGTGATACCTAACATTATAGATGAAAGTGTGCCAATTGGAAAAGATGATTCAGAGAATGTTGAGGTTGAAAGATTTGGAGAAGCTTATAAGCCAAGTTATGAGATACCTTATCATGCTGATATTATTGCTATGTATAATGGATTAGATAAAGATTCTGCTGGTAGGACTAGTGGTGAAGGATTTTATTATTTATTAGGTGATGTTGCTAGACTTCATGAAGCAATGATTGCTTATGCCAGAGATTATATGGTTGATAAGGGATTTACTTATGCAATTCCACCATTTATGATTCATGCGGGTGTTGTTACTGGGGTTATGTCATTTCCTGAGATGGAAGCTATGATGTATAAGATTGAGGGCGAAGATTTATATTTAATTGGTACTAGTGAGCACTCAATGATTGGTAGATTTCAAGGACAACTTATTGATAAGAAGAGTTTACCTATTAAGATGACTAGTTATTCACCTTGTTTTAGAAAAGAGGGTGGATCTCATGGTTTAGAGGAACGAGGTTTATATAGAGTTCATCAATTTGAAAAGGAAGAGATGATTGTTCTTTGTGAACCAGAAGATTCAATGAAGTTCTATAATGAAATGTGGAAGTACACTGTTGAAGTATTTAGAAATATGAATGTACCAGTTAGACAGTTAGAGTGCTGTAGTGGTGATTTAGCTGATTTAAAGGTTAAGAGCTGTGATATTGAAGCTTGGAGTCCTAGACAAGAGAAGTATTTTGAAGTTGGATCATGTTCTAATTTAGGGGATGCACAAGCTAGAAGATTAGGTATTAGAGTTAAGAGTGAAAATGGTAACTATTACTTACATACTTTAAATAATACAGTTGTAGCTAGTCCTAGAGGATTAATTGCAGTACTTGAAAATAATTATAATGAAGATGGAACACTTACTATACCAGAGGTGTTAAGACCTTATATGGGTGGTAAAGAAAAACTTGTTCCATTAAAATAACATACCTTATCGGTATGTTTTTTCGTTTGTAATATTTGTAGATATATTTAATTTTCCTTGTTTTAGTATTTCGTTATTTGTTGGAAAAGTTTTAGCGTTTAACCTACTTAGAAGTGTTTTATTATATGATAAGACAAATTCGCAGTATTCTTCTAGACCAATTTGGTTTATTAGTTCTTTTAATTTTTCTTCAAGTTTAGGGCGAGCAATATTGTATGATGATAGAAAATTTATTATTTCCTCTTTTTGTTCTATTTTAAAGGTTTTACATAGTTCTTCATAGAAGTTACGATTAAATATTTCCCATATTTGTAGTGATTTTTTGTCGTCTTCTTTATATTCTTCTGAATAGAAATGTTTTTCTTCTGAGCAGTTATGTGATTTGGCTAAATTAGATAAAGCAGTTTTATAAAGAGGTGTTCTTTTTGAATATTCTGCACCATGCTCTCCGATAGTTTCGGGAGTGATACCTAAGTCTAATAATACTGCTTCAACTGCTTCTTTTTCATCACCGGTATAAAGAGTTACGTTATAATTTTGAAGCCAAGAATTTTCTGCTAGTAGTTTTTCGTATCTGACTTTATTTATAAGAATTATGGCTTCATCAGATATTTCAAATGGTCCTTTAATAAATGTATCTTCCATTCTTAATGTTCTAAAATTTTCTTTACCTAAGTGTGATGATAACTTGTCGATTATTATAAAATTTCTGCCATCAAAATTTCCTTTACTGTGACTTGTTACTAGGCCATTTAGTGTAAAATGAATAGTTGACCTATACTGAGATGATAATGGGGAATAGCTACCTGCCATTTCTTTAAGTTTTTCGTAGTCTTCATCATTAAATGGATTTAAGTTGTATTTTTCTTGTAAAATTTTAAATATAACACTGTTTGGTACATTTGTGGTATGCGTTAAAAATGGCGTATCACATAAAGAAAGTATTTTTTTATCTGCTGGAAGATAATCAGTCGTCCTTACTAGGGCAAAATCATCAATGGTATACTTACCAGTTTGAAGTTTTTGATATCTACTATTTTCTAGTTTTTCTTTGTGATTTTTGTTTGGAGTTATTATTTTCATTTATATTCACCATTTCGATTATATCATATTTATTTTTCTTTTAAAAATGTGTTAAAATTATGTAGAGGTGCAGTATGTTTACAATTTATGATTATTTGGATTATTATAAAAATTGTTCTTTTGATGAAGTTAGTTTTAATCGGATGGATGCAATGCTTTTTTCTTGTTTGGTATATTTACCTATTAAGTCATTTAATAAAGATAAAAGTTATAAAGAGTTTGTTACTTATGCTTATACTTTTTATAAGAATGATTATAGTGGTGTTATGAAACCTAGCTCTTTTTCGCTTTTAAATAAAATTAAAAATAGTAAGAGATATGAAAATATTGTAATTAGTAATTTTGAAAATGTTAGAAATAAAGATACTCAGTTTGGGGCAATGTGTGTTCGCTTTGGTGATAATTTGTTAATTACATATAAGGGAAGTGATAGTTCATTAATTAGCTGGGTTGAAAATTTAAGACTTAATTATCAATATCCTACATATACGCAAAGTAAAGGAATTAAATATGCTTTAAATAATATTTTAGATGGTGATAAGAATGTTTATTTAGCTGGGCATAGTAAAGGTGGTAATCTTGCTATGTGCGCTGGAATGGAACTACATAATAGTTTAAGAGATAGGATAAAAGTTATTTATAATTTTGATGGGCCAGGCTTTTTAAAGAGGGAGTATGATAAGAAGTTTAATTTGATTAAGGATAAACTTGTTAATATAGTTCCGACTGGTTCTGTTGTCGGAATGTGTTTATATAATGATAATTATAAGTCTGTTAAGAGTAAGGATTTAGCTTTTAGTGAGCATTATCCAATTGGTTGGGGTGTATTTGGTGAATTTTTTGTAAGTGGCAATTTGTCTAAAGTTAGTAAGCAAATTCATGAGATGACAACTGTTAATTTAGATGCTATAGATAAGAAGCAGTTAGGTGAAACATTGGAAACATTGTGTAAGGGGTTAGGCGTAGATTACGATTCTGATTTTCATTTGAATATAAGTGAAATGTGGGAATTATTAAAGAATATGAAAGGTATTGATCCAAATGTATATAAATATTTAACTAGTGTGTTACAAGCTCTTATGAAAGTTAAGTGAGAGTATGAATAAATTTAAAAAAATAATTTATATGATATGTGCAATTTCGATTTTTATTGTTATATTACTACTTTTGATTGTGCATACTTTTAATCATACTGAAGTTAATAATGATAGTGGTACTGTTTATGTTAAACCTTTAAAAGGGATAGGGTGTTAGAATATAAAATTTATGAATGAAAAATTAGCTATTATTCTTATTATTAGCACTTTAAAAAGGACTAGAGAACGCACTCTAGTTTTCTTTTGAAAATGAACCTTAAAGTGTTTTTTTATTTTGATAAATAATGTATAATTATAGTTGTGAGTAAGCAGGAGGAGTTTATGGATAATGCATTAGAAAGATTCTTTAATAAGATAGATTTTAATAATAGAGAGGCATTTGAGGGTGCTAAGGTTGTTAAGGTTGTTGTTAATAATAAAAATGATTCTTGGGAAGTATTTATTCATGCTCCAAATGTTATAGATATAAATGCTTTTAATGAACTATCTCTTTTAGCGTGTAAAGGGATTGATGATGTTAGTACAATTGATATTATTGCTAGTTACGATTGTTATACTAATGATGATGTAAAAGATTGTTTTTTGTTTTACTTAAATGATTTATGTGCAGAGAATCCATCTTTGATGAGTTTAGTAGATAGTGAAATTAATATTAATGATAATGTGATAAGTATGTCTTTATCTAGTAGGATGGAGTGTGACTTACTTAGTAGTCATGCTTCTAAGTTATTAAAACTTTTAAGTAATGCTGGATTTAAAGATTTTGAGATAATTTCAATTGTTAGTGATGAAGCAAGTAACAGTGTTAAGAAAGAGATTCAAAAAAGGGAAGAACCTAAAATAAAAGAGGAGCCAGAGTATAAGATTATTGTTGGTGAGGAGATTAAGAGTAAGACTATTACGGAGATAAAAGATATTTTAGGTGAAGAAAATAATGTTACTTGTGAGGCATATATTTTTGGTGTTGAAGAGTTTGTTTCAAATAAGAGTAATTTTAGAATATTAACTTTAAAGATCAGTGATAAGACTGATAGTATACTTGCTAAGATATTTTCTAGAGATGAAGAAGAGTTTAATAAGTATAAAAGTGGTTTAAAAGAGGGCAAGTGGTATAAGTTTAGAGGGTATATTAAGAATGATACTTTTGCTAAAGATTTAGTTTTTAATATACGTGATGTTAATGAGATACCTGATAAAACAGTTAAATTTAAAGATGATGCTGAAGAGAAGAGAGTTGAACTTCATGCCCATACCATGATGAGTCAAATGGATGCAGTTACTAAATTTGATTTGGATAAACATTCTTGTGAACTTATTACAAATGCGATTAATGCTGGATATAAAGCTGTAGCTATTACTGATCATAATGGATGTCAAGCGTTTCCTATTTGTTATGAAATTATCAAAAATCATAATAAAGGTATAGAAGATGAAAGTAAGAGATTTAAAGGTTTATTTGGTACTGAACTTACGCTTGTAGATGATACAGTTAATATTGTTGTAAGACCTAGTGATTTATCACTTATGGAAAGTGAATATGTAGTATTTGATACCGAAACTACTGGTTTTAATGCTGGTGGCGGAGATCAGATGATTGAGATTGGTGCGGTTAAGATTTGTAATGGTGAGATAACAGATAGGTTTGATGAACTTATTGATCCTGGTAGGCCACTTCCTTCTAAGATTACTGAGGTAACGCATATTACAGATGATATGTTAAAGGGTAAGGATACTGAGGAGAATGTTACTAAACGTTTCTTAGAGTGGAGTGGAGATGCTCCAATGGTTGCTCATAATGCTAAGTTTGATATTTCTTTTATTGAGATGTCCATGAAGAAGTATGATTTAGGTGAGTTTAAAAACACTGTAATTGATACTTTGGAGTTATCAAGAACAATGGATCAGGAACATTCTCGTCATAGTTTGTCTGCACTTGTTAAAAGATATGATATAGCATTTGATGAAGATGCACACCATAGAGCTGATTATGATGCTGAAGGAACAGCTTTAGTATTTCATAAAATGCTTAAGAGACTTGCTAGCCAAAATTATAAAGTAATTAGTGATTTAGATAAGTTAGTTAGTAAAGATGAGATTTATAAGTTTGGTCGTGCTTATCATTTTAATGCAATCGTTAAGACTAAAGAGGGACTTAAAAATTTATTTAAGATAGTTAGTTTAGCTAATACTACTTATTTATATAAGACACCTAGAATTCCTAGAAGTAAGTTAAATGAACTAAGAGAAGGTATATTAATAGGTAGCGGATGCTCTGAGAGTGAAGTCTTTATGGAAGCTAAGAGTAAAGATGGTGAAGAGTTATCTAATATTATTCGCTTTTATGATTATGTAGAGGTTCAGCCACCAGAGGTGTATGGACATTTACTACAGACTGGTGATTTTGGTAATAGTGCTGAGCTTATTAATCATATTAAAAAGATAGTTGATGCGGTTGAAACTACTGGTAAGATAATGGTAGCGACTGGTGATGTTCATCATTTCTTTAGAGAAGATAAAATTTATCGTGAGATTATTATTAATCAAAAGGTTCCTGGTGGTGGAAGACACCCACTTGCTAAGAGTAGTATTACTGAGATTCCTTCTATGCATTTTAGAACGACTAAAGAGATGCTTGATGATTTTAATTTTTTAGGTGAAGATGTAGCTAAAAGAATTGTTATTGAAAATACTAATAAGATAGCTGATATGGTTAGTGAGTTTGAAGTTATTCCTGATACTGGTGGAACGCCGTTTTCTCCAAGAGTTAAAGCTGACGATGGTAAGACTTATTTGGACTGTCCAAGAGTTGTTACGGATTTGGTTTATGATAGAGCAACAAGTTGGTATGGGCAGGAGCTTCCAATTATTATTGAAGAGAGAATTGGTAAAGAATTATATGGTGATATAGTATATAAGATATGTAGGGAAAAAGTTAGTGCAACTATGAAAGAGGATGATCCATCTTTTGAGAGAACTGTCTTTGATGAAGTACATAAGAGTATTTATGCTGGTGTTGATAATGTTAAATCGATGGTTCGTGATTATGTAAAAGAGCACTGGAGTGAAGAAGATGGTGAGATGAGTGATGAAGCCTTAGATAAAAAAGTTAAGAAGAGTTTAGGTGGTATTATTGGTGGCGGGTTCGATCCAATATACTTGATTGCTCAAAGACTTGTTAAGCACTCTAACGATGAAGGATTCTTGGTTGGATCAAGAGGCTCAGTAGGTTCATCATTCGTAGCAACAATGATGGGTATTACAGAAGTTAATCCACTTGCTGCTCATTATAGATGTTTGAAGTGTAAAAGAAGTTATTTTCAAGATGAGGAAGGTAATGATTTGAGTTTAAATTACTCATGTGGAATTGATTTACCTGATCGAGTTTGTGAATGTGGTGAGAAATTATATAAAGATGGTCATGATATGCCGTTTGCTACATTCTTAGGTTTTAATGCAGATAAGGTACCAGATATCGATTTAAACTTTTCAGATTTAAACCAAGCTAGTGCTCATGAGTATACTAAAGTACTATTTGGTGTTGATAATGTATATCGTGCTGGTACTATTGGTACAGTTGCTGAGAAGACGGCATTTGGTTTTGTTAGAGGTTATGCTGAAGATAAGGGTATTATTTTAAGAAATGCTGAAATTGAAAGACTTGCTTTGGGATGCACTGGTGTTAAGAGAACTACTGGTCAACATCCGGGTGGAATAGTTGTTGTTCCTGATTATAAGGAAGTATATGATTTTACACCATTTCAGTATCCAGCAGATGATGTGACAAGTGCTTGGAGAACAACTCACTTTGGTTACCACTCAATTGAAGAATGTTTACTTAAGTTAGATATTTTAGGTCACTCAGATCCAACGCAGCTTAGAATGATTCAAGATTTAACTAAGATGGATGTAAGTAAAGTACCACTAGATGATAAAGAAACGATGAGTATTTTCTCTAGTACTAAAGCTCTAGGAGTAACAAATGAACAGATTATGTGTCCAACTGGTACTTTAGGTATTCCGGAGTTTGGTACTAACTTTACTATTGGTATGGTTGATGAAATTAAACCAACAACGTTTGCTGAACTTATTAAGATTGCGGGTTTATCACATGGTACTGATGTTTGGCTTGGTAATGCTAGAGATTTATGTACTCCAGATGAAAATGGCAATATTAAAGTTCCATTTAAAGAAACTATTGGGTGCCGTGATGATATTATGGTTTATTTAATGCAACAAGGTGTTGAACCTATTAAAGCATTTAAGATAATGGAGTTTGTTCGTAAAGGTAAAGCAAGTAAACCTAAGGAAAAGGAAACATGGGAGAAACATAAACAGACAATGATTGATAATCATATTCCAGATTGGTATATTGAGAGTTGTCATAAGATTAAGTATATGTTCCCGAAAGCCCATGCTGCTGCGTATGTTATTTCAGCGTTTAGAATAGCTTGGTTTAAAGTTCATATGCCAGTATATTTTTATGCGTCATGGCTTACTAGTAAAGCAACCGATTTTGATGTTGAAACAATGACGCTTGGGTATGAAGGAATAAAGAAAAGAATTACGGAAATTCAAGCTAAAGGTTTTGATGCGACTAATAAAGAACAAGGCTTACTTGAAAGTTTAAAGGTTTGTTTAGAGGCGTGTGCTAGAGGTATTAAATTCTTACCAATTGATCTTTATGATAGTAATGCAAGTATATGGGGAGTTTATGATGAAACAAGTATTAGACCACCATTTTCATCAGTTGATGGGCTAGGTGAAACAGTTGCTAAGCAAATTGTTAAGGAAAGAGAAAATGGTAAGTTTATAAGTGTTGAAGACTTCCAGTTACGTGGTAAAGTCAGTCAAACTTTGGTTGAGAAACTACGTTCTATGCATGTTTTGGATGATATGCCAGAATCTAGTCAGTTAAGTTTATTTTAAGGGTTACTTCGGTAGTCCTTTTTAAGTAAGATTATTTTCATTGAAAAAAATGACGTAAACGGCAAAAATTTTCAGCGGAACAAGTAGTTGTGTACTATAATCATTAATTTGATCAAGTACACTTTTTTTATGGCTTTTAAATTACATTATGTTATAATATGAACGTGATGTTTATGAAGAAATTGAGAATACTTTATGAAGATAAAGATTTATTGGTAGTTAGAAAAGATGATAAGGTTCTTACAGTAAGTGATGGTAAAAGCTATAATACTTTGTATAGTGAGGTTTATGATTATTTGCATAAGAAGAATCAAAGGGTATTTGTAGTTCATAGGCTAGATAAAGATACTAGTGGTTTAGTGTTATTTGCTAAAAGTGAGCGTGTTAAAAATATTATGCAGGATAACTGGGATAAGGTTGTAAGAAAATATTATGCAGTTGTTTGTGGTAAGTTAAATGGTGATGTTGAAGTTAAACAATATTTAAGTGAGGATAAGACGTTAAGAGTATATGTTAGTGATAAAGGTAAGCTTGCGATAACTCAATATAAATGTTTGAAAGTGTCATCAGCTTATTCTTTGATGGATGTATTAATTAAGACTGGAAGGCGTAATCAAATTAGGGTGTGTTTTTCTAGTTTAGGTCATCCAATAATAGGTGATAAAAAATATGGTGCTAAGAAAAATCCGATTGGAAGACTTGGATTACATGCTTATTATTTAGAATTTAATCATCCAGTCAGTAATAAGAAAATGGTTATTGAGGATGAAATACCTGCTGATTTTAAGAAAATTTTTGAAAGTGCAACTAAAAAGTGACAGAATTCTACTTAAATTTGGTAGTATGCAACATGGTTTCATAGTATATTGGCGGTGAGGTGAAGGAAATGAATTTTAATGAAAAGTTACAAAAATTAAGAAAAGAGAAAAAGTATAGTCAAGAAGAACTTGCTGATATGTTAGATGTTACAAGACAAAGTGTATCTAAATGGGAAAGTGGTCAGACGTATCCTGAGATGGATAAGCTTCTTGCAATATGTAAGATATTTGGTTGCACTTTAGAAGAACTTACTAATGATACAATTAAGTTAAATGAGTTTACTGGGGAAAAGAAAAGCAAGGTAAGCGATATAACTAGTAGTGTAGAGGAGTTTATTGAAAAAACTTATCATTATTTTACTGGAAGTACATTTAAAGATATTCTTAAATGTTTAATTATAATGTTTGTTGTTTATTTATTTCTATGTTTATGTAAGTATCCTTTTGATGCTTTAAAAGGGGGATTATATAATTTCTTTAATTCATTTATGGATGGTAAAGTACTTAATTTTTGTTATAGTTTTTTTAATCTAATTATTAATATTTTATATTATAGTTTAAAGTTATTTGTACTTGCTTATGTATTTAAGATTGGTTTTTTAGATAAAAAAGACGCTGGTTTAACTTATAATGTGAAAGAGGATAAGGAAAGTGCACATGCAAATGAAGTGCAGGGTATTAATAGTACTAAAACTAAACAAAGATATTCAATATTTGATGCTTTAGTAAGCATTGTGATGTTTTTTATAAAAATGTTTTTCTTAATTGGAGCAATACCACTTATTTTCTTATTTATATTTTTTATGTTTGCACTTATTATTTTAATCTATTTTATGTTTAGAGGAGTTTTCTTTTTTAGTATTTTTATAGGTTTAGTAAGTGTTATTATGCTTAATGAGATTGCTTTAGAGTTTATTTATAATTTTATTTTTGATAGAAGTCAGTGTTTTAAAAGAATGCTTATAACAATTATAGCTTCTTTAGCTTTTATAGGTGTAGCGGGTGGTTTATTTGTTATTGAGTGTTCTAAGTATACGTATCATAATGAAGAGAGTGCAGATTTGTTAATAAGTAATAATTATTCTTATGGTTATAATGGTAAAATGTATTTGGATAGTGATATTCTTAATTATTATAATGTGTCTTATGAAGTTGATGATAGTTTAAGTGATGAGGTTAATGTTAAAGTTGTTAATAGTAGGTATAGAACTAGTTATGATGTTAAGTTAGATGGTAGTAAACTTTATTTATCTGTTTTACAAAGTGATGATTCATTTAGTTTTAGTGATATTTTTGATGTTTTTGTTAAGGATTTGAAAAATAAGGTTGTTTATAATTATACGTTATATGATGGAGTTAGAATTGTTGTTACTTCTAGTGAAAAAAATATTAGTACAATAAAAAAGAATAGTGAGACTAAGCAAAAGGAATATGAAAATGAAATAAATAATCAAGATATATATGATTATAAAAAGAAGATTAGTGAGTTAGAAAGTCAAGTTGATGAATTAGAAAGAAATAATAGGGAGTTAAGTGATAAAATAGATGATTATAAGAGAAAGATTAGTGCTTTAAGTGAATAAAAGATATTACCCTAGGGAAATATCTAATATCATCATTATTATAAAACCAATTATTGTGTAAAGAGCCATGAGCTCTTTTTTCTTGTTTGCCATGCTTTCTGGAATAAGCTCAACTATAATTACGTAAAGCATTGCACCACCAGCTACTGATAGTAGTAGTGGTAAGATAAATTGCATTTTGATTACTAGAAGAGCTCCAAGAATAGCTGCTATGGGTTCAACGATAGCACTTAAACTACCAATTAGGAATGATTTAAGTTTAGTTTTACCTTTTTTTAGCATTGGAAATGATATAGCTAGGCCTTCTGGGAAGTTTTGAATTCCAATACCGATTGCTAGGGTTAAAGCTTTCATTACTGATTCTGGACTATTATTAAGTGCTAAGGCTCCAAAGGCTACACCTATAGCGGCACCTTCTGGTATGTTGTGAATTGTGATTGATAAAAGTAGTTTGTCAATTCTTTTATTTTTTTGTTTTTCTTCTATTTTGTCTGTAATGTAGAGAAGTAGTGCACCAAGTGTTATTCCGACTGAGCATATTATCCACGGAGTTAATTCAAGCGTTTTTGCATGGTCTATTGCGGGGACAACTAAGGAAAATATAGAAGAAGATAACATGATGCCAGCAGATAGGCTTAGTAATTTATCCATTATATTTTGATTGATTTTTTTAAATAGAAAAATAGTTGCAGCACCTAGTGATGTAATAGTAAATGTTACAAGCCCCATAATAAAGGCAGCAATAATTGGATTTATTTCACTAAAAAACTTTATCATATTTTATTTTATTCAACGTGTGTATTTTTGGTTAAAAGAAAAAAGACTTAGTTGTCTTTTACTTCCATAATTACTGGTAAGATTATTGGTCTACGTCCAGTAAGCTCATTTATAAATGGGTTAAGTTCTAGGATGATTTGATTTTTAAGATCTATATAATTGTATGAGTTTTTAATTGTACGATTTACAATTTCTGTAACCTTATTTTCAATTTTATTAATTAGACTGGCGTTTTCATTTACTAAAACGAAACCTCTTGTTGTAATGTTTGGTTTAATTAGAAGTTCTCTAGTTGTTGGGTTAATGTTTAAGATTGTTACAAGAATGCCATCTTGACTCATTAGTTTACGGTCTTTAATTACTACAGAACCAATGTCACCAATTCTTGAACCGTCGACGTATATGTCACCAGCTTGAATTTTTTTCCCAAGTCTAGCACCATCTTTTGTAAGCTCTACTGTGTCACCGTTTTTACAAATAAAGATATTTTCTTTTGGAATACCGCAATCTATTGCTAAATCTCCATGAGTTTTAAGCATACGATATTCACCATGCATTGGCATAAAATATTCTGGTTTAATAATTCTAAGCATCCATTTTTGTTCTTCTTGTTTAGCGTGCCCTGATGTATGAATATCGGATAGTTCAGTATTTGTATAAACTTTTACGCCTTTTAAATATAATTTATTAATTATGCGGTTAATTGATGCACGATTACCTGGAATAGGTGAAGAAGAGAAAACAACAATATCATCTGGCATAAGTTCGATTTGTTTATGTGTTCCGTTAGCAATTCTTGATAAAGCAGCTAGAGGCTCACCTTGAGAACCAGTGCATAAAATACATATTTCGTGTTTTTTTAAATTTTTAGCTTCGTTTGCTTCAATAAAAATAGTTTTATCAGTTATAAGATTGTTTTTTAAAGCGATTTCTTTAGCAGTTTCCATTGATCTACCAAATGTGACAATTTTACGATTATTTTTACGGCATGTTTCAACAATATGTTTGATACGGTAAATATTTGATGCAAAGGTAGCTAAGATTATTCTTGAGTTATGACGAGCAAAGACGTCACTTAATGCTTCATCTACGCAAGATTCACTTGCAGAAAAGCCTGGACTTAATGCGTTTGTGCTATCGCTTAATAGAAGTTTAACGCCTTCGCTTCCTAAAGCTGCCATCTTATGAATGTCAGCCATAGGACCAATTGGTGTTAAATCGAATTTGAAGTCTCCTGTTTCAAAAATTATTCCATTTGGAGTTCTAATTACGATTGCAAAACTATCTGGAATAGAGTGAGTAGTGGTTACAAAAGATATTTCAAAGTACTTATATTTAAATACACTATCTTTATCATATACTTCAAGATTTTTATAACTGATGTTTCGATCGTAAAATTTATTTTTAATTAAATCACAGGCAATTCTTGGAGCGTATATTACTGGTACATTAATATTTTGGAGTAAGAATGTGATACCACCAATATGATCTTCGTGTCCATGTGTGATAAATAGGGCCTTTATTTTATCTTCATTTTGTTTTAAGTATGTTACATCTTGGATAACATAATCTATACCAAGTAGTTCACTTTCTGGGAACATTACACCAGCATCTATTATGATTATTTCATCTTCATGCTGAACTACATACATATTTTTTCCGACTTCGCCAAGGCCACCCAAGGCAAAAATAGTCGTAACTTTCTCGTTATTATTCATTTAATTCCTCCTTGTAAAAAAAATAAAAAGAAAAGCTTTTTTTCTGTTAACATTATATAACAAATATAATAAAAAGTCTAGTGTTATGAAAATATGTAAAAATAAAAAAGGAAATCGCACTTCTTCTTACAACAATAAATAATAGGAGGGTAAGAATGAAAAAATTAATTTTAATGCTTGCTTTATTTATTCCAATTAGCGTATTTGCAAGTGTTCATTATACGGGGTATGAATTTAAAGAAAGAACTAATAAGTTTTATGATGAAAGCGATATTTTAAGAAGAAAAGAGGTTAAATTGTATGAAAATATAAAAAGAATTGTAAGTAAGGATTATTTAGAAAAGGATGATTGTAAGAATAAGATTGATCAAGATGATTATAAAGTAAAAAAATTTTATAGTAATCATTATTTAGATGGTTATGATTCTATTGCTAATTTAAAAGCCAGTAATTATAAAAAAGTACGTTATATATTTATATATGATTATGATATTGAGCCTTTAATAAAGGATATAGAGGTGTATTCGAATGGAAAGCCAATTGATAAAATTTATATGTCTGGAGTTTTTGATAGTTTTACGGGAATGTCACCTTATTTAATTTTTGATTTGGGGAGACTTTATGAGTTTGAAAGTTTATCTTTAAATATAATTTTTGATAATGTTGTTTTAGATGATGATTTAAGTTTTTCTTTATATTTTTCGGATGATAAATATGTAGTGCCTTTAGAAAATGTTTTTAATACTAGGATTTGGTTAAATTTAGGTGTTAGCAATCAACTAGTACATATTATTGATGATGCTATGTATGATAATATATTAAATTCTTTAGATTTTCCAGTTAGAGCTAGGAATGCAATTAATTATTTTTATAAGGATATTTACTATTATGCGTGTATGAACGAGGAATATGTAAGGTCAGGAAATTTTACAGAAGAAGCAAATGAGGGTTATGAGTTAGATTATGATAATTATAAGGTTGTTTATGATTATTACGAAAGAAAAAAATATGAAACTTTAGATGTGATTAAAAGTGATGATGATTTTTTTAATTTAGTAACAAGTGGGGTGTATGTTACTAAGTCTAATATTGATATAAATAAAAATGGTATATATGATTATTGGGTTGGAAAAGATAAATATAGCATTAAGGTTGATATCGAAAATAATAATAAAATAATTAAAAGTGAGCCTAGTATTAAAGAAAAAATAGTTTATAAGGTATTAAATAATAATGCATCAAAAAGTAATAATGCAAAGATAGCTAATAAAACAGAGAAAGTTAGTAAAACTGTATGCAAAGAGAGTGCAAAATGTCATGGCTGTAATTATAAAATTTATAAAATAATAATAATTTTACTTAGTTTACTAGTGATTTATTTAGCTGTAAAAAATAGGTATATTTTGACGAAAGGGTATAAATTATAATAAATAATATTTATATTAGAATAGGAGATGAGTATGTTAAAAATTAATATGGAATACCGAAAGGGAATATTATTTGTTAGACCTTGTGGGAACTTAACTAGAGTTACTTATAAGTGTTTAAATGATTATTTACTTCCCGTTATAGGTAATCAAGGAATTAAATATATTGTCTATAATCTAGGTAATGTTAACGTTATAGATAATAAAGGTAAAGAGTCTTTGATTGAAGGAATTAATGCGGTAAGAAAGAATCTAGGAGAGGGCATAATATGTAATACTTGTATTGAGTTTGAAAATGCGCTTGTTACTAAAGATGAACTTAGTGCGATAAAATTAATTAAAATATAGGTGATGAAATGGATGAATATAGCCTCACATTAAAATATGAGAAGCTAATATATAAAATAGCTAAAAAATTTTATAATGTAGAACTTGATGATTTATATCAGGCTGGGTGTATTGGTTTAATAAAGGCACACCGAAATTATGATAAGGCATCACTTGTTCCTTTTATGAATTATGCTTATAAATATATATTTGGGGAAATGTATGATTTAGCTAATAAAAGTAGGGATATTAAGCTTAATAAGGCTTATTTAAAACTATATAAGAAAATAGAAGAAGCTAAGATGATGCTTGCTAATAAGATTGGTAGAATGCCTAGTAGTGATGAAATATGTTCTTACCTAGAAATAGATTATAATCTTTATGCAGAAGTTGTTACATTAACAAGTAAGATGATGAGTCTTGATGATGAATATCAAACTTTAAATGGAGATTATTTACCTATAAAAGAATGTGTTGGACAAAGTAGTGATTATATAACTAATATGATGATTAGTGACAGCATTGATAGTTTAGATGATTTAGAGCAAAAAGTTATCAAGATAAGATACTTTGAAGATTTAACACAGATGGAAACTGCAGAAGCTCTTGGCATAAGTCAAGTTAAGGTTTCGAGAATTGAAAGTAAAAGCAAGCAAAAGATAAAAGAGTATATAGCTGCATAATTTTTTGATTTATTTCTCATAATAGGAATGTGATTATGATGAATAAGAAAAATTATTTGAAAGTAGTAGATGAATGTACTTCTAAGGATAAGAAACTAATTAATTATATCAATTCCTTTACTGTTGGTGGATTAATTGGTTTTCTTGGCGAAGGAATAAAGATGATATGTATAAATTATTATCATTTACCAATAAGTGAAGCAATTAGTTATGTACTTGTTATTATGATTTTTATTTCTTGTTTATGTACTGGATTAGGTTTTTTTGATGACGTTGTTGCTAAATTTAGATGTGGTATTGTGATACCTATAACGGGTTTTGCTCACTCCATAATGAGTAGTGCTTTAGATTATAAAAATGATGGTTTAATTACAGGTGTAGGCGCAAACTTTTTTAAGCTTGCTGGAAGTGTTTTATTGTATGGTATAGTAAGCGGTTTTATATGTGGAATTATAAAGGTGATAATTAATGTTTAATTATAAAAATATTTATATAGATGATTGGTATAGTATTATAGGCCCAAAAGAGAAAAACGATGGTAATTTAAAAAAATATAATTTAGGGTTAAGTGATTATTATTTTAATGAGAAAACTTTTGAGAAAGCTGAAGTTAAAATGCAAAAGTTTGTTCTTAATCATTTTAAAACTGAAAAGATAGATGTTGTTTGTGCTAGTGATTTAATGGATCAGATGATTGTATCTAATTTAATGGCAGAGGAAGAAGATATACCTTTTTTAGGCGTTTATAATGCTTGTGCAAGCTTTGTATCTGGTGTTATTAGTATTGCCAATATGATACAAAGTAAAGGCGTTAAAAATGGAGTGTATATTACTAGCAGTCATAATTTGTCTGCAGAAAAGCAATTTAGGTTTCCGATAGAGTATGGTGCAGTAAAACCAAAGAGAAGTACTTTTACTGCTACTGGTGCAGTGGGTGTTAAACTTAATAATAATGCTGGTAAGATCAGAATAGTAAGTGCTACTTTAGGCAAGGTAAAAGATTCTTTTGTGAAAGATGCATTTAATATGGGCGGGGTTATGGCGATAAGTGCAATAGATACTTTTAGGGAACACTTGAAAAATGCGAAAAAGACAGAGAAAGATTATGATTTAATATTAACTGGTGATTTGGGTGCATGCGGTAGTAAAATTTTTAAGAAAATATTAGAGGGTGAAGGATATAATTTAAAAAATTATATGGATGCTGGAGAAAATTTTTATAAAATAATAGACTGTTCTGGAGCTAGCGGCCCAGTGGCACTTCCTTTATATTTGTTTGATAATGTTATATATAATAAGAAATATAAAAAGATATTACTTTTAGCAACTGGATCACTACATAGTCCTTTATTAGTTAATCAAAAGATAAGCATTCCTTCAGTAACTCATGCATTAGAGATTGAGGTGGAAAGATGACTTTAGTATATTCATTTTTATTTTGTGGTCTTATCTGTTTAATAGGCGAGATAATATTTGATAATAGCAAACTTACTTTTGGTCATATTACTAGTATGTTTGTTGTAGTTGGAGCTATATTAAGTGTATTTGGCATATATGACAAGATAGTCGGTGTAGTAGGAGCTGGGGCAAATTTGCCGATAGTATCTTTTGGTAATACTCTTACTAATGGGGCGTATAAGGGGTTTATGCAAGATGGCTTTATTGGTTTATTTAGTGGAATGCTTGCAGAAGTCAGTACTGGAGTAGTAGCAGCAGTGGTATTTGCCTTTATATTAATGTTATTTCTAAAGCCCAAAGATTAACTTGGACTTTTTAAGTTTAGTAAAAAAATGTTGCTTTAAAACAGAAATATTTAATAAAATGCGTTAGAACGCAACAAATTATAATATAGGTTCGTTGATAAAACGTAGAAAAAATCAATACCTAAGAAATAATACTTAGGTTTTTCTTTGCATAAAATTTATAGGTGATTATATGTTTCATTATGTTGTGCAGAGAAGAATAAAAATAGTTGGTGTATTAATTTTTTTAGTGTTCTTAGTAATTATTATTCGCATTTTTTATATTCAGGTGTTTAGCCAGAATAAACTTAATGAGCTCGCAAATAGTTTATGGAGTAGAAATTTACCTATTTTAGCAGATCGTGGAAAGATAACAGATCGTAATGGAGTGGTGCTTGCTGATAATATAACAACTACTAGTTTAGTTGTGGTTCCTGTGCAAATTAAAAATAAAGAGGAAGTTGCTAAAAATCTTGCTAGTATATTAAATACAGATTATTTGAATATATATTCGCATTTGACTAAACATACTTCTATAGAAAGAATTCATCCAGAGGGAAGAAGATTATCTTATGATATAGCTGAGAAGATTAGTGCTCTTAATTATGATGGGGTATATCTACTAAAGGAGTCTAAAAGATATTATCCTTATAAGGAAATGCTTTCACATGTAATTGGTTATGTTGGTATTGATAATCAAGGCTTAAGTGGTATTGAACTTTTATATGATAAATATTTAAAAGGAACAGATGGGGGAATTAAATATTATTCTGATGGTAAGGGATTAAGGCTTAAAATGAGTGAAGTTTATGATAAGCCAGTTAGTGGGAATAATATTGCACTTACAATAGATGTTAGAGTTCAAGAAGCTATTGAAAGAGAACTTGATAATGTTGTGACTAAGTATAATCCTGAGAATGCTCTTATAATGGTAATGAATCCTAATACTGGGGAAATTATAGGAATGAGTAGTAGACCTAACTTTGATCCTAATAATTATCAAGATTATGATATTGAAGCGATAAATCGTAATTTACCAATATGGATGAGTTATGAACCGGGTAGTACGTTTAAAATAATTACTCTTGCTAGTGCAATAAATGAGGGAAAAGTTAACTTATTTACTGATACTTATTATGATGGTGGAAGTATTTCTGTAGAAAATGCGAGGATAAAATGCTGGAAAGCAGGTGGACATGGTGCTGAAACATTTTTAAATGTAGTTGAGAATTCATGCAATCCGGGGTTTGTTGTGTTAGGACAAAGACTTGGCACAGAGCTTTTATATGATTATTTGATTAAGTTTGGTTTTGGTGAGAAAACAGGGATAGATCTTAATGGGGAAGCTAAAGGAATTATGTTTAGTTTAGATAAAATGGGGCCTGTTGAAACTGCGACAACTGCTTTTGGTCAAGGAATAAGTGTTACGCCAATACAACTTGTAGCCTGTTAAATGAAACTTTTGCGAATGCACCTTAAAGTGCTTTTTTGTGTTATAATATGCATTTAAGGATGTGATGATTTATGAAGAAGTATGAATTGGAGTTAAATGATGAAAATTTACATGAGACAATTGAGCAAGATATATTAGGTAGAAATGCTAATTTATTAATGCTCGGAAGAATGTTATTAAATCAGCATGATAATATTATGATATCTTTAGATGGCTCTTGGGGATCTGGAAAAACATTTTTTATAAAGCAATTTGAATACTTAATAAAGAATCTTGATAAATTTCCTGATAATAGAATATTTGTAGAAGATGAAAAAGCGGTTTTTGAATCACTTAGGGATAATAATTTGGTAGTGTATTATAATGCATGGCAAAATGATGATCATGATGATCCTTTGAAATCAATTATATTTTCTGTATTAAATGAATTTCCTAAGCAAAAAAAGCAATTATTAACTTTTAAAGAATATAAAAAAATAGTAAAGGCGATTGCTGAGATTGTTTTAAATGTAACTGGATTAAAAGATTTTAAGTTAGATACTATTGAAGAAATGAAGACTTTTGAAGATGTTACTAATTCAATCGTTACTATCGAAGAAAAAAAGGATGCTTTTAATAAACTTGTAGATAATTTATTAGTAGAAAAGCAAAGATTAATTTTAATAGTTGATGAATTGGATAGATGCAGACCAACATATGCAGTAAAAATGCTTGAAACTTTAAAACACTTTTATGCTAATAAAAAGATAACAGTGATTGTTGCTACGAATAATCACGAGTTATCTCATACAATCAAAAAGTTTTATGGAAGTGAATTTGATGGTTATGGTTATTTAAATAAGTTTTATGATGTTGTTGTTACTTTAGAAATTAAGAATATTAAATTGTATTTACAAAATCAGTTAGACTTTTGCAATAGAACGTATTTGCCACAAGATATATCGTATGTGATATTAAAATATTATAATTTCTCTCTTAGAGAGTGTAACAAATTTATTAGTATTTATAATCTACTTAATAGTTATATTGAACACAAGCCATATTTTAATGAGAATGATAATTATGTTTTTTCCTGTGTATTACTGCCTTTAGCAATAGCTTTAAAAATTAAGTATATAGATTCTTATAATTTATTTATGAGTGGTAATGGGCAGGATATTATAAGAAATTTTGTACAAGGCATAGAGAATGAAACAAAGATGACACAATGGATAAAGGAATTATTAGGAAACCCTCAAAGAGATTATATTGAGTTGCTTGTAGACCGTTATAATGATATTTTTAAAGTAACTGATCCTTTAATTGGAATAGATTTTTTTGAGGCTATATCTTTATTAGGAACAAATATAGAAGTTGATGATTAGAGTATCATCTGTAATTTAAATATGATACAATTTAGTTATGATATTAAGTGGTGATTGTTTGTGAGTAATAGAAAAAATATTTTGTATACGATTTTGATAATAATATTTTCAGTTGTATGTGGTATTTTAACTAATGATTATTTTTTAGGTACTTTGACACTTTTAAATGGATTACTTAATGTTTATTATGCAAGTATTGGAAAAATTTATAATTATATATTTGGAGCCGTTTATTGTTTGTTAAGTGGCTATATATCTTATAAGAATGGATTATATGGAATTGCGGTGATGTCAGCAATAATATTTTTCCCTTCACAGATTCATGGGTATATCAGCTGGATAAAACATAAGAAAGATGATAATACGGTTATGGTAAGAGGTTTTACTTTAAAAAATTCTGTTATTATAACTACTTCATGCATTTTAGGTAGTTTACTTTTTGGATATTTACTAAGTAAGATTACTGGACAACAACTTGCTTTTTTGGATTCAAGTAGTAATGTAATTAACTTGTGTGGAATAGTTCTTATGAATTTGAGATTTAAAGAATGCTGGATTGTATGGCTTTTTAATAATGTTTTTGATTTATCTATTTGGATTATAAATACTATTAATCATAGTCCAAATTCTATGATGATGTTAATTGTTTCCATAGGTTATTTGTTAATAAATATTTATGGTTTAGTAAAATGGATAAAATTAGAGAGTAAATTGTAGAACATGAAAAGTGTTCTTTTTTTTATTTTTGCAAAATAGACTTAAGAGAAAGGACTAATATGAATAATACTGATTATGTTTCTTTTAATTCGATTGAGATTGAAGTTGGTATTAAGTTACTTGAGTACTTAAAAAGAAGTTCTTGTGTCAGTGATGATATGTATTGGTATGTACTTGATAAATTTTTAAAAAAGAAAAAAAGAAATGGCGATTAAGAAAGGATTTTATGGATTTATATACCGTTAGAAATAATATTTTAAAAGGTGTTAGTTTGCAAGAACTTAATTTGAGAGTGTGCTTTTATGCTAGGGTATCTACAGAAAAGGATGAACAGCTCCATTCACTTTCTAATCAGGTTTCTTTTTTTAAGGACTATATAAAAAATACTTCTAAATGGAAATTTGTTGGGGCTTATATTGATGAGGGAATATCTGGAACTTCTGTCAATAAGAGAGAAGAATTTTTAAAGATGATAGATGATGCACGCACTCATAAGTTTGATTTGATTTTAACTAAAGAGATTTCACGATTTTCAAGGAATACTTTGGATAGTATTAAGTATACGCAGGAACTTTTAGCTAATGGGGTTGGTGTCTATTTTTTAAATGATAATATTAATACGATTCTTCCAGATTCTGAACTTAGGTTAACTCTTATGTCATCAATAGCTCAAGATGAGGTGAGAAAGTTATCTGAAAGGGTAACTTTTGGGATGAAAAGAAGTATAGATAGAGGGGTTGTTCTTGGTAATTCTAATATATATGGGTATGTTAAAAATGATGGAAAATTAGTTGTTGATGAAAAGGAAGCTGAAATGATTAGACTTATTTTTGATAGATATGCAAATACTTCCGATGGGCTAACAAAAACAGCAAGGCATATATATGGTTTGGGGTATAAAAGTAAAACTGGAAAAATGATAGATACAACAGTTATGACGAGAATAATAGAAAATCCAAAGTATAAGGGATATTATTCGGGTCATAAAACGAAAGTTTTGGATTATAAGACAAAAAAGAAAAAGTATTTAGATAAGAGTGATTGGGTTATTTATAAGGATGAAGATGCGGTTCCTTCAATAGTATCAGAGGAACTTTGGCAAAGAGCAAATGATAAACTACATGCAAGACAAAAAAGTTTTCTTGATAAAGTAACAGATAAAAAAATATTTCAAAATAGGTATGTTTATTCAGGTAAAATATATTGCGGTGAGCATAATGTTACTTATCATCGATCCAGTTCTGGCAAAAGAAAAGAAAATCCTGCGTGGGAGTGTCAAGTATATAGAAAAGATGGATTAAATGGATGCTTAAATCATAGAGTTTTTGAGAAAGAGTTAGATAATTTTTTTCAAAAAACTTTTGATAATTTTTTTAAGAGTAACCACGATATTTTTGATTATATACTTTATTTATGTACAGAATATTTAAAAACTTTTAGTAATGAAGCTCAAATGAAGCAATTTGAATATAAGATTCAGCAAATAACTGATAAAAAAAATAAATTATTAGAACTTTACTTAGATGGTTATTTAGATAAGAATGATTATAATAAAAAAGCGAATTTATTAAAAGATGAAGAAGGTAATTATAATAAGAAAATAAGTATATTAAAATATGAGATAGACGATGATTATATAGAAAAGCAAATTGCACTTATACGTAAAAAATTAGATAATTGGTTTACTGATGATATTTGTTATAGTGATGTTTTTAATGAGTTAGTTGATAAGCTATATGTTTATAATAAAGGAAAAAAAGGAATTAAGTTAAATGTTTATTTTAAAGATAGGAAAAATTTAGAGTGTTATTCTGATGATTCTGGGAAAAAGTTTCATTTAATAGACTCCAATACAACAAATAAGGGGAGTAAGTGCTGCGGTTAATGGTGGAAATCTTTATACGCCTTATATTGTCAGAAGTATTAGTGAAAGTGAAACTAATGAGATGATTGTTTTAAATAAGCCTAAATTTGTTAGGAAAGTTATAAGTGAGGATACTTCGAATCTTGTTAGATATGCATTAGAAAGTGTTGTTGCTAATGGTACTGGTAAAAATGCTTATATCGAAAATTATCGGGTTGGTGGTAAAACAGGAACAGCTCAAAAGGTAAGTAATGGTAGATATATGGTTGGTAATTATATATTGTCTTTTGTGGGTATATTTCCAGCTGACAATCCTGATTATGTAGTGTATGTTGCGGTTAATAATCCAAAAGGAGTTACTCAATATGGTGGGACTGTTGCGGCTCCGATAGCGAAGAATGTGCTTTTGAGTTTGATTGATATCATGGGATATGAACCGACACCTAGTGATAAGACTAGAGAATATACGTGGCTTGATGAAAAGTATAAATATGTTCCAAGCGTAGTTGGACAAGATATAGAAAGTGCTAAAAAAACTCTTAAAGGTTTTAAAATAGAATATGCTGGGAATGGTACTAAAGTCAGTTATCAAGTGCCTGAAAATAGGTGGATAAAGGAATCGGGAATTGTTAAATTATATTTAGAGGAATGATTTTGGTACATTGTAAATAGTTTTATGGATTAACATAAAAATGTAAAATTTGTTTACTAAAAAAAATAAAAATAGTATAATGGGTTTGAGGTGAAGGAAATGTTAATATTAGCAAAATCTGTATTAGGACTAATGCTTGGATTTGTTTTATCTTTGGTTGCAGCGGTTATTTTAATACCACTTCTAAAGAAACTTCATGTAGGCCAAAGTGTTAGTAAACTTATAAATGAAAGGCATTTAAAGAAAGATGGTACGCCAACTATTGGTGGATTGATATTTATTATTCCAACGATACTTATTATGCTTATTCTTTATTTAAGGGGAAGTATTGAATTTAATTCTAATTTAATTATCTTGATATTTGTATTTTTGGCATATGGTGCTCTTGGATTTATTGATGATTTTTTAAAGGTTAAATATCATAATAATGATGGACTTAGTATAGGAGTTAAGTTTTTACTTCAAACTGCTATTGCGGTAGTGTTCTATATTATTTATCGTAATAATGGTGGTGATTCTAATTTAGTTATATCATCACTTGGTATAGATTTATCGTTAGGCTGGGCGTTTGGTTTATTTATTTTACTTGTTCTTGTTGGAACGACAAATGCGGTTAATATAACTGATGGATTAGATGGACTTGCTGGAGGACTTAGTGTAGTTGCAATTATGGCTTATGGGGTAATTGCTTGGGGATCTAAATGGATAAGTGGTTATCAAGAAATTGCAATTTTTGCATTTGTCTTATGTGGAGCAATTTTAGGTTTCTTAGTGTTTAATACGCATCCGGCAAAAGTATTTATGGGTGATACTGGTTCCCTTGCATTAGGTGGGGCACTAGCAACAATTGCTATATTAACTAAGCATGAGCTTTCGTTACTTTTAATTGGTGGTGTATTTGTTGTTGAAACCCTATCAAGTGCTATTCAAATTATAGCAATCAGAAAATTTCATAAAAAAGTATTCTTAAAAGCGCCTCTTCATCATCATTTTGAAGAGCTAGGCTGGGAAGAGACAGATATTGTTAAATTATTTTGGGTAGTAGGTTTATTCCTAGCAATGATTGGAATTATTTACGGAGTTTGGTTATAAGATATTAGTAGGTGATTATGTGAAAAAAAGCCTACTAATTTTTTTATCGGCATTTTTTTTAGCAGTTATTGGTATTTTGATGATTTATTCATCAAGTAGTGTTTGGAGTGATTACAGGTTTGGGGATGCTTTTCATTATGTTAAACATCAAGGTTTATTTTTTTTAATAGGTTTATTTGGTATATATATATTAAGTAAAATAGATTATAAATTATATTATAGATATGCTAGTAAAATTCTTTTAGTATCTTTAGTTTTATTAGTACTTGTTTTAATTCCTGGCATTGGTCAAGTTAGAAATGGGTCTAGAAGTTGGTTTGGGATCGGTGTTTTTGGATTTCAGCCTAGTGAACTATCTAAACTTGCTTTAATTATATTTACTGCTAAATATTTATCTAATCATGAGAAGGAAGTTAAATTTTTTAGGAAGGGAATAATGCCGATTTTACTTGTTATCTTTCTCTTTTTTGGACTAATCATGCTAGAACCTGATTTTGGGACAGGTATGGTTATTGTTGTTAGTTTAATGTTTATGTTATTTATTACAAATACTAAACTTACTTTTTTTGGTATAATGGGAGTTCTTGGTCTTGGGGGGATAGCTGGGCTTATTATAGTAGCTCCATATAGGCTTGCAAGAATATTATCATTTTTAAATCCATGGAGTGACCCACTTGGGTCGGGGTTTCAGATTATACAAAGTTTGTATGCGATTGGGCCATCTGGTCTATTTGGTAAAGGATTTGGAAACTCAATACAAAAGCATTTTTATTTACCGGAGCCTCAAACAGATTTTATTTTTGCAATTATAAGTGAGGAATTTGGTTTTATTGGAATATTAGCAATTGCTGCTTTATTTTTAACTTTGTTTTATAATACACTTAAAGTAAGCTTGGAGTGCAAAGATTTATTTGGTAAGTATCTTTCTTTTGGACTTGTTATTTCATTAATACTTCAAGCAGTTTTAAATATATGTGTTGTTGTTGGACTTGTGCCGGTAACTGGGGTTACTTTACCATTTTTATCTTACGGTGGTTCATCTTTACTGGTTAGTATGGCGAGTGTTGGTATTATTCTTAATATTGCTAAAAATTAAAATTAAATTGTAAAATTAAAAAAATAAGTGAATATTTGTTTGTATTTATGATATAATGATTTTGGTGATAAAATGGAGTATGTAATTATTGGAATGTTAGGTTTAGTTATCATCTTACTTATTGTACTTATAACTAGAAAAAATAATAATGAGGAGATAACTTTTAGATTGGGTAAGTTTGAAACTGATTTAACTAAAGAAATAGGTGAGTTTAAATATAGTTTTAGTAAAAATATAGAAGAGGATTTTAAAGGTCTTAATGAGGTTATTGAAAGAAGATTGGAATTAATTAGTAATAAAGTTAATGAAAGACTTGATACTAATTTTGAGAAAACTAATAAGACGTTTACTTCGATATTAGAAAGAATTAGTAAGATAGATGAAGCACAGAAGAAGATAGATGGCCTATCAAATGATATTATTTCTCTTCAAAGTGTTTTAACTGATAAGAAGACTAGAGGTATATTTGGTGAAACTAATCTTAATTATATTTTAGATAGTGTTTTCGGAGTTAATGATAAGATTTATAGAACGCAGTATACGATGAGTAATGGCTATATTGCTGATGCAATTCTTTTTGCACCTGCGCCACTTGGTACTATTGCGATTGATTCTAAGTTTCCACTTGAGCATTACCGAATTATGACGGATATAAAACAAGATAGATCTTTAAGAGATGCAGCTACTAAGGCATTTAAAGCTGATGTTAAGAAGCATATTGATGCAATTAGAGGTAAATATATTATTCCAGGGGAGACTGCTAGTGAAGCAATTATGTTTTTGCCAGCGGAGGCAATATTTGCTGAAATTAATGCATATCACACTGATTTGATCGAATATTCTTATAAATCTAAAGTATGGATATGTAGTCCGACTACTTTAATGAGCACGCTTACGACTATTGGAATGATTTTAAAGAATATGGAAAGAGATAAATATGCAAAAGTTATTCATGAGGAACTTAATAAGCTGGGAACAGAGTTTAGCCGTTATCGTGATAGATGGGATAAGTTATCTAGAAGTTTAAATACTGTATGCAAAGATGCTGAAGATATTCATACAACTACTGAAAAAATTACGAAACGTTTTGCTTCAATAAGCAACGTTAATTTAGAACTAGAAAATAAAGAATAAGTGTAAAATCCAATTATTTCCTATAAGTAATTGGTTTTTTTATGATATACTTGTGATATAAGGAGTAGATATAAATGGAATTTATTGAATTAAAAGATGTCTATAAAGTATATAAAAATGGTGTTACTGGACTTGCTGGAGTTAACTTACAAATCAAAAAAGGTGATTTTGTTTTTATAATTGGTTCTACTGCTAGTGGTAAAAGTACCCTTATTAAAACTTTATATAGAGAAGAGAAAGTTACTAAAGGTTCAGTATATGTTGGTGGAGTAAACGTATCTAGACTTAAGAATAATAAAACATATAAATTAAGAAGAAAAATTGGTATCGTATTTCAAGATTATAAGTTATTACCAAAGCTTACTGCTTATGAAAATGTAGCATATCCACTAGAAAGTTATGGTATGAGTGCATCAGAGATTAGGCCAATGGTTCTTGCTGCTCTTAAACAGGTTGGATTAAAAGATAAAACAAGAAGTTTTCCTCATCAACTTAGTGGTGGAGAACAACAAAGAGTTTGCATAGCTAGAGCAATTGTTAATAAACCAAAGTTATTACTTTGTGATGAACCTACTGGTAATTTAGATCCAGAAACTAGTAAAGAAATTATGGATGTTATCGAAAACATTAATAAAGAATTAGGAACAACTGTTGTAATGGCTACGCATGATAAGGATATTGTTAATAGAATGAAGAAGAGGGTTGTAGTAGTTTCTAATGGACTTATTGAGGGAGACTACTTGAAAGGAAGTTATAAAGTAAATGAAAGTAATTAGAATAATTGGTAGAAGTATTGCTAATGCTGGAAAGAGTATTGCTCGTAATTTTAGTTTAAGTATGGCATCTATTACTTGTACAATCATAACTTTGATATTAGTATCCTTAGGTGTTTTAGTATCTTATAATGTAAATAACATAACTAAAGATATTGAAAAAGAACTTACTATTGTTGTTTTTATGAAGAAAGAAACGACTAAAGAAGAACTTAATAAAACTAAAGATGCACTTAGTAAGATAGATAATGTAGCAGATGTAAAGTATACTTCTAAAGATGATATAAAAAATGATATGGCTAGTGAGTATCCTTCGTTTTCAAAGATGATGGAGTCATGGTCTGATGTTAATAATCCATTTCAGGATTCATATATAGTTAGTGTTAAGGATGTAAGAGATATTAATGAGACGGTTACTACTATTAAAAATTTAGATAATGTTGATATAGTTAAATATAGTGAAAGTATGATAGGTGAACTTATTAATATATTTGATGCTATTAAAACTGGTACTGTTTGTTTAGTTGTTGGTCTTGTTCTTGTTACGGCTTTCTTAATTAATAACACTATTAAGATAACTATTTTTTCAAGAAGAAATGAAATAGATATAATGAGATTAGTTGGTACTAGTAATACAGTTATTAAATTACCTTTCTTATTTGAGGGGTTGTTTATTGGTGTGCTTGGGGCAATAGTTCCAATACTTGTTACAATATTTGGTTATACATATATTTATAATGCAGTGTCTTCTCTAGGAACAAGTAATATTTTAAGTATTATTAAGTTAACTAGTCCAGAGCTTATTGTTTATAAAACAAGTTTATTTATATTAATTATTGGTGCGGTAGTAGGTATGTTTGGTAGTGTTAAAGCCGTTAGAAAGTATTTGACTGTATGAGAAAGAAATTATTAGTTTTAATTATGGCAGTTATGTTATTTGCTCCTTATATTAATGTTAGTGCATCAAGTAGTGCAAATACAATTGCTGAACTTAGAAAAGAAATTGCGGCTTTAAAAGCTAAGAAGAAAGCACAAAATAGCGCTAAGAGTCAGACACAAAGTCAGATTAATGCTACAACTAATTCATTAAATAAAACGAAAGATGAAATTACTGAGGGAAGAAAGCAAATAGAAGAAGCAAAGGTTCAGGTTGAAAAACTTAATAAGGATATTAAAGATGGAGAAGAAAATATTAAGAATTTGCTTAATTCTGAACAAATAAATAGTGCTGATAATGCTTATTTAGATTATATATTTAAAGCAGAGAGCTATGCTGACTTTGTTTATAGATATACTATTATTAAACAAGTTATAGATTATAATAAGGACCAGATTGCTTTATGGCAAGATAAAATAAGTGATAATGAACAGTTACAAGTAGATTTAGCAAATAAAGAAGTAGAACTTAATAATAAGGTGGCTTCTTATGAAAGTGATATTGATAAATTAGGAGATAAATTAAGTGAGTATGCTGATATAGTTATGGATATTCAAGATGAAATTGATTCAACGCAGGAACTTTTAAATTATTATGTTAATTTAGGTTGTGGTGAGAATCAAAATATTTATGAGTGTATATCTGTTAAAGGTGATACAACATTTAGAAAGCCTTTAGTAAAGGGAACTAT
>CAKOJR010000002.1 GCA_934090735.1 uncultured Bacilli bacterium
TTTTACTGGATTTTTAGGGAAATTAAAAAAAGAAACTCCTCTTTATTGCTAGCGAGAAGTTATCTTTGAATTTAACGTTTTGTTCTATGCCTGTAAAATTTGTACTGGTATACTTAAAGTAGACAACCTAAACGGTTATGTTTTTATTCATCCATTCTTTTCAAAAAAGAGATAACACTTGTTACCTCTACTCTGTTTTCATTATTTCGGATATTTTTATTTTAGCATTTGCAATACTTTTATCATCAGGTTTCATGACGTATGCTTTTAGGCCTCCAGTTGAGTATGTTTTATCATAACTATCTGTTCCTGTTAGACTTATAGTTTCAATTTGCCATTTAATATTTTTATCTAATTGCATATTTACTAAGTCGGTTATATCTTTTTGTTCTATGTTTGTCATTACACCATTTTGTAAGCTATTTAGAAGTTTATTATATTTTGTTAAGATAGCTGGGCTTACTGCTTTATTGATAATGCCTTCAATAATTTGACTTTGATGTTTACCTCTAGCATTGTCGCCACCAGCAAATTGATGTCTGTTTCTTGCATAAGCTAAAGCTTTCTCGCCACTTAATGTTTGTTTACCTGGTTTAATATATATCATTTTTGAGCCGAACTGTCTTTGGGAGTTTTGCTCACATATTGTATTAGAACCGCAATCTATAGAATCATTATATCTGTAATCTGGTCTATCTACATTTACTTCTATGCCACCTAGTGAGTCAATTATTTTAATAAATGAAGTAAAGTTTACTCTTGCATAGTAGTTAACATCAATATCTAACAAGTCACCTACAGTATTTGCACTTTCTAATACACCATATATACCAGCATGTGTTAGTTTGTCTTTGGCTTTTTTACTTGATAGAGTTACATAGTAATCTCTTGGTATACTTATTATTAATACTTTGCCTTTTACGGGGTTAACTACTGCTAGTAAGTTAACGTCGCTTCGTGCTGATTTATTAACTTTGCCACTTGTATCGATGCCACTTAGATAAACAGCAAATGGTTTTTCAGTTACTTTAACTGTTTTTAGTTTGTTTTCACTTTTTATGCTAATATCATAAGAACCAACTAATCTTAAGTTTTTAGCTTTGTCATAGCTTTCTTTATAAATTTCCATTAAACCACCGTTAACATAGATAGCATCGTTTTCTTTTTCTAGTACAGAGCTTACAGCTTCATCTATGTTATCATAATCTTTTTCTTTAAAAGAAATTTGCTTATTTAGCTTTTCTAAAGCTTTATCACTTGGTGAGTATACTGATATGTTTTTATTTTGCAAGTCTTTAATGTCATTATATTTAGAGTCATTTAGTACATAAAGTTCATATGTTTCAGTTCTAATGCCGATATCAAATATTTTATTAAAAAATGTTATTGTTCCAAAGGCGTAGTTGATACCAGCTATTTCTACTCCCATTATAATAATTGTAAGTAAGACGCTGACTACTTTTATATATCTTTTAGTTTTATGGCATAACATGCATATTAATGTGAATATGATGAATGTTAATAAAACAATGCCTGGAACAAGATATTTATATGGTAAAACATTAAAATATATTAACGTTCCAGCTGCAAATACGGTTAGGATTACGAGAATTAGTGCTAGCATTCTATATATTTTTAGTTTTTTCTTTTTCTTTTTCATAATTCACCTGCACCCTTATCTTATCATATTTTAATTTAATACAACTATTATTGTAAAGAAAAAGGAATTAACTTTACGTTACTTCCCTTTTGTGTATGATTCCATGTTGTAGTTAGTGCCTAAATTCATTTCAGTTAATTCAAATTGTTCGGCATATAATTCATTTATTTTATTTATTTGTTTTTCAATGCTTTCTTCTTGATATAATCCATCTATTTCAAGCATTTCTTTTAGCTTTTCTCTTTCAGCATATGCTAGATGGAAAATTCCACCATCATTTTCGGCAGTTTCACTTTCAAATAATCTTGTATAATCTCTTTGGAACATTAGATTATCAGGATGGACATTTTCTTTAGCCTTGTTCCATGAGTCATATATAAACTGAGATTTACTTTCCCATTCATCATCTAATAATTCATATTTATTTTTTTCTTTAACGCTTGGTGCTTCTTCTTTTTCTACTCCAAATCTTGAAAGTTTAGATACTGGAACGTCTAGTTTGATTACCCCATTTTCATCAAGTTCATCTGGATTACTTATACCATTTATTTCACAAATATGTGCTACTTCATTAGCTATTTCTGTGTCAGTTAGGCGATATATTTTAGCGATTAGCCATAAGGTGTCGCCTCTTCTTAATTTATACTCTATTCGCTGAGTTTCTTCAACAACTGCTTTATCGTCTTTACTTTCAATTCCAAAATTGCTTAATTTAGATTCTGGAACTTCCAACTTAAGAATTGTGTCAGTTACCAAAACGCTATTTTCTTTAATGTTATTAAGTTTACAGATTTTTTTGATTTCATTAACAACTTCACTATCTGAATCACAATATTTTTTAGCGATTGACCATAGAGAGTCGCCAAATTCAACAGTATAATTAATTGTTGTTCTTTCTTCTGCTTCAGTTACGATTTCTTCTTTTGGTGGATCGGGGATTGTAGCAATAGTTCTAAAACAACAACCTGTTAAACTTGTTAACGTAATGGTTCCTGCTAGAATTAATGAAGCTGCTTTTGCTGTTTTTTGTTTATCATAAATACTAATTGTTCCAAATTTACGCTTTAATTCTTTTAAGCTAGTTCTAAATCCTGCTACCACGGCTTTTTTAGGTACTTTAGTTAAATTGTTTGGATATAAAGTTATTTCACCATTAACAGTAGTATTTTCAACATTTCCATTTACTTTATATTTTTCTGATAGTTTCATATATTATCACCTATTTTAAGTATATAATATTCTTTAAATTATAACAAGACCCCAACTAAGGTTAGGTCATCTAAAGAAATTATTTTAACTTTAACTATTTCTCCTCTATTAATATTTTCTTTAACTTTTATTCTTAAATAGTTATCTGTGTAGCCATAAGTGTATCCATCTTTATATTCTTCTGTCAAGAGAGTTACTTCTTTATTAAGATATTTTTGGTAGTATTCTTTTTCTAATTTATCAGATAGTTCTAGCATTTTGTGAGTCCTGTCTGTTTTTTCTTTGTCTGAGACAATATTTTTCATTTTAGATGCTGCTGTGCCATTTCTTTTAGAGTATGGAAATACATGGATTTTACCAAATTTTAGCTTTTCAGCATTTTTTAAACTTTCATTAAAGTCTTCTTCAGTTTCCGTTGGAAAACCAACGATAAGATCGGTAGTTATATTAATATCTGGTTTAATACTTCTGATCTTTTCGATTATCTCGGTAAATTCTTCTACTTTATATTTACGGTTCATCATCTTTAATGTATTATCACATGCACTTTGAACAGGAATATGCATATGTTTACATAGTTTTGGATTATCCCTTAGTTCATTTAAGAATTCATCGTTGTTGATTTCAGTTATTTCAATACTACTTATTCTTATTCTTTCTAAACCATTAAATTTACTTATTTCATGAATTAATTTAGTTAAATAAGGATATCTACCCGTATGGATACCGGTAAGGACGATTTCTTTAAAGCCGTCAGCGACAAGGGATTTTATTTCATTATAAGCACTGTCATATTCTTTAAAGCGTACGCGTCCTCTTACATACGGAATAATGCAGTAAGAACAGTAGTTATCGCATCCATCTTCTATTTTAACAAAGGCACGAGTTCTATCATAGTTTTTTGCTATTTGCATTTCTTCAAATTCAGCTTCTTGTAAGTTATAAATTTTTTTTATTTGTTTTTTATTTGTTAAATATTCTTCTAGTAATGTTACAATTTCTGTTTTATCTTTATTTCCCAAAATTATATCTATATCTAAATCTTCTAATTCTTTTGGATCTTGCTGAGTATAGCATCCACAAACGATTATTATAGCATTTGGATTTTCTCTTTTAGCTTTTCTAATTATTTTACGATCTTTAGCATCGCTTTGATTTGTTACTGAACATGTATTAATTACGACTACGTCCGGTTTATCATCAAGCGACACTATTTTATATTTATTATCAATGAAGATTCCTTTGATTACTTCTGATTCATAAAAATTAACTTTACACCCTAATGTTTCAATTGCTACTTTCATGTTTACCTCCTAAAAAAAAGCCACTAATGGCTTAAATCTTTTTGTAATTCCTTTAATGCCTTTAGAAAATTTTCTTCTTCTTCATATTCGAACATTTTTACATTTAATTTTGGCATCTCAAGAGTATTTTCATTTTTATCTTCACTAAATGATATCTTTCTTACCTCAAGTTCAGGAATAGGATTGCTATATTCATCATCATAATTAATATTTATTTTATCTTTGTTTTTTAAAAGTTCATCATAACTAATTATAGCATTGTTTTCTTGTTCTTCTTCATAACTGGTTAATTTGATTGTTTCCGGCTTGTAATTCTTTTCAATATTTTTACATACTGCTTCAATATCAAAACCATCTTTGCCAATAACTACTTCTTCATCATCACCACATTTGATTAGATATACAATATATACTAATAAGATAATCAGTAAAATTGTTCCAATAAAGAAGAAATAATCTCCCATACTAAGTGAATAAATAAACCCCATTAAATTTTCTAATAATTCTTTCATAACTAACACCAAAATTTCTTTCTATTATACATTATTTTTTTATTTTTTCAAGAGCAAAGTAAGAGGAGCATACTTACAAAATTGTTTAATCCATGAATAATCATTGGATAATAAATATTGTCTTCTTTTTTATAAATATAAGCTAGAACCATGCCCATTGTTACATAAGGAATGCTGTTTATTAAAGCATATATTATGTCTAAGTCTGTCGGAAAAATATGCAGGAAGCCAAAGATTATGCCACTTGTAATTATAAACAGGCTTTTATTTCTAATTATTTTACTGATACCTAGTCTAAAGATGCCTTCTTCAACAATTGGAGTTGTAATACTACTTGTTAAAAGCATTAAGATAGGTGCACTTGTTGTATATAAATTGATTGCTTCTTGATTTTCACTAACATTTACTTCATAACCACATAATAAACATAGAACTGTCATTACGATACTGCTTATTATTTTTATTACCCAAAATATGCAGAAGTATTTTACTAGTTTTTTTATAAAATCTTTATCAGATAAGATGGCTTTACCCTTTATAAAGTCTTTGTTATATAAGATAAAGATTAAAACTGCTAAGATCACTTCAGATGCAGATGTGATAATTACAATGTCTTTATAATTGGTTATAGCAAAGCCCATACTTTTTATGCCTAATGCTAATAATGAACTTAAGGTAAAAAATGTAATAAGAGCAACTGCTAATTTAATTATATTAATTAATCTTTCTTTCATATTAGCCTCACATTATACTGCTATATAGTACACTTGCTAGAAGAATATAAATACTATAAGTTACAATACTTGTTACTATATTATTATTTTTTCTATAGATAACTGCTAGAAGCATAAATAATATAAATGTTAAACTTGAATTTATTATCATGTAACCAATAGTGCCTTTAATTAAATATGCGTTATATAAAGCTGCAGCTAGTCCAGAAGCAATGATGCTTCCACTATAACTAAATAAACGATTAACTCCAAGATCAAATATAGTAACTTTTAAGAATGGAATTAATATAATGTTTTTTAAAAATTCTATTATAAGATCTAAATTAAATGGTTTATTAAATATATTATAGAAGCTTATACTGTTATAACTTATGTAAAAGCTTTTAGCTATTACTGATAAGATATAGTTTGATACTAACATAACAACAAATATTATTAGGAAAGCAACAAAAGCATAAATCATATTACTCATAAATTTTCTTTTAAATTTTTTAAATTCGCTTTTTAGTTCTGGTTTGTAAATAAGATAGATAAAAAATGAAATAATAATATATAATATTATGGTTGTAATCGTTTCACTAATATTGATTTTAAACAGTGAAAGAAACTTATAAAAGTATTCTTCAGAAAATAACAATATTATAAAACTTAATAGTAATCTAATTAAATTAACTGCAAAATCTTTCATAACTTCTCCCTACTATATTAATGATAAATCATTTGTTTTTCGCTAGCAATAGATTACATTTAATTTACAACTGTATTGACAGAATTAGACACTTTTTAAGTCGGTATATTTTATTAAATAAATTTTTTTATTTTTATAAAATGCGTAAAAAACATCATTTAAACCAGTATCTTGTTTGTCTAAATAATTAAGTAGCCAGTATTTACTATGTTTGATTTCTTTAAGGGTTTTTGACTGAATTACCCCATCAACAATAAGAGCCAGAGGGTAAGTTCCTTCGGTTTTGAAAAAGTTGTATTTAAAGATACTTAGTTTACCATTTGTTTCTAAAAAAGCATATTCGACGTCTTCAATGGATTTGATATTATTTTGTCTTAAACTAAGTAAAAGGTCATCTAAGCTATATCTTTGTTTAATCATTTCTTTATAATTAAGGACTCCTTTATTTATGATAATGCTCGGTTTACCGTCTAAAAGATTTCTGAATGTTCGTGATTTTATTGATAAGAAGGCAAAGATGATTTCAATTAATACTAAAACTGATATTGGTGCTACGGTTAAAATTATGGGATCATCTATATTTTCAATGCTAATAGCAACTAATTCTGCAATTAGGATAGATACGATTAGGTCAATAACGCCTAACTGACCTATTTCTCTTTTACCCATAAGACGGTAACTTAGCATTATAAAAAAATAAAAGAAAAGAGTTCTGAAAACAGCTACAAACAATTTCATAACATCACCTATATTATATTGATTAATTTTAATTTTTCTTATTCACTTTAGTAATAATTTATGATATTATAAGTTTATGATAAAGATAGTATTTAAAATAAATGGTAATAATATAAATGCTTATAAGCTTTTAAAAGATACTCCTAAAGAAGATTTGAATAAAACAAATGTCATTGATACTAAAGAGTTAGTTTTCTCTGATATTTATATAAAAAATAATCTTGAATTGGTATCTTCCTTTTTGAATGTTATAATAATTAAACGTAAAATAAATACAATTGTTATTAAAGATTTCGAACTTACTATGCTTATTTTAGATATTATTAATACTATTCCTAATATTACTAATCTAATTATTAAATCAGATGAAGCAATTAATTATGATATATTTTTGAAATTACTTGATAATAATTATTTAGAAAATTTAGAGGTTTATGATTTTCCAAGAATTCTTTTGGAAAGATTAGATACTAATAAAAAAATAGTTGTTAAGACAAGAACTGAAATATTATTTATAAGTAATTTTATGAAAGTCAATAATCTTAATACTTATTCTGATATTTATTATAAGAAAAATATTATTATATCTAATTTTACAAAAGATGATCAAAACGACTTAATTACATTTATTAAGGTTAATAAGTATTTAAAAGAAATTATATTTAAGGATTTTAATGTTAGTAGTTTTGATTTACTGATGAATTTGCTTATTCAAAATGCTAGAGAAAATATTAAAATAAGTTTTGATTACGATAATTTAAAAGATACTGATATAAATGTTATAGGTAAATATAAGAAAGTAAATGAAAGATTACTACTTAATTCAAATATAACTTTTAAAATTAATTATAGTGATGAATATAAAAAAAATAATTTATTTAAGCAAATTAATTTAAGCTTTATTAAGGTATCATTAGGTGCAGTTATTTCAGCGGTTATTATTATGATTGGAATTAACTATTATAAAAATTATGTTGATGAGCAGCATTATTTAGGAATTGAAAATAATTTAAAAGAAATTATAAAAAATAATCAAAAAAAGACTGAAGATGAGATTCCTTTGGATATAATCGAACCTGGTGATGATGATGATTCAACAACAACTACAACAACTACTACAACGGTTTATGATATTCAATATGAAAAAGTATTTTCAACTTTACAAGGAATAAATAAAGATACTGTTGGTTGGCTTACAGTTAACAATACAAAAATTGATTATCCTGTAGTTCAAGGTAAAGATAATGACTATTATCTAAAACGTGATTATTATCAAAGCAAAAATCGTCATGGTTGGATATTTATGGATTATCGAAATAATCCAGATGAATTAGATGAAAATACTATCATATATGGTCATAATTTAGCAAATCAAACTATGTTTGGTACACTAAGATATGCACTTAACTCTTATTGGTATAATAAAAGTGCTAATCAAATTATAACTTTTAACACACCGAATGCTAATATGAAATTTCAGATATTTTCTATTTATACAATTCCTACTACTAATGATTATTTGGACGTTACGTTTCCTAGTGTTGGTGCTTATCAAGAATATATTGATTTAGTTAAAGAAAGAAGTATTTATGATTTTAATGTTGAAGTTACTCCTGATGATAAATTACTTACTTTGTCTACTTGCGCTAATGGTAATGATAAGAGGCTTGTTGTTCATGCAAAATTAATAAAAGAAAGCTAATTAAGCTTTCTTTTGATTTTCTTTAATAACTTCTAAAATTGCTCTCATTTGACGATATTCATCTAGTGTAAACATGTCATCAGAGCTTTTCTTTTCGACTACTACATACTCTACTTTTGGTTCGTATACAACTTGTTTTCTAATTTCTTCAATTGTTTTTGGTAATTCTGGTTCTTCATAAAAATTTTCTTCTCTTTTTGGTTTTGATAGAGATTTAATTATTTTGATTAATATTAGAGCTACTATCCAAACTATAAATATTCCTAAACTTATTTCAAATAATATCATTAAATGGTCATTTGTATAAATGCTAATTTTACTTGATAAATCAACTTTAGAATTTTCAATTTCATCTAAAATAAGAAAGAAAATATAACTATTTGAGATAAATGCTAAAGCATTAAACATTTTAATATTCGAAGAAATCTTTTTACTTATTAATGAATATACTAGAATAATTAAACTAACTATTAGCATAATTATATACTCTAATACAGTTGGAAAATAAATTAATGATACTATGTTTTTAGAAATACTATCTAAAAGAATTAATAATGAGTCATAATACATGGAAATAAGAATTCCAATTACTAATATACTTAGTACCATATAAATCTTTTTCGTTTTATTATCTTTTTTAGAAATAAATTTAATGTCTATTAAAATAAGTACTAAGCCAAATAATAAGACTAAAAAAAGAGGTGACGAAAAAATCAGATCAAAAACAGTTCTAATTTTTTCTAGTAAAGTAAACTCTACCATAATATCACCTCTTCCCCCTAAATTATTCTTATATACGTTCGCAAATATAAATTGTTTGTGTTGTTTTATCTCCTTTTGTACAAGTTATAAGTGTTAACGTTGTTTTATTTTTATCTCTTTTAATTGCAACATCACCATCTTTTAAATCTGTATATATATTGGTTATAATATATGTATAATTTTTATTATTATATGTTATATCAACTTTATCTCCTAGAGATAATTTATATAAGTTTTTAAAAAATGATATTGAACTAGTTCCTGAGTGTGAGGCAAGAATAAAATTTCCGTCTTCTTTATCAGGATAATCAGATTCTGGAACAATGTATATGTTGCGATTTACATTGTTATATTTAGAATCTTTACTAACAAACCCTCTTTTTAAGTCTATTTTTGGTATAGATATGTTTCCAACATAATATTTTGTATAGTCGACACTAACTACTGGTTTTTTTGTAGTTGTAGGCGTTTCTACTGGCTCAGTGACTACAGATGGTTCTGTAGGTTCTTCTTCAGTTGGAACCTCATCTTCGTCAATTTCGTCTAAGCCTTCTATTTCGCTTGCAATTTGTTCATAGTATAGCTCATTCATTTCATCAAACACTTCATGTTTTTTAGTGTTAAAATACGTGCTACCTAAAATACAAGTGCCTATAAATAGGACAAGTACTGATATAACAGTACTTATGTATTTTCTTCTAGTTTTGTTTTCCATTTCTATATAACATTACAGCACCAGCTGATACTACTAATGCACCAACGATGTATGTTATTGTACTTGATAATCCGGTTGTAGGTACTACAATGATTTCTGCTTCTTCTTTTTGGTTATAGATAGTAATTTCTACAGCGTCAACATATCCGTTTGAGCCTTTAATTTTTATTTTGCCTTCTTCATCTACTGTAAAGTAAATCTTTGTATCTGTTTTTTCATAACCACTTGGAGCTGCTTCTTCACTTAATACGTACTCGCCTTCATCAAGTGTAATATAACTTGCACTATCAGTTGTAGTAATAGTTGCTACTGTTTCCCCTTTATTATTTTTAATCATTAAGATTGCTCCACTAACATACTGATTAGTTTTGCTATCTAATTTATTAATTTTAATAGCTGATTTATCAATAAGCTCATTTATCATCTTGATATGGTCTACTTTTGTATATTTACCATTAACAAATTCATATATATTTAGATCATCATCAACTTTAAATGTAATAGTTGTACTACTTAATTTATAGCCTTTAGGTGCAATAGTTTCAGTTAGTGTATATACACCTGGAGCTACTGTTACATAATGTGCTTCACTAGTACTTACCCATTTTTCAACTACACTTCCTGATGAATCCTTAACAACAAGTGTTGCACCAGGAATTTCTTTTGAGCCAGTTACGTCTGTTTTACTTATTTTTACTTTAGTTGATTTAATTTTTTCATCAACCATTTTGATAGTGAAACTTCCACTGGCACTAGTAACAACTACTTTCTCTTTAGCTGCTACTTTATATCCGTTTGGAGCTTCATCTTCTACTAATGTATATGTTCCTACAGGGATATCTTTAAATATTTTAGAAGAAGTTCCACTTGTCCATGTTTGATATAGCTTACTTGATGAACATGTTTTGTTAGTACAATCTTCACTATATAGTGATAGTTTTGCTCCTGCTACGTATTTACCATTTTCATCAACTTTATTGATAGTTAAACTATTTTCTTCAATTTTATGGTCAACCATTTCTATTGAGAAACTTCCGTTATTAGATTTAATGTTAACATACTTTTTATCTGCTATTTCGTAGCCAGCTGGTGCGGATACTTCTACTAGTGTGTAGATTCCTTTTGGAATATTATAAAATATTTTTGCTGAATTTGTTGTTGTCCATGTCTTATAGATGTTGCTTGATGAACAAGATTTTTTAGTACAGTCGCCATAGTATAATGCTAGTTGAGCACCTTTAACATAATTTCCATCTTCATCAACTTTATGTATTTTAAATATATTTTCATCTGGTTCTTCTGGTATCACTGGTGTTTTTGGTCTTGTTACGCTTAAATTTAATACTGCTGATACTGGTTTGTTTTCAGTATCTAATTTACCATATAGTACATATTGATAACCAGAGCCATAATCATATTCATATGCTGTATTGATTGTGTAAGAACTACTAACTTTTACTTGGAAATTAATAGTTTTTCCTTCTGGTACTGAACTTTTTGGAACAGATACCTTAAAAGTATTACCTGATTTATTAGTAATTGTTGTTCCAGTTGGAGCACCAATTAAATCAATATTGTAGTTTGCAATTCCAAATGTTTTTACTGTAATAGTATCTGAAATATAATAAGAACCTTGTTCAGTGAACTTATTATTTCCACTTATACTAATTGAGCCAATAACTTCTGAGTAATATCTAGCTCCTTCTACTAAATTATAGATTTTGCTATAAAGTGCATTAGAGTTACGTCCATTAGTGATTGTGTTTTTTGTAGCCTGGCTTATGTTGTTTGTGCCTGACCAAATATCTCTATACCACCAAACTGCAGTTTGCATAATGTAATAGTCTTTATATGCATCTCCTGTATTAGGTTTATTTTTTAAAATATAAACCATTCCTTTAGGTGCTTGTCCTTTTAGTCTGATTGTCATATTTGCAGGATATTTTTTTAATGCTTCTTCACAGTATAAATAAATTGAATCTGTTGTTTGTTTTACATATACTGTAGGAACTCCACTAATTAAATTAGATGACTTTCCTAAAGATGTTGTTTTGATTGTAGCTGGTGCTGCATCAGCTTTTAAGCTAAAACCAAATACGCTTAATAATAAAAATAATAATGTCAATATTTTCTTTTTCATACCAATTCCCTCTTTCTAAAAATACCTTTCCTTCTTTTTCGCCCATATAATACCATACTTTTACATAAAATGCAAGTCTTTGTTCGCCTCCTTGTAATTATATGAAAAAAAACAAGTTATCTTGCATATCTATAACTTGTTCCTACTTCTAAAATAATACCTTTACTTGCAAATAGTTCGGTTACACTTACAACCTGATACCCCTCTTCTTTTAATAAGGGCATTAATTCTTTTACAGCATCTTTCGTGCTTTCATATAGGTCATGAAATAAAATAATGTCGCCTTCTTTGATATTACTCATTACCATATCTATTATTTTATCTTTGTTTCTGCTTTCCCAGTCGCGCGTATCTAAACTCCAAGTTACGATAGGGACACCTGCTTTTGCTTTGATTTTATCATTATATGAACCATATGGTGGTCTTAAATATGGCATGTCTTTGCCAGTTATTTCCTTAAATATTGTATTATTATCATTTATTTTAGATAAATATTTTGATTCAGTTAGTTTGGTTAATTTTGAGTGGTCTGTTGTATGATTAGCTATTTCGAAGCCTCTTTCTGATACTTCTTTTGTAACTTCTGGGTGAGCTTTAATATTGTAGCCTACTTCAAAAAATGTTGCACTGGCGTTATATTTTTCTAAAATATCAACTATGTCTAGCGTATATTTACTCGGGCCATCATCGAAGGTAAAAGCTACTAGTTTGGCATTTTCTAAAATTGTATGCTCTTTATGGTAGTCATCATCTAGATTTAATGATATTTTAGTTGCTTCCATTAGTTCATTATTTACAATTTCAATATTTTTTATTTCTGCGTTGTCAGTAATATAAAAAGTCGTTGATTTGGCATTAAATAAAACATTAATTTTCGTGTAGTCAACTTTATCTATGTTTATTTCGGCATTATTTGTTTCAATTACTTCCTTGAGTTTATCTATATTAAATATCTCTTGAACTGATACCCTTTTATTTTTATTAAAAATTAAAGTTTCAACATTTTGTAATTTTTCATTATTATAAAATTTAAATAAAATAGTAGTATATTCATTAGATTTGCCAATTTCGTATTTTACACTTGTAATATCTTTGGATGTAGATTCTCTTAGAAATCTTTTTATTATAGCGTCTTTGTTATCTTTAAATACAGGGTAATCTATTTCAATATTTTGATCTACTTTTTTATTTGTTATTTGATATAAGATTAAACTTATTAGTAATAAGAAAATGACTGTTAATATGGTTGTTATAATACTTCTTTTCATATAATGCTCCTATGCTTTTATTATACCCTTTTTAAAGAAAAAAACTAGGTATTAAAGAAAATTTTACAATGTTTCTAAATAACTAGTCATGTGTTTTGCCCATAATTCATAATAAAAGCTCTTTGGATGAACTCCATCACTTGAATATGGTTTATCTTTGCCAGATAAGTATGGGCTATTTTCTAAAAAGGTTATTCCGTAAGAATTTGCTAAATCTTTTAAAGCATTATTAAACTCTATTTGATATGAAAACGAAGAGTCATTTTCAGTCTTTTTGATGCTTACTGGTAAAATAGAATTTATGATTATAGTTGTATTTGGAAGTTCTTCTTTAAGCATATTTAGAGTCTTAGTATATGCATTAATAAATGACTTTGTTCTTCCTGTCCATAACTCTAAGTCGTTCGAGCCATAAGTTAAAAATAAATAACTAGGATTTAAGTCTTTAATTTTATCTAAGTCTTTATCCATATTATCTATTCTGCGTCCTCTATGCCATACAACATTATTATCGCTTAATACTCTATATGCTGTAAGTCCTTCTGCCATAGAATCACCGCAAACAACTGCGCTTTTTTCTGTGAATGTTTTTTGAATATCAGCAGTTGAAATATTGTCTATACTATAGTTATCATAGTTTTCAATATGGTATGGTAAATAGATATTGTCACTAATCTGCACTTCTTGCGTAGTTGTAGTGGTAGTTGTTTCCGTTGTGGTTGTTGTTTCGCTTGTAGTTGTCACTAATGTGGTTGAAAATGGGCTTGTACTATCTTCTTCAATATCAGGCGTGGGAAATGTGTTTTCTTTATATGATAATTTAATTAGATAAATCAACAAGCCAAGCAGGATTGCTAAAAGTATTATTAGTCCCTTTCTAATAATTTCTTTATCCATAGTTAACCTACTCGATATTTAAAAAGTTATCTTTGATTGTTTGGGCTAGTTCATCATCCATTACAAGCATTACAACGTTGCCTCTATTAACAACTAATACGTTTTCTTCAGCTACTTCTACGCAGACCCATTTTCTTGGATTTACTTTTTCTTTAATTTCTTTCATTGCTTTATCAGCGTCTTTAGCATCATTAAGTCTTACTAAAACTACAGAGTGAGCAATGGAACTCATTATGGGTTCACTTGCTAGAGCTTCTTTATATTCAAATGAAACATCACCTAGATAGTAACTTAAGTTCTCATCAGTTACTTTAGTTGTTTCTAAGTCCGGTAGGTCATCACTTGGAATACCTGAATATACCGCTTTCATTATTTTATCTAAAGATTTGTCTAAACCTTTTTTGTTTGAGCAACCTACTAGAAATGCACATAATACAATTAATACTATTGTTATTTTTTTCATATTTAACTTCCTTTCTTATTTTAATGAAAAACTATTGTTGATAATATTGATACTATATATGAATAATACATCATCGGGATTGGTTAAATCAATATCTAAAGTTTTTAAATTATCAAATTTGACATATCTTAAGTCGATTACAAGAATTTCATGATAATTCTCGGCTAGAAAAGGTATGATTGAACTTCCATAAGAATCTCTGAAGACAATTAATTTCTTACTTTCTACTTTATTGTTAATTATTTTAAGTGCTGGGGTAGCTCCTCCCAAGAATATGTCATAACTATCAATATTATTAAAATAGTCTTCGTTATAAACTTTATCTTCTTTATCTTTTTCATAGTTATAAACCCCCATACTTTCAATGGTTTCATTTGTTAAATAATTAATTTCATCAGCTTTTACACTAGAAACCTTGCGAGAATATAATGCTCCGTAAAATGGTGATAATGTTTTTTCAGTATATATGGAATTATTTTTTAAATTCATGGTGTTTTTTATTTTATCAGTTACTTTATCTAATTTGTTGCTTTTCCAGTGGATATCCGTTTTGTAATAATCATTTAAAGTCAATTCATCACTAATATCTATTTGCTTTATATTTTTAGCAAGTCCTTTTAATTTTTCATCAATTAAATTATAATCCTTTTTAATAATTCCTTTTTTGTAATATTCTTTATCTGGCACTTTTACAAAGTATACATTTGACTTAAAATTTTGATTTATTTCATTAATTTTATTTACGAAATAATCAAGTGAGTTTTCACTGGTTTTTGTAATTTCAAAGAGGTATCCGTCCTTTTCATAAACACCATTTTCTTCTTTTATATTAAATAAATATTTTGAAGTGACACCTTTTATTTTTCTGAAAGTATCACGAGCTGGCATTTGATCTAATGTGTAGTCATCAAGTTCTGTAAAATATGTGCCGTTAGCTAGTTTCTCGTAGGTGATTGTTGGTGTTTGTTTTAGTTTACGACGCTCTGTTTTACTTATTTCTTTGTCTTTTATGATAATGCCAAAAATACCAATTAATGCGGTATAAAATATTAAAATTTTGGTTACTTTGTTATCTTTCATAATTACCTCAAAATCTAAAATATAAAAATGGATTAAATGATGAATCAATAATATAAGATGTGGATAAAATTATCAGTAATAAGTAATAAATATATGATATTTTAGGGAACCTACCCTTAATAAGTTTAAATATATTAAAGGAAACTGCAAGACTAATAATTAAAATTAGTAAGTAATTTTTGATATAGAAAATAACTTCAGTATTTATTAGAGGAATGTTATTTAACCCAAACATACCTTTTATTGTTTTAAGTGCTCCAGATAAGTCTTCTGCATAAAAGAAGACGAAACCGATTATAACTAGGATATCCGTAATAATGCATGATATGGTTGAGTGCTTATTTACAAAATTTTTAAATATGAATTTTTCTAAAATTAGAATTAAGCCAAAATACAAACCCCAAATAATAAAAGTGTAGTTTGCTCCGTGCCATAAACCGGTTAGAAGCCAGACTATTAAAATATTAATGATATTTTTTATGATGCTGCATCTATTACCACCTAAAGGAATATAGATATAATCTTTAAACCAAGAAGTTAATGATATGTGCCATTTGCGCCAAAAGTCACTCATGCCTTTATTAAGAAATGGATAATTAAAATTTTCTTTAAAGTGAAATCCTAACATAAGTGATAGACCTATTGCCATGTCACTATATGCAGAAAAATCTAAATAGAGTCTTAATATATTTAATAGAGCTACTAACCATAAGCTTATAATGGTATTTGCTGATGTAATAGACGTTATAAAAATAGTTAAAGTATCGGCAAGGATTACTTTTTTGGCAAGACCTATAATGAATCGTTTAGCACCGGCTTCTTTATCGTTATTTGTAATTTTTCTGTTTTCAAGTTCATCTTCGGCGTCAACATATCTAACAATTGGTCCTTCTATTTGATAGGTAAAAAGAAGTGTATATAAAAGAAATTTTTTTAAAGTGATATTTTTTATTTTACCGTTATAAGTATCTACTAGAAAGCTTATCATTCTAAATGTTGTAAAGCTTATTCCTAGTGGTAAAATTAAATCAAATAAATCTAGGTTTACGTTAGTTATGCTATTTATGATATCAATGAAGAAATTTAAGTATTTAAAGTAGAATAATGGTAGTAAGTTTAGAATTATACCGAGCACTAGAACTGATTTGTTTTTAATTTTTTTACTTAAATAGAAGTTAACTATAGCGGTTGCAATTAATAGTGGTAAGAATTTAATGTCGCCATAAATATAAAAAAATAAACTAAAGATAATAAGAGTGGTATTTTGATATTTTTTAGGTAAAACATAATATAAAATTAGAAGCATTGGTAAAAAATAAAAAATAAATGTTGTACCTGAAAAATTCATATTAACCCTCCTATTTTGTTGTTATTTTTATTATACACTATAATTAAGAAAAAAACTATTGTTTAAGGTTTTTTTGACATTTTATTAAATTTATTAAAATTATTCTTGCACTAATATTTTTAATATGGTATATTATTTATTGTTAACGGAAGTTAATATGGATCTTTAGCTCAATTGGTTAGAGCATCCGGCTCATAACCGGGCGGTTGTAGGTTCGAGTCCTACAAGATCCACCAAACTTGCGGGTGTGGCGGAACTGGCAGACGCGCTAGACTTAGGATCTAGTGGATATATCCGTGCAGGTTCAAGTCCTGTCACCCGCACCAAATTGATAATATACTCGATATTCTCGAGATAATGATATTAGCTACTTTCTATTTGTTTGGAAAGTAGTTTTATTTTGTTATTTTAAGAGTTTTCTTTAAAATATTTTATCTAATTATCGGTTAAAAAATAATCATTTATAATTAAAATTGATTCTTAACAGTTTGAAGAACGCATGTGTTTAATTATCTATCTAAATGTCTTAGGCGTATTTGCATGCGGTATGTTTGTTTTTAATGATAGATTTTCATCGTTAAAGTACAGATTACCTGCAGTATCTGTATATCCGATACAAAAAGGTTCAATTCGGTTTCCATTATTTGGGTCTATTCCTTCAGCATTAACTTTGGCACTTGTTTGTAAGATTAAAGGTTGTCTTACAATTCCTAAACTTAAATTGGGATAGTTTCTTCCATTATATTTTTTTTCAAAATTTCCAACTTTATATATATCGTTACCATGAATAAAGCATATATCTTCACAACGTACAAAATCGGCTGTTCCAATTCCATTAGTTAACCTCGAATTTTCTGGGTTTACTATGCACATTCCAAATGTTGGATGAATTTCATCAATTGGAAAACCTAACATTCCCATGGCGATGCAGTTTTCATTTTGAGCTTGCATTTTTGCGTATGAATGTAAATCTTGATCAGAAAATGATTCGTAAATGCCAGTTCTAGGGTGTGAGTGGAAATGTAAAACAACAGGTATAATCCCACTAGTTTTGTACTCCCTTATTTTATTATTTAATTCAGCATAATTTTGAGGAGACGGTTTAACTGCTTTTCCTTCTCCCATGGGACCATTTGCTTGTTCAAATTCGCTTGTATTGTAATCGAAGTATATAGTTCTAGGTTCGTTTGAGATTACTCTTCCAACAAAAAATCTTCCCCACTCTCGATTGTTATTTATTGCATTAATGCTCATTTGTAGTATATTTTCATAACATTTGCTACTAAAGACTACTCTACATTTTTTATTTAAGTCTTCATACGAAGGAATATTTTTATATTGGTCGTAACTAACTGTATTTAATTCAGCCATGTTCTCACTACCTTTCTTGTTTATTATACCATGCAAGTTAAGTTTATGGTATTATTGTTATTCATATTTTAAGATGATTGTGAGTGATATATTTAAAATTCGTAAAACAATAGTAAATTTTAAAAAATTATAGCCATGAAAAAAGATGATTTTAATTATTTTATTTCATCATCTTTTCTGTTTTATTTAAAGTCTTAACCGAAGTGTTACATAGAGGAATTTTATTGCTTCCTATGGGCACACCAACCATACATTCGCCTAATATTTCTGCTTGGCTTAAATCATCAATAGCCATATCTAACATTTTGATTGCATTTGGATTTTGCTCGATATCTTCTAAACTTGTGTGTTCTTCTGTTTTCATATCTAATCCAAAATTTGCCCTTATACTAAGTCCACCGAAATCAGCTTGTGGAGTAAAATTTGCAACAGTAAACTCTTTTTCAGCACTTGGTGCATGAACTGAAAGTTTATCTACAGTAAATGAATCGCTTTCTTCAAAATAACTAAAATTCATAAGAACACAGCCGGATTGAGGAAATCCATATTGTACTTGATAGCTGTATTCCCCATCTCTTGAGTTTTTTTCATCGATTATTTGGTCAAAACTAAAAAATTGATTTGATGGGAGTGAAATTTCTTTGTCATAAAAACTTAATGCGAGTTTTAAAAGCATAGTCATCTTCTCTTTTACTTGAGTATTTTGCTCTTCCATATTAATTAATTCTCCTCTCTTTTATAAGATAACATACTTCAAAAGAAAATTCTTGTATAATAATTTATTTTTACGAATAATAGACAATTTTAAACTTTATATTTCTGTTTATTTATATTATAATTTTGTTGGTGATAAAATATGGAAACTAAGAAAACAAAAAAAGAGATAGTACAGATGCTTTTAAAAAAAGAACTTGATACTAAAGATGAAGAAGAACTAATGAATATGCTTCTTGATGAACCAATAAGTGTTGATGTTGATAAGCAAAGTGATGAAAACAGAAGTTTTGGAGACAAACTTGCGGATAAAATAACAGAGGTTGCTGGTAGTTGGACGTTTATTATTTCAATGATTTTATTCTTAATTTTATGGGTAGTTTTAAATGTATATATTTTGGAAGAAGCCGATCCTTATCCATTTATTTTACTTAATCTACTTTTATCTTGCATAGCAGCACTTCAGGCACCTATTATTATGATGAGTCAAAATAGAGAGGCTAAAAAAGATAGATTAAGAAGTTCGAATGATTATAAGACTGATTTAAAGAGCGAACTTATATTAGAAGAGTTACATAATGAAATGAAAAAGATTCTTAGTAATCAAAATAAGATATTAAAATATATAAATGAAGATAAAGAAAAATAAGCTTCAAAACGGAGCTTATTTATTTTGTAACATATTTAATAAATCAATTTTAAACATATCTTTTTCAGCATTATTTTTACTAATCATAACACCTTTATATGTTGTAAGTTCAGCCATATGGCCTTCTAAAAGAATATCTGATGGTGTAATAGTATCTAACATTACAACTTTCTCTTTCTCATAAACTATATAATGTAATTTAATATCACCATGTACTTGACTGAACATATGGTCACTTGGTAATTTTAATTCGTAAGTTTTAGTACCAGCTTTTTTGTTTTTTGATATTAATTCACCAATGAATTCACCATTTCTTAATGATGGATAATATTCAAAATTTAACTTTTTGAATGCAAGCATATTATATTTCTTTAATGCTCTTTCTAGCTTACGATATTCATTTTCGTTAATATAGTCTAAAATAAATCCTTTCATATTTAATACCCCCTATTACCCTTAAATACACATTAATTGTAGCATATTTATGGCATTTTGTCAAATTTAGGTACATTTGTACCTTTTTACTGGACCTTAATTATAGCAGATATAGGGGTATTTAGTCAAGCAAACCATAAAAAAAGAGCGCAAAACACCCCTATGCATGCAATCAGTAAATTGCGAGTTTTACATGGTTATTTAATTCCATAAGTCATCTGTTTCTGTACTTACGCACTTACCTTCTCCTCTTTTTTCGCCTTCAACGTATGTTTGACCTACCAAAGGACATGAGGCTTTTGTAATTGCATCTTTTAAATAACCACCTAGATATTTAATTAGCACTACTGCTAAAACTGTAATCAAGCTAATAATTAGAACATATTCTACTAAGGCTTGACCACGATTATTGTTCTTTTTCATCTAGGACTCACCTACTATAATAATATATTGTTTTAGCTTTTTTGTCAAATATATTATATAATATTTGTAGGTGAATATATGAAAATTATTACTGCTAAAACATATATGCAAAAACTTACTGGCTTAATGGGTAAGAAAAATATTAATTCTGGAATGTTTTTTCCTGGAGTATCCTCTATTCATACTTTCTTTATGAAAGAAAGTATTGATGTTATTGGTTTAAATGATGCCATGATAGTCATTTCTATTTATGAGAATGTTAAACCGAATAAAATACTTATTCTTAAGAATGCTAAGCATACTTTAGAGCTTCCTAATGGGGAAAGTAAACGTTATCATATTGGTCAAAAGGTTAAATTTTAAGTTTAGCCTTTATTTTTTAATTATTTTCTGTTAAACTATAGGTGCTAAAGGGGAGAAAAATTATGAAGTACGATAAATTACCTGATATAAAAATTCTTGATGAATCTAATAAAGTTATTCATCAAAAATCAAGTGATGTAACATTTCCTTTGAAAGAGGAAACTAAGAAGTTAATAAATGATGTTCTGGATTATTTAGAGATGAGTCAAATTGAAGAATACAGTGAGAAGTATGATTTAAGACCAGGCATGGGACTTTCTTTTGTTCAATTGGGATTATTAGAAAGAATCTTTGTTGTAAGTGAGGATTTGGGAGATAATAAGTTTAATAGATATGTTGTTATCAATCCTAAAATAGTTAGTCAAAGTGCTGAAATGATTTACGTTGGTGAGGGCGAAGGATGCCTTAGTGTTAATAGAGACGTTGAAGGAATTGTTCCTAGACACGCAAGAATTACCGTTGATGCATTTGATGAAAATGGTAAAGAATTTACAATAAGAGTTCGTGAAGATATGGCAGTTGCTTTTCAGCACGAACTAGACCACCTAGACGGTATTCTATTTGTAGATAAGATTGATAAGAAAAATCCTTACAAAAATTCAGATATTATGAGAGAAATCTAAAAAATCTCGTTTCTTTAAAATTAAGAAGCGAGATTTTTTTATTATAAATTTTTTTTACTGTTTGATTTTTTAATAACCGCTTTTGCCATGTTATCAACCGTAATTGTTGATGCCAGTCTTGTCCCATTTGATAATGTATCAAACACTGTCGTCATTTGCTCTGGTGTAATTGGTTTTTTAGGTTCAGAATATTCACCGGCTAATCCATTAGTAATATTATAAATTAGATTAAAGTCTTGGTTAGAATCATCTCCAAAATAATCTATACTAATAACTTCTCCATTATCTGACTCACGTTCAGCATCAGTTCTAAAGTAATGTGCTATAGTTAAATATTCACCCTTACCAAGGGCATACCTCAATCTGTAAATAAAACCATCAGGATTTCTAAAATAAGAAACTTCACTTTCACTGCCGTTTTCTATCGCCATTTTACAACAACCATTTCTCTTTTTATGATGCACCTCATTAAAAACATCAGCAGTTACTTTTACTTTCTTTAAATATTTATCAGCAGAATCCAATTCTATTTCCTCATTTATAAATGGATTAATCGTTTTATCAAATTGATCAACCACATTTCTAAATTCTCTTCCAAAAGAAGTTTCCTTTTCATTTTCAATCGTTTTTAAATATTTTTCACCGTTTTCTTTATCTGCTGCCATCCATTCAGTAGATGTTATGCAAGGATTTACTTTTTTTAAAATACTACCCATTATAGTACTCATTATTTCATCATATCTTTGAACTTCCGTTTCAGGTAGTCCCTTTTTTCTAGCGCAATAATCCTTTAATTCAGTTAAAAAAATAATTAGTTCTTCCTTTGAATCAATACAATACTCTTCAATATATTTATCTTCATTTGGTCTATTTAACATATCACTTCTTATTTTTTTTAATCTTTCATTATACTCATAGTCATCCTTATCAAGACGTTCTCTTAATAATTTACGTACCTCTTTACCACATTGTTCATCAGTTGCTTGTTCTATCGGAATATATCCTACTCCACCATTAATTCTCATTTTCTGATGGCTTTCTGGATACTTATTATAAAGAATATTTGCAAATTCTAAAGGAATATTGCCTTTAATTATCGCATGATCTGTACCGCTAAAACATATTAAAAGATTATTCCAAAAATATACTTCCTGTTCTAAACCATTTGCTCCTCTAGCATTTAATATATGATTATCAATACCAAGTGTGTCTAAAATTTCATAAAATTCTAATCTTGTCATAAGTTAAACCTTTCTTTGATATTTGTATATTATAACATAATTCTTTCTTTTGGATTATAAAATTTCGTTAAAAATTTAAAAAAGTATTGAACTTAGTCAATACCCTTTTTAAATCTTATAATCATCTTCTAATGAGAACTCAACATTTTCATTAATCCATTCTTTACGAGGTTCTACTACATCACCCATTAGAACACTAACTCTCTTTTCAGCAAGAACGGCATCATTAATACTTACCTTAATTAAATTACGTCTATCAGGGTCCATTGTTGTTTCCCAAAGTGGCTCTGGGTTCATTTCACCTAAACCTTTATATCTTTGAACTTTATAGTTTTCTTTATTTTTAGTTACTGCTTTTAGTTCTTCATTTGTCCAGCAGTAGATATGATTTTTACCAAAGTCTACTTTATATAGAGGTGGCATTGCAATGTATAGGTGTCCCTCTTCAATTAGAGGTTTCATGAAACGATAGAAGAATGTTAGAAGTAAGCACTGAATGTGCGCTCCATCATCATCGGCATCAGTCATAATAATTATTTTATCATAATTAATGTCTTTTATTTGGAAGTCACTTCCATAGCCTGCACCAATGCAGTGAATCATAGTATTAATTTCTTCGTTTTTAAAGATGTCTGCACTTGTTGCTTTTTCAGTATTAATTATTTTACCTCTAAGTGGAAGAATTGCTTGAAATTTACGATCTCTACTCTTTTTAGCAGTTCCACCAGCTGAGTTTCCCTCTACGATGAATAATTCATTTATTTTAGGGTTTCTTGCTTGTGCTGGAGTAAGTTTACCACTTAAGCTTCTTGCTTCACTTTTTTTGCTTTTACCATTACGAACATCTTCTCTAGCTTTTCTTGCTGCTTCTCTAGCACTTTTACTTTTTAACATTTTATCTAGGATAGCAACAGCACTTTCTTTAGTTTCTTCTAGGTAATATTTTAGAGAATCTGTTACGATAGCTTCTACTACACTTCTTGCTTCTGGTGTACCTAATTTACCCTTAGTCTGTCCTTCAAATTGTAATAGATTTTCAGGTATCTTCATATTAATAACAGCAGTTAATCCTTCTCTTACGTCTGTACCTTCTAAGTTATTGTCCTTAGTTTTTAACATACCATTATTACGAGCATAGTCATTAAATACTTTAGTAATAGCAGTTTTAAAACCTACTTCATGAGTTCCGCCATCACCTGTTTTAACATTATTAACAAATGAGATAATGTTTTCACTATATTCATCTGTGTACTGAAGCGCTATATCTACTTCCATACCACTCTTTTCTCCATGAATAGGAACTACTTTATGAAGTACTCCTTTTCCTTCGTTAATGTACTCGACAAATGAAGTAATGCCATTTTCATAGTGATATGTAACTTTTTTCTCGTCAGCTACGTCTTCTACTTCACATGTTAAATTTTTAAGTAAGAAGGCACTTTCTTGCATTCTTTCACAGATAGTTGTATAACTGAAATTTAAGTTTTTAAATATTTCATGATTAGGCATGAATGTTACAATAGTACCTGTTTTATTAGTTGTACCAACTTTATGAAGTGGGATATCTACTTTACCACCATCTTTAAATCTTATTTGATGAATAGCTCCATCTCTTAGGATAGTTACTTCCATCCACTCTGATAAGGCGTTAACTACACTTGCGCCTACTCCGTGAAGTCCACCAGATACTTTATATCCGTTAGTTTCAAATTTACCACCAGCATGAAGTATTGTATAAATAACCTCTGGAGTGCTTTTACCACTTTTATGCATACCAGTTGGTACACCACGACCATTGTCTGCTACAGTTAAACTATTATCTTTATTTATTTTTACAGTAATTTTATTACCGAAACCATTAATTATTTCATCTACGCAGTTATCGATAATTTCCCAAGCAAGATGATGTAATCCTCTTTTATCTGTACTACCTATGTACATACCCGGTCTTTTTCTAACTGCCTCTAATCCTTCTAATATGGTTATTGAACTTTCATCATACTTATTATTCATCTTGTATCACCACAATAAATTATACCAAATCCCTTATAAAAAGACAAATAAAAACTCGGGTAGACGTATGCAAGACCTACCCGAGAGTATGTTTAAAACTTAATTAACAACGTATGGATCTTCTGACGTGCCAGTTCCACCAGAAATTTTAATAATTGAAACTAAACTTATAGCTGGACGAAGAGCCGAACTGGCATATCCAACAGTACCACCCGTGTAGAACAAATCACCGGCACTTATACCCCAAACAGAAGCTTGCGTATCATCTCCAAGTTTAATAGGTGTTAAAGTCCACCAATAAGTAGAACTATAACAATTGCCAGCATTTTCTTGTAAATAAGCAACACAATTATTATAAAAAGCAATAGATCCGGAAAATGCTGCTTCATCTGCGGTTAATAGTCCTATTTTATAGGTTAAATTACCATTATCGTTTGTAGTATCATCAACAGTAAACTTAGATAACTTACCACCATTATTATCGCTTGGGCATTTTAATGTCGGCTGTTTAGTAGAATTCAATCTATTATACGCAGCGTAATCTGTTACATTTGTTCCATAACCAAGTCCTCCACTTACTGTACTCTTATCATTACACCATATTGTATCTGCTAGTTTACTTTCATATGATGCTAAATTATTTGTATACCATGTTTCTAAATTAGTTAAAATTGTGCTTTTATTTATATTTGCATGTGTATTTGCGTAATCACTAGAACCGGCTTTTCCATACATAAAACCGATATAGGCATTATCATTATCGTTTGAATTAAATGTTGTATTAAAAGTACTTCCGGAATACCTTGCGAATGCTGCTGAAAAACTGTTATTTGATGATGCGCATGGATTTATAACTTTATTAATATTATCGTTATGAAGAATAAGCTTTATTGAACCATCTCCAGTTATTCTTACTATTCGCCAGCATTTATTCGCGAACTGGACATAATTATTTTTTACAGTGCCTCTATAATAATAAGATGTGCCGTAATCATCTTCTGTACTTGCTAAGAGTGCCTCTGTTGTATTTTTATTTGAAGTTATTGCTTTGTAAACAAAACTACTTGACGTTGCACTTACTATATAAGCTACCATTTCTAAATCAGTTGTATCCTTCATAGTTCCTGCCGTGTTTGAACCAGCCTGGAAAACACTAAGAGACCCATATTTTAATGGTAAAAATTTGCCAACTAAGTCCGAATAAGAATTTATGTATGTATCATTCGTTACAGTGGCACCAGTTAAATTAAACTTTGTACCATTCGCTTCATATCCCGTTCCATAAGTAAAATAATATGCTTGATATGTAGAAGATACACTTTTAGTTTCGGTATATGTTATATCATCTTTTGTATATGCGCTAACTTCTTTTCCTGGCGTTGTAATTGGAGATTTTAATTCGTTGTTTTCTCTTAATGCTGCAAGTAATGTTCCGCTTTCTGCATCATACCACCCATCCGGTGCCGGTGCAAATGGTTCGAATGTAGCATTACATCTTACATTACCATCTGTTATAGATGAAGTTAAAACCCATTTTGAACCATTCCATTTTATACTTTCGTTGGCATCTATCTTCTTACCATTTTTAGTGCATTCCACAGATGCTGTGTATTTATTTGTCGTTGGAAAGCTTGTGCTTGCTTCTCCATCAATGAATGCGACTACATACAAGTCATCGGGTGGCCTTGTTTTAACAGTGCCTACCACTGATATTTTTACCTCGTAATCTTTATTCTCTACTTCTTCACTGGTCCAAATATCTTTATTGTTACCATCTAACCACATTCTAAAGTTAAATGTACGAGATTCATCTTTTGTGATGCCATCGCCTTTTTTAAGGATATAGTTTTCTGTTATATTATATTTAGATAAGCTTTGAGGTGTTGATATAGACTCTAGGGTATTTATTATTGTTCCATTTAAGTCATTATCTCCAAGTAAAGATACTTTTACATATTTTGAGTCTACTTTATTAGTTGTACTTATTACTGATGCGATAACATAATACTCGATGTAGTTATCACAGTTATTCTTAATTGTGAATGTGTATGGTGTTTGTTCTAAGGCTTCACCATCACTTATTGGATAGGTATTAAGTAAATTTATTTCATTTTGGCCATTATATTCTAGATCCATACATGATGCTGCTAAGGTATTTGCATCATTTTGACTTGTATAATTTGTAAATATAGCGTAACTATCGCCGTTTGTCAGAAGAACAACTGCCAGCATCACACATAAAATTAACATTCTCTTTTTATATCTACGGATATTCTGGTTCATATTATACCTCTACTATTCTATGGATATTATATAACAACCCCGTGTCCAGTTAATTTTTGCATTTTTTTGCTCTATTAACGTTTTTTTGGATTTTGCCAAGAAAAAAAGCCTTTTGGGCTTTACTTATGTCTTATGTTATTTAGTCTATTTCTTAAATCGTCTAGTGATTGAGTTTGCTCGATTTTAGGTTCTTCTAGATTTGGCTCTTCGGCAAGAAGTTCTGATATTGGTGCATCTGTTATAACTTCTGGTTCTGCATCACTATTTATTAGTTTACTTATATCATCTTCACTAGATTCATTTATTTTTGGTAGTTCTATTTCTGGAAGTTCTTCTGTAACTGAAACTACTGGTTCTTCTTTGATTGTTTCAACTGCTGGTTCGATAACTGGTTCAATTACAGGCTCTACAATATTTTCTGCTTGAACTTCAACTTGTTCAGTTTTAATTTCTGGAGTTTCTTCTACTGCTGGAGTTATTTCTGATTTATATGCAGGCTCTTCTTTTACTGATTCGATAGCAGGAGGCTCAGTTATTACCGGTTCTACTACACTTTCTTCTTTTTGAATTTCAACTGGTTCTGGTTTAACTTCAGCTTGTGAAGGCTCAACTACTGGTGTTACCTCTGTTTTGGGAGTACCAGTTTCAACTAGAACTTCATCACTCTTATTAATTTTCTTTTGAGTTCTCTTAATTCTAATGCTAGTTATAATAATTAATAAGATTAAGAATGCTGCTATAGTTCCTAGAACTATATAGAAGTATAACATCGATTCCTCATTTGTGTATAGTTTATCAAATACACCATTTAATTTGTCTAAAAATTTCATTTTATATCACCTTTTTATTCTATAAATATAATATAACAAAACTCTTTAAAAAATGCAAATCTTATTTGAAAAGTCTTAAAATATCCTGGAATGTTATGTAAAGCATTAAGAGCATTAGTAGAGCAAAACCAATCATATGAATGTATCCTTCAACTTTTTGGTCTATTTTCTTTCCTCTTATCCACTCAATTAAGATGAAGAATACTCTACCACCGTCAAATGCTGGGAATGGTAAAGCATTAATTACTGCTAGGTTAATGCTTAAGTAGGCAGTTAAATATAGAACGTTTACTAATCCTACTTTCATAGTTTCACCTACTATAGAGTACATTCCGACTGGGCCTGCTAGATTATTTAATGATAATTTACCTGTAAATAGTGAGCCTAACGTTAGCCACATGCTTGATACAATTGATCCAAGTTTAACAAATGTGTATTTAATTGCACTAAAGAAGCCTTTGTGAACTTCAGAACTTGCTCCGATACCGAAGACTTTTGTTTCTGTTCCGTCTTCAGCTTTTACGGTTTTTGGTATTATTTTATATTCTTTAATATCACCATTTTGTTTTTTTACAGTGAATGTGTATGTATCTTCTTTATGTTTTAAGTTTAGGACAATTGTAAGTTTATCCCAAGTGTTTACATGGTAACCATTTACTTTTGTTACTATGTCACCTACTTCGATACCGGCTTCACTTACTGGGTATCCTTCTGGAGCATTACCAACGATGGATTTTTGCTCAGTGCTACCCCAAATTAGTCCTTGAAAAAATAGAATAATAAGGGCAAGAATAATGTTGTTTGTAACACCAGCGATAAGAATAAGAAATCTTTCCCATTTGCTTCGATTGCACATGTACTGATTCTTTTTAAGTTTTAATTCGCCAGCGTCTTCTTCATTTTCACCAGCCATTGCACAGAAGCCACCGATTGGCAGTAGTCTTATTGAGTAGACTGTTGGATCTTTTTTATTTTTTCTTTTGAATGAGAAAATTCTTGGCCCCATTCCAATTGCAAATTCGTGAACGTATACACCAATCATTTTAGCTGCAATGAAGTGACCTAGTTCATGAACAAATACAAGTACTCCTAGAATTAAAATTAATACAATTATTGTCATTTCTACCTATAACCTTTCTATAAATATCATAAATATAATTGCAACAAATATTAAACTGTCTAGTCTATCTAATACTCCGCCATGGCCTGGGATAAGATTACTAAAATCTTTAATATTATGTTTTCTTTTAATTGCACTGAAGAATAAGTCGCCTATTTGACCTACAACTGTCATAAAAAAGATGATTAAGATTACTGGCAGTAGTTTGGCTTGCATGTTTATAAAGTTAAAATAATACATGCTCATCATAAATGTTCCCATTAGTGAACCTACTGTGTAACCTTCCCAAGTTTTGTTAGGGCTTAACTTTGTTACTTTATGTTTACCAATAAGTTTTCCACCAACGTATGCAAATGTATCTGTTATGATTGGGGTTAGTACCATTAGCATAAAGTATTTTAAGCTGTATGCTCTAATTAGGATAAAGTAGTTAAGTCCTAGCCCTATTAGTAGTATGAAACCTAACATTTTAAAGGCATCTTCTGTTGAATATTTATCTTTTACTTGATAAAAGATAATAGGGGTTAGTACTAAAAGCATTACTATGCCAATAATTTTATAGTTTAAACCTAAGAAAATATTGTTAGCATCAAAGTTACTATATACTAGTGTTAAAAGGGCGATAAATCCAGTTATTTTTACTGGAAGTGGATAATCGTATAGATCACTCATTTCTTTAAAGGCCATAACACTTACTAAACCTACAAAGATAGCAAATGGTATTTTACCAATTATTACTAGGGGTAAGATGATTGCTATCATAATAGCTGCACTAATTACTCTTTTTTTCATATTAATTTCCTCCAAATCTTCTATTTCTATTATTGTATATTTCTAGAGCTTTATCAAATTCTTTTTCGTCAAAGTCAGGAAAATATACTTTGGGAAAGTAAAATTCTGCATAACTTATTTGCCATAGCATGAAGTTTGATATTCTCTCTTCCCCACTTGTTCTTATAACGTAATCTAAATCTGGTAAGTCATTGTATAAGTATTTACCAAATGTTTCCTCTGTTACGGTTATGTTTGCTTCTTTTATTTTGTTTACTGCATCAACTATTTCTCTTCTTCCACCATAGTTAAGGCATACGTTTAGAACGCCACCTGTATTATCTTTTGTTAGGTCTACAACGTTATCAATACATTTTAGAACTTCTTTACTTAGATTATCTCTTAAGCCAGATACTACTATTTTAATGTTATAGTCGTGCAGTTCGTTTACTCTTTCATTAAAAAACTTTATTATTAGTCCCATTAAGTAACTAACTTCTTCAGCACTTCGGTTAAAGTTTTCGGTTGAAAAAGCATAGATACTTAAATATTTTACGCCTTTATCAAAGATATATTTAGCTAGGCTGATTATTCTGTTTGCTCCGGCTAAGTGTCCTTCGATAGTTTTTTTATTTTTTTCTTTAGCCCATCTTCGGTTACCATCCATAATGATGCCGATATGATTAGGTACTATTATATTATTCATAAATCCACCCTAATATCAATTTTACTAAAATACTTGTTAAAAGTCTATAGTTTATCTTTTTCTATGTTATATTTTTATAATTTCTATTTTGTTAATTATTATTTGGTATCTATCTAGTCTTTTTTTGACATGACCATTTATTTTTAGAAGGTCTCCTTCTTTTATTTGATTAATATATATTATTCTATTTGGAAAGATAGTTGCAGATGCAGTTCCGGTTTCATCAGTAAGGTCTAAAAATGCCATAGTATCGCCTTTTTTGGTTTTGATTGTTTTAACTTTTTCTAGAAGACCATAGGCTTCAATATTTTTATCAAAATATTCTTTGATGCAGTTGAATTTTACGCCATTATATTTACTTGCTGGGTGATTACTAACGTAGAAACCAAATAATTCAATTTCTTTTTGCATTAGAGTGCTTAGCGCTAGTTCTTCTTCTTTGATTAATTCAGGTTTAGATACTAGAGCATCACCTACTCCACTAACAAGTTCAGCATATATTAGAACGTTTTTAAGACTTGTTAAAAGGGTATTTCTAGTTTCTCCCATTTCATCAAATGTGCCTGCATAGATTAAGTTTTCAATTGTTTTATTATTTATCCCTTTGTTATAGATTCTTGATACAAAATCGGTAAAATCAGTAAATGCGCCTTTTTTTCGTTCTTCAGTTATTTCTTTGATAGCAACGGGGCCAATGTTTTTAATAATTGTTAGAGGCATTCTGATGCCACTTTCTTCAAAGGTGTATACGTCAGTGCTTTTATTTATTTCAGGTTTTAATATTTTTAATCCTAGAGTTTTGGCTTCATCAATGTATTCTTTGGTTTTAGTTGTGTTTATATTGATTGTTAGTAAAGATGCATAGAACTCTTTTGGATAGTTTATTTTTAAGTACATCATTTCGTATGCAAGCATGGCATAAGCTACTGAGTGTGATTTGTTAAAACCGTAACTAGCAAATTTCATGATAAGATCATATATTTTTTCAGCATTTTCTTTTTTATAACCGTTATTTACAGATTTAGTAATAAATTTTTCTTTTTCATTTATAATGATATCTTCTTTTTTCTTGGAGATTGCTCTTCTTATAAGGTCAGCTTCTGCATATGTGTATGATGCTAGTTTATTAAATATTTGCATTATTTGTTCTTGATAGATGATGATGCCGTAAGTTTCTTTTAGGATGCTTTCTAAATCTTTTTCAATGTAGGTTACTTCTTCTTTGCCATTTCTTCTATTTATAAAAGAGTCAATGCTTTGCATAGGTCCTGGTCTATATAAAGCTAGAGCTAGGCTTAGGTCAGTGAATGTGCTTGGTTTTAGTCTTCTTAAGAAACTTTTCATGCCTTCACTTTCAAACTGAAAGATACCAACTGTTTGAGCATTACTGAAAGCGTTAAATACTTTTTCATCATTTAAACTAATTTTATTAATATTTATTTTAGGATTAATGCTTTCTAGAATATTAGATATTGTTGTTAAATCCTTGATTGCTAGGAAGTCCATTTTAAGCAAGCCTAGACTTTCTAAATAGTTCATGGTGTAGCCTGTTAAGTAGTTATCACCACTTTTAATTATGGGAATTACTTCGTCAAGAGCTTTACTTGAGATTACGACACCTGCGGCATGCGTACTAATATGTTTTTTTAGTCCTTCGATTTTAGTTGCTTCGTAGTATACTTTTTTGGTGTCTTCGTTATTATTTAATACGTTTATTACTTCTTTAGTTAAATTTTCTTTTAGAGTTTTTTTGGCATCTATTAATGGTGAAAGCATGCTTATATCGACATTTAGGATTTTAGATACCGAAAGTAACGCTTGTTTAGATGCAAATGTTCCATAAGTCATTATAGGCATGGCGTTAGATGAACCATATCTTTCTTTGACATATGTAATCATTTCTCCTCTTTTTTCAGCGTCGAAGTCGATGTCAATATCTGGCATGGTGATTCTTCCTGGATTAAGGAAACGCTCAAAAAGAAGGCCATATTTAATGGGGTCTATTTGGGTTATTCCTAGAGAGTATGTTACTAGGGAGCCCGCTGCAGATCCTCTTCCTGGACCAACTAAAATATTATGAGTAATTGCATATTTTACATAGTCATAAACAATAAGAAAGTAATCGGTAAAACCCATCTTTTTAATTACCGATAGTTCATAGATAAGTCTTTGTTTATAGTTATCTGGTACGTTGCCATTTAATCTTTTGGTTAAGCCTTTAACTGATAAGCTTTCTAGAAATTTATAGCTATCTTTAATATTGATATCATAGTGAGGAATTAGATTTTCTTCTCTTTCTATTTCAATATTAATAAGGTTAGTAAAATGTTTGTTATTTGCTAATATTAGGTAATCGTTTTTATATAAGTCCAAATTTTCTTTAGAGTCATCATCTATTTCTCTTAAGTAAGATAGATATTTAGTATCTTCTTTTTTTATAGTTCTAGCTATATTGAAGATGACTTTATTTTTAATTTCTGGGTGAGCATCCATATTTTGAACTCCTAAGAAAATATTTTGAGTAATTTTTAGTAGTTCATTATAAAGATTAAGATTTGTAGTTACTAGGTAAGCATTTATAATGTATTTTTTTAGGATTTCTAAAGTCAGTTTATTATCTAATAAGTATGTATTTAGTTTAAATAAATCTTTTAGTCCTTGATAGTTTTTAGCATATATATAGATATGGTCTTCAAGTGTTACATCTAAGGCGATTAAGGGTTTAATATTGTTTTTTTTACATTCTTCGTAAAACTCGATAGATGATGATAAATTATCATCAATAATACCAAGTGTATCTATGTTATTAGCTTTAGCATATGTGATAAGCTCTTTAATCTTGATGAGACTTTTTAAAACTTCATAGTCTGTTTTGATACTTATTGCGTCCAACTTTATCACCTCTTTCTTTTTGATTATATCATTTTTATTTTAAAGTTACCATAAAAGAGTTTGACAGGTAGCTTATTTTATGATAAAATCTAGAAGAATTCGAATTAAGGAGGAAATATAATGGCAAAGAAAATTTCTAATAAAAAACCTTTATCTGGAAACTTAGTATCTCATGCTGAAAATAGAACAAGAACTAAACAAAATCCTAATTTACAAACTTATAAAATTAATGGAGTTAAAGTTAGACTTACAGCAAGAGAAGCAAGAACTTTAAAGAAAGCTGCATAAGTATCAGGTGATTGATACTTTTTTTATGCAAGAAAAAACTGAGAAGATTCTCAGTTAAAACCATCTTGATGCGATATCGACGCTTGTTGACTCTGGCATAGGGTTTGGTAATTCTAGTTTAGATATTAATGGTATTTTAAAGGCTGTTCCAAATGTTATGGCAGTTCCCGGTGTTAAATTTTTTAGTTTTTCAATTGTTTCATCACTTACAGAACTGGTGATGTTTTTTATTATTTTAATATCTTCTGGGTGGAACATTCTAAAAGCGATAAAGTTAGAACATTGTGATAATGCTGTATTTGATAGTTCACTTGGTCTTTGTGTAATAAGGCCTAGAATAACACCATATTTTCTTCCTTCTTTAGTAATGCGGTCAAATATATTATATCCTAAAACGTTTATGTCATTATCATTTTGAACATATCTATGGGCTTCTTCTAAGATTATATGAATCGGATAACTTGCTCTTTCTTCTAGCTCTGTTGCAAAGTCAAAGAACATTTTAGCAAAGATTTTAGTTAAGGTTTTAGCAAAGCGCTCATCGATATAGTTTAAGTTCATATTGATAATCTGGTATCTACCTAGGTGGTTATTAAATAGATTTTTTATATAGGTTTCTTTAGTTATTCTCGTTTCTCCTACTTCAAAGAATTTTTTATTTTCACTGTTGATTATTTGTTGTAGTCTTACTTTTAGTTCATTATATTCATCATAGGCTTTATCACTTTTTAGGACGCCTTCACTTATTAGAGCAAACTCTAGAGCATAATATAAATCGTCTAAACTATAAGCAATATCTTTTGATACTTCTAGAGAGCTTAAATCTAGTTTTTGATATTTTTCTAGGAAGTCAACTACAGACTGAACAGCGTTCATTTTACCTTGATTATCGATGTTTAAGCACTGACGGATTGTTCTTGAATAGCCTGGTTGGTAAATCTCAGTTTCAGCATTTAAATCTTCTGTGTTATATCTCGAAAGAATTGCTAGGACTTGGTCTCTTATTTGGGTACTGTTACGCCCACTTGATAAGATATCTAGTAAGCATGAAGCAATAATATCATTTTTATAAGAAATCATTTTTTCATCCTGACTTTTGAAGATATAAACCAGTTTGATTGCTTTTTCTAAGATAGGAAGTGATGAAGAGTTTGTTACGTGTAATAGTAGTGCTAGGTCATCTACTTCTAGGAAGTATGCGGGAATGTTTATTATTTCACCATCGCTTAAGTCTAATTTTGTTGTTAAATTTTTATAACCCATTCCATCAATATCATTTAAGTGTGATAGAGCATTTTTATATTCTCCGTAGACATCAAATAAAACGATATGGGAGTTTACTGGCATGGATTCTTTGTTACTGTAAAGATTTTGAAGAATTCTTGCTACACCGCATGATTTACCAGAACCAGTATTTCCTATAATTGCAAAGTGATTAGCAAAAAAAGCGTTTAAGTCAGCACAGATATTAAATCCTTCATAAGTATTTGATTTACCAATATATACGCATCTTTTACCTTCCCCGCATCCTAGAAATAGTTCAGCTTCATTTTTGTATACTAATCTGGGGATTGATGAAAAATGTGGCTTTTTTAGAACACCTGAAGTAAATACACCATTTTTAATTTCACCAACTAGAAAGATTTTAATTTCATTTTCATCTATACCGACTATTTCACCTACTACGCCTCTATTTTTTTCGGGAAATACTACGTGATAGTTTAAGTAGTTAACTTCTAATTTTTCACTTATATTTTCAACTATAACATAATTAGTTTCGATTGATTTGATTTTTCCAAACATTATTATCACACCTATTCTATAGATAATTTTACTAGAGTTATTTAAAAAAGTCCACTAAAAAAAGAGGCAAAGCTCTTTATTAGATGAAAACTGCTCCAAGGATTATTGCTAAAAGAATAAATAAGACTAAGACAATAAATGCTTCGCTTGCAAATCCTTGGTTTTCATTATTTTTGCACATAGTAACCTCCTTTACTTAAATAACTGCGGCACCTACAATGATTACTAATAGAATAAATAATACTAAAATGAAAGCTGCTCCGCTTATTCCGTAATTGTTATTTCCACAACAACCGTTCATAGTCTCCCTCCTTTTCATTACTCACTTTATTGTACGCGAAAAGTCTTAATTGTGTTCTTGTATTTTGGTTTAAGGACGTGTATAATAGATAACTAGGAGGATTTATGAAGAAGAAAATTATAATGGCTTTAGTAATACTTGGATTTGCTACTGGATGTGGTAAAGTTCCTGTAATGAAAGATGGCGACCAAGCAGTTGTTACTTTTGAAAAGGAAGGCTTAAATATTAGTGCTACAAATCTTTATGAGAAGATCAAAGTTAATTATGCTTTATCTAATTTAATTGATATGGTTGATACTAAGATATTTAGTGAAAAGTATGCTGATAAGACTAGTGAAGCTGAAAAGAGCGCAGAAAAACAGCTAGAACAAATTAAAACTTACTATGTTGATGATAATGGTAAATATGATGAAAGTGCCCTTCTAAAAGCATTAAACTCTTATTATGGAATTAATTCTATAAAAGATTTTAAAGAAACGCTTAAACTAAGTTTCTATCGTGATTTAGCAGTTGATGATTATGCTAAAGAAAGCATTACTGATAAAGAGATTGAAAAGTATTATAAAGAAAAGACCGTTGGAGATATTTCTTGTAGTCATATTTTAATTTCACCAAAAACTACTGATAGTATGACAGATGATGAAAAGAAAAAGGCTGAAGAAGAAGCATTAAATAAAGCTAAAGAAGTTATTAAGAAGCTTAATGATGGAGCTGATTTTGCTGAGCTTGCTAAAGAATACTCTGATGATAGTTCTAATGCTAGCAAAGGCGGAGATTTAGGATACTTCAATACCGGTGATATGGTTGAGGAGTTTGAAACTGCTGCGTATAAGTTAAAACTTAATGAGTATACTAAAGATCCTGTTAAGACTAAGTTTGGTTATCATATCATTTTAAAAACTGGCGAAAAAGAAAAACCAAGTTTAGATGATTCTAAAGAGTCTATTATTGAAAAGTTAGCTAGTGAAAAAATTGATAGTGATAAAACATTATCTATTAATGCTTTAGTTGAACTTCGTAAGAGTTATGGCATGACTATTGAAGATTCTGAACTTAAGAGTCAATATGAAAAGTATATTAGTAATCAATTACTAAATGCTAATACTACTACAAGTAATAATTAATACGCTTATATTAGCGTATTTTTTTATAAAAAAAATCCTATTTTTTAGGATTTTCGTCTATATATTTGATAACTTCTTCGACTGTTTTATTAAAGTCTTGATAATTTGTTTCAAACCATTTAATATTCATTTGGTTATTAAACCATGTATATTGTCTTTTTGCATAGTGTCTACTATTTTTCTTTATTAAGTCTATTGCTTCTTCTAAAGATATTTCTTTATCAAAGTATTTATATAATTCTTTATAACCAATACCAGTCATAATTGCTTTTGATTTAATCCCCTTATCATAAAGAGCTTTTACTTCTTCTAGCAAACCATCACGAACCATAACATCTACTCTATCGTCGATTCTTTTATATAAATTATCTCTATCTGTTGTTAGTCCTATAAAAATGGCTGGATAAAGAAGATTATTGCCAGATGTGTCATATTCACTTTCTTTATTTAAAGCGCGAACTAGTCTTTTACGATTATTTTCATGAATATCATTTTGAGGATATTTTTCATCGACTAGTTTTTTTAGTTCTTCATTTGAGTAGTTATCATATGCATCATTATTTTTTTCTTCTTCAGTAAATTTATAATCATATAAGCCAGCTTTAATGTATAAGCCAGTGCCACCAACGATGATATAGTTTTTATCTTTATTATTATCTAAAATATTTCTTAGATCTTTTTGGTAGTCGTAAACTGTGTAGAGCTCATCCGGTTCTTTGATATCAAATAAGTGGTGAGGAACATTCTCTTTTTCTGTTTCAGTTACTTTAGCTGTACCAATGTTTAGATCTTTATACACTTGCATAGAGTCAGCATTAATTACTTCAGCATTATATTTTTTAGCGAGTTCGACACTTAAACGAGTTTTGCCAACACCGGTTGGACCAGCTACAACAATTATCATTTTAATACCTTTTCTATTTCAATAGCAATGCAACCATATTTTTTAATTTCTTCTTTTGAGTAGTATTCTTCCATGTCTTCTGGTTTAGCATCATCTTCTTCATTATAACCCATAGCTACTTTAGAATATTTTTCGTAGATAGGTTCAAAGCTATCTGCTTTAAATAAGTTTGTAATTACAACATCGATTTTTTCATTGTTAGCTCTATTTGTAAAGATTATTTTATCACCTACTCTTAAAGCTTTTCTTTTTTCGTCTAATAGTCTTAATTCAACTGTTTTTGTTCCTCCTTTAATTTTGTTAAAAGGTTCGTTATTTAAACGCATTTCATGAATCATTTTATCTCCTCCTTAATTCATTACTCTTTTAAACATTCTTTCTAGTTCATATCTAGTAAATGAGATTATTGTTGGCCTACCATGTGGGCAGTTATAAGGGTTATCACATTTTACTAAATCGTTAAGTAAGTTTTCGGCTTGCTCAGTAGTAGTGGCTTCGTTTCCTTTAACACTCATCTTGCAGGCAGCTGTAGCAGCTAAGTGGTCTTGGAATTTAGCTCTTTCAAAGGTTGTTGGGGTATTTATTAGAAAATCAATTATTTTTCTTATTTGTTCTTCTTCATAACCTGTTATTAGCCATGTTGGGTGTGATTTTACAATAATTGTATTGATACCAAATTCTTCAAAGTTAAATCCAAGTTCTTTAAATGTTTCTTCTTTCTCCTTAAAAGCTAGATAATCACTTGGTGAAAGCTCAACACTTACTGGGAATAATAAATCAGTTATAGTTATCTTTTCTTCTCTTAGAGCTTTTAATACTTTTTCATAATTGATTCTTTCTTGAGCCGCATGCTGGTCAATTAAGTACATGCTTTCTTCATTTTGTGCTACTATATATGTACCAAAAACTAAGCCGCATGGGTAAAGCTCTAAGTGTTTTACTTCTTCATTTTTTTCATTTAGCTTAAAGTCCATTTGAGTTTCTTCTGGTTTAGGTTCATTAAAAGTTGCTACTAAATCATTATTTGCAAATAATTCTTCTGAATAATCAATGGTTGGAGTTTGAAACTCAGTAATTTGCTGGTAATTTTGCATAGGTGCTTCAGCATTTTCTTCTGGTTTAGTTATTTCAATTTTGGGTATTAAAAGTGAATTATATAGAGCATTTTTAATTAGTTCTGTTGTTAAATTAATAAGCGTATCTATTTTACTAAATTTAATATCTTGTTTTGTCGGATGGATGTTAACGTCGATTAAGGTTGGGTCGGTTTCTATTTTGATTACGACAACTGGATACCTTATATCTGGTTTATATGTATGATATGCATCATTTATAGCTTTATTAAGTTCAGCATTTCTTACTACTCTACCATTAACAATTGTAGTCATGTAGTTACGATTACTTTTTAACACTACAGGTTTGCAGATATAACCATAAACGTCATAATCATCACTGGTACCTTTTATCTCAAGCATGTTTTTACTTACCGTTTGACCATAAAGTTCATGGATACATTTTAGAAGGTTACCACTACCAGTTGTTTTAATTATAGTTGTGTCATTATTAGTTAAAGTAAATGATATTTCTGGGTAAGATAGAGCTAACTTCTCCATATACTGAGTTGTATTAGATAATTCTGTTTGCTCACTTTTTAGATATTTTAGTCTTGCTGGTGTGTTATAAAATAAATCATTTACTTTAATAACAGTTCCTTTTCTTGCAGCACACTTGGTGTTCTCGATTAGCTTTCCGCCTTCAATTACTATTTTTGTGCCAACGTCTCCTTCACTGGTTTCTAAAGTTACTTTTGATACGCTTGCAATTGAGGGAAGAGCTTCACCACGGAAACCTAAAGTGTTTATGAAAAATAAGTCTTCTGGTTTATATATCTTACTTGTAGCGTGTCTTTTGAAGGCATTTAGAGCATCATTTGGGTCCATGCCTATTCCATTATCCATTACTTTAATTTCTTTACTTCCAGCATTTTCTAAAGAGACAGCTATTTCTGTACTTTGGGCATCAATACTGTTTTCAGTAAGTTCTTTAATAACGTTAGCAATGCGCTCTACTACTTCTCCGGCTGCTATTTTGTTGCTTAAGTCTTCACTCATTATTTTTATGCGATCCATAAAGCACTTCCTTTCTATTTAAAGATGCTTGGTCTAACTTCTAAATATTTTTTATCGATGTTAAAGATATTTATTTGGGTCTCATTTTTGATATTGATAAAACCTGTGCCAATAATGATTAGGTCACTATTTGCTGGAACTTGGATGTCATAAGAGAAAGCTTTTTGCTTGTAGTCTTTGTGACTTTTTACATTGTTTGGAATATATAATGTTGCGCTTGTTTCTGTTTCAAAGTTGATATATCTTTCATCAATTATATTTAAGGTTTCTCTTTTACGCATTTGATATGTTCTAGGTTTTATCGCATATTTAAATGTGTCTTTAGTGTTTTCACTTAAACTAATATTAGCAAAGCCTGGTGAATCAATTACGAGTAAGTTATTAGCTAGTTCCAATCTTATAAAGTCTTTAGTCGTATTTGTTTTATGGCTTGTTACTACTTCATTTAGTTTAGAGTTTGTTTCTTTAATAAGGTTGTTTACTAAAGTTGATTTACCACTTCCACTGATGCCTAGAAGATATGTTTTATGAATATTATTTTTTTCTAGATAATTAATTATCTTTTTAGCACTTCCAAGAGATTTATTTATAAAGATAATATTGTCATTAATTTCATAGTATTCTTTGATAAATTCTCTGATGTTTTCCCATTTAACTGATTTAGGTAAGATATCACATTTACTTATTACGAGTGTTTTACTTCCTTTTATTTTTTTATAGATGTTTAGTGAGTAGTTATTAATATTATAAAAGTCTGTTAAAAATAATGTATGAGCAGTTTCTTTATTAATAGCATTTATTATAACGTTTTCATCTTTTGGTAAGTTATCATCTTTGTGCACACCATAGTGCATTTGTTTAAAACAGTTTTGGCAATATATGCTTCCTTCTTTAGGAGTGTAACCAGCTTTAGATGAGTCTTCCATTTGGAGTTTTACTCCACATCCGTAACATATTTTATTCATAATATCTTCCTTTTTTTAGTAAATCTTGTTTTTTTAATTTATCATAAATTGATGTTTCAATAAATCTATTTAGTTTTGTTAAGGTAAAGTCAGTTTTACCAATTGGGTTTACAAGAATGCTAGTAAAATCCATGCGGTTTGCTCCCCATATGTCGGTTAGAAGCTGATCACCAATACAAGCAATTTCTTCTTTTTTGTAATTATAAGATTTTAAGATTTTATTATATTTTCTTTTAAGTGGCTTAAATGAAAAGTACGCTGAATCAGTACATAAGTAATCTTTAAATGGTGCTACTCTTTTTTTAGGAGAGTTACTAGCAATTATTAGTTTAAAGCCTTTTCTTTTTAAATCTTCGAAGAGGTCACTAACTTTTTTAGTTGGTTTTTTTACAGTAACCGGAACAAGTGTATTGTCTAAATCAAATATTAGACACTTGATTCCTCTTTTCTTTAAGGTATTATAATTTATATCATAAATGCTTTTTTGATAAATATCAGGCACGAATTTTTCTAACACTTCAATCACCTAATTAATTATATCAAAATTTTTAGTTTTAATATATAGAGAAAAAGAAAAATGATAAGCTAGTTATCATTTAAAAACTTTTTTCTTTAAAATTATAACAATTGTGATTATTCCGAGTGATGATGCACTTATGATTACATTTTTTATTATATTATCACCAGTTGCTGGGTTAACTATTTCTGGAGTTTCAGATTTATCATTATCCTTTTTTGATGCTAAGGCATATGTACTAAAGTGATTTGTTTTGAATTTAGCATATTTTTTATCATCTTTTGCAATAATTATGCCTTTTAGAGTCTCACTAGTTTTACCATCTTCTTTTATATAATATATTTCTACTTCTTCATTTTCTTTGTAATTATCGTTTACTGGTAAAAGAACTTCTATGCCATTTTTTATTTGAGTTATTAGTTTATTATCAAACATTTTACTTAAGTTAATATCATAAGCAACTTCAATGTTTAATTTGCTTTCGTCACCAGCTTTTTTAACGTATTCATTATCAGTTACATTTTGTGCTTTAACTTTTGCGTCTAGTGGAACTTCATAACTATTTGTGCTTACCATAACTCCACTATCAATATCTTTTGAGGTAACATTATAGCTGTCTAGTTTATCTTTAGGTATTTCGACAATTACTATATGATTGCTTGTATTACCAATTTTGATTTCTGCAAAATGACCCACATAATGTTCAGATTTGGTTCCTAAATTTTTATTTATAATTTCATTTATTTTATCGCCATCTAATTTCCAAGTTTGCGAGCCATCTATTTTAACCAAAACCGCATTTTTAAAATATTCGTTTAATCTTCTTTCGGCTTTTTCAAAAACTGTACCTGTTTCATTTTTATCTACGTAAACGATATTATATTCTTTAAAAAAGATTTCTTTTGTATCGTATAGGATACCATCTTTCATTACACCTACAGCACTTGAAAATGTTGCATAGTATGGAGCACCACCTCCACCTAAAAAATAATTTACAAACTTATATTCTTTTTCATTTTCAAATATTTCTTTAACATTACCATATCTAGCGATTAAAGCATCATTTAAATAGGCATCTTCATTTGTAAGACCATAATGATACACTGAATTTATAACATTTAAACCAAACATTGAATATTCATTACTGAAAACTTTTAGTTTTGCTTTTGCTACGTTATAATTTTCCGAGTCTTTAATAAACTTAATTTTAAGAGGGTTTTCCATTGGCGTATTTTCACCATTCTCATCTGTATAACTAAGTCTTACTGACATTTCATTATCGAATAGAAAGTCATCAATCATATATCCACTTGAATTGTCGTTAAACTCATAACCTAAGTTTTTTAAATATATACCAAGTGTTCTAGACATGATACTATTTTTACATGCACTTATTCTTTCTTCAATCCATTTTTCACTGGTTATTCCTGCTATTTCAAAGTACCCCGGGTCTTTACTATCTTCTTTTTGATAATCTTCTTCGGTAAAAACACATTCTTTAGCTAGTTTTTCTGTTGGGTCTACTATTTTAGTGTTTAAATATTTTTCACTATTTTCTTCTATGATTGGAAGTTCATTTAATTTAGCAAGTCTTTCTTCATTTGTTAAAGCACTTACACCTAAGGGAATATTTAAGCAAGTTATTAAAATTAAGAATCTTTTCATATCATCACCTAGTGTAATTATAGCATATACTTTGTAATTACAAAAGAAAAAGTAAGAAAATTTAATCTCTTACTTTAATATGTAGTTCTCTTAATTGTTTTTCTTCTAGTTCAATTGGTCCACCCATTAGTAAGTCAACACCAGATACGTTTGGTGGGAAGATTTGAACTTCTCTTAAGTTTTCTTCACCAGTTAGAAGCATTATAATACGGTCGATTCCAGGAGCCATACCTGCATGAGGAGGAGCACCAAATTGGAACGCTGTATATAGTGATCTAAATTTATTTTTAATAACTTCTTCATCATATCCAGCAATTTCAAAAGCTTTTTTCATGATTTCAATATCATGATTACGAACTGCACCAGAGCTCATTTCATATCCGTTACATACGAAGTCATACTGAATAGCAGTTATATTTAGTGGATCTTCATTATTTAATGCTTCAAGTCCACCTTTTGGCATACTAAATGGATTGTGTCCAAAATCAATTGCACCTGTTTCTTCATTTTCTTCATACATTGGGAAGTCATTTATGATGCAGAACTCAAATTTATCTTTATTTATTAAGTTTAATTCTTCACCTAGATGAGTTCTAAGGATACCGGTTAATTTAGGACACTTTTTAGGTTCATCGGCTAAAATAAACAAGGCATCTCCAGCTTTTAATTCATATTCATCTTTTAATTCAGTACGGATTTCATCAGTCATGAATTTATCTAGTGATGATTTAAATGTGCCATCCTCAGCTACTTTTATAGTTGCTAGACCACTAGCACCTTTACCTTTAATGAACTCTTCCACTTGTTTATACCAAGAGTTTGATTTATCCATATTTTCAGTTTTAATTACTCTAATCATTTTGCCGTTAAATGGAGCAAAGTCCATTTTACTTAAAATACTAGTTGCATCTTTAATGATTAATGGATTTCTTAAATCTGGTTTATCAGAGCCATAATTTAACATGGCATCTTTATAAGCAATTCTCCTAAATGGATATGGAGATACTTCTTTACCACCAAATGTTTTAAAGACATTATAGAATACTTTTTCACCTACTGCATATACGTCTTCTTCGGTAGCAAAACTCATTTCTAAGTCTAATTGGTAGAATTCTAAAGTTCTATCTGCACGGCAATCTTCATCTCTAAAACATGGAGCAATTTGAAAGTATTTGTTAAAACCACTAACCATAAGAAGTTGTTTATAAATTTGTGGTGCTTGAGGAAGAGCATAGAACTTTCCTTTATAATTACGTGATGGAATAACAAAGTCTCTTGCTCCTTCTGGACTACTTGTAGTAATAATTGGTGTTGCTATTTCAGTAAAGCCCATTTCTTTCATTAGTGAGCGAATATAGTCAATTACTTTAGATCTAAATAAAACTGTATTATGATGTTTTTCGTTTCTTAAGTCTAAGTATCTATATTTTAGTCTTGTTTCCTCACTAGCATTTTCTGGGTGATTGATTTCAAACGGAAGATTGCTTGCACATTTTCCTAAGATTTCAAATGATGTAAGCTCAAGCTCAATATCACCTGTTTTCATGTTAGGATTAATCATTTCTTTTGTTCTTTTAGCAATTTTACCAGATAGTGTGATAGTGCTTTCCCTAGTTACTCCATTGAATTTTTCAGGATTATTACAGATAACTTGAACCGTACCAGTTTCATCTCTGATAAGTAGGAACATAAGGTTTGTTCCTAAATTTCTTATTTGTTCTATCCAACCAGCAATACGAATTTCTTTTCCTTCTAGCTCGCTAGATAATTCACCTATATATAGGTCTCTATAAATGTTTCCTTTCATATTTATTCCTTCTTTCTATAAAAAAACAGTGAACATCCTTACAAAGGACGAATCACTGTTAATCCGCGGTACCACCTTAATTACTTAATAGTCTCTCTTTAAGGATAACGGTCTATAGCCGGCTTAGTCTACTTAATTCTTTAAGCACTCATGGTGTCTAAAAGGTTAGCTCTATATTAACTTCCACCATATGTTAACTCTCTATAATATTACTAATCTTCCTTTTCCAATCAACGTTTATACATATATTTATAATACTTTTTTTATTTAAAATCAAGTGTTTTTAGTTATTTAGTCAATTTTGTATGGGTCTTCTGAGGTGCCAGTTCCAGAAACTGATACGGATGGTGCTAAACTAATTGATGGTCTAATTACGTAGCTACCACCTACTCCACCATTTCCTAAAAGGCCTGAACTAATAGCCCAAATGAAAGCTGAACTGCCATTATAGTTAGTTGGTTTCATAGTCGTCTTCTTTACTTGCAATTAGAGCTTCTGTACTGTTTTTACTCGAGGTAATTCTTTTTGTTGTGTAGCTTGATGATGTGGCACTAACTACATAATATATTGTTGTTAAATTGGTTGTTGTTTTCTTTGAGCCAGCTGTACTTGAGCTATTGTTAGCTGGAGATGAACTAACTAAATACTTACCAACTAAACCAGAATATGAGTTTGCATAGGTGGCTGTTGTTACTCCAGTTCCTAGTAGATTAAAATTAATATCATTTGCTTCCTTTCCTGGTGTTGATAGTGGTGTTTTTACTTCGTTGTTTGCAAGAATAACATCTTTAAATATAGGAGCAATATCTGCACTTGCTTCTGCAACAACTTTTCCTTTATATTTTTTACTAGTTCCTTGTTCTTTGGTCATGCTTTCGTCAAACCATAATCTTAAATCATAAGTTTTTGATGATTTAGCTGAGAGATTATCTGTTAAAAGTGCGTAGGTATTTCCATTATTTTGGGATTCCATTATTTTACCAGAAGATATGATTATTGCTGAAGTTGGAGTTACTCCATTTTTTATAATTACACCTTTAATTAAAGATGCAGGTATTTCACTTGTGTTTAGCGTTTCAACGCCTATGTTAAGTGTTAAATACTGATTACAGTTATTAGTTATTTTAAATGTATAATGATTTCTTTGCAGTCCTTCTTTATCCGGAACTAGATAATTATTTGCTAGATTTAAGGCATTAGTAACGTCCCCCGAAGGTTATACTAAAGCAATCGGCTGCACTTAAATTATTGCTACTACTTTGTCTTGTAAAATTTTGTAATAGGGCAAATTATGTGCCAATTAGAACAACGATTATAAGCATTAAGTATAATGAAGCAAGTTGTTTTTTATATTGCTTAAGCTGTTGCTGCATTGCAATCCCCTATCTTTCTATATAAAGAATTGCAAAATAACGGCACTATTATGTCAAGTTAATAAGCTATTTTATTTTATCTATTTAAAGTTAATTATTTAAGACTTTCCTTGATATTTAGAATCGCTTCTTTACGGTAATTATCAAGGATTTGATGAGCTACTTCTATAGCAATTTCTCTTTGTGTTTTTTTTGTTGTATCAAAAACATAGGCTTTGTTTTCAAACATTTTTAACGTGTTTTCTAGTGATACATTGTATTCATTAACATTTTCTTCATTTAGGAAGTTTCTTTTTTCTAGAGAAAGGTTTGCTGTGTAGTCTCTTTTAAGAGAGGTTATTGCATCTGTTTTTAAAGCAATTATGATGTCAATTTTTTCATTTACTAATGGGATATATGTATTTAGATAATTTTGATATTCAGCTTCTTCCATCCCACCTTTAAGATACAATCTATTTACCCAAATGATACGATCGAAAAGTGATCTATCAATTAGAACTATATCTAAATCTTTTTGCATTTCTTCTTCTAAATCTTTTAATACATATTTTGGTATTTCAGTATTTACTACGTTTTTATATTCGTTTTTTAGTTTAGGATAAATTTGTTCTTTATATTTTTTAGAGGTGGTAAATTCTTCTAAAATTGATGTTTTAAATTTACCTTTTTTAAAGAAGTCATATAAATTGTTTATTAAGGTTGTTTTACCTGTTCTAGGTGTTCCGGTAAATTCAATAACATACTTATTAATATTAAATAGTCTTTTTAATTTTGCTAATTCCCATTTTTTAGCATCTAGTTTTTTTAATTCTAAGTATTCATCTTCTTTATTTTTGAAGATTGTATTTTTTAAAAATTCGTCTTCTTTATTATTAAAAATTTCATCAATTAGAGATTTTAATCTTTTAAAGTATTCTTTTTCTTCATCTTCGTTTAGAATAAGACTTTGATATAAGCTTTCAAAATACCATTTTTGTTCTTCAAAACCTTGATTAAATGCTGAAAAGTCTTTCTTACCTAATTTATTAAAATATATTAGCATGTCTTCTAAATTGCTTATTTTATCTGCGATGACGATAGACTTGTGTCTTATGTCTAAATATTTAACTTCATTTACTGTTATAGTTTTTCTTTCTTTCCAAGATAAAGATTTATCTATTTCGGTATCACCTATAATTAAAGATAAAATATCTTCATTAAAGTTATTTAAAATATCTTCTTTAGTTGTTTTAGTGTCCTCAAGTGTGTCATGAAGAAAACCAGCTGCAATAACATTATCGTCAAATCCATATAATTTTAAAATACTTGCTACGTCAAAAAGGTGCACTATCATAGGTTTATCTTTTTCGGTTTTTCTAACTTGACCATCGTGGGCTTTAATTGCAAATTCTTTTGCTTTATCTACTACATTCATTTTATCACCAATCTTATTATATAAAATATTAGGCAAATTAAAAAGACCTTGTTGGTCTTTTTAGAAGTATGTCTTTTACTAGGTATAATCCTAGAAATAGTATAAGCGTTTCGATGTGAGTTAGGCAGTATATTAGATAATCTATGATATTTTTATCTATTGTTAGTAAGTTTAAATTTATTATCCAAAAGACTAAGGAATAGCTTGTTAGGATAATACCTATAAATATTTTTATCATACTTAATTATATGTTTAATTTATTTTTTTAGTAATTTAATCATTGTTCTAAGCATTTGGCAAGTGTAACCTAATTCATTATCATACCAAGCAATGACTTTTACTAAGTGTTTATTAGAGTCTAAAACTTTAGTGGCTGATCCATCTACTAGAGAACCGCATCTATTACCAATAACATCACTTGATACTACTGGGTCATCTGTATATTTTAATACAACATTTGTGTTAGACTTAAATGCATTATTAATCATTTCTTTAGTTACTTCTATTTTTAAATTAAGAGTTAGATCAACGCATGAACCGTCTACTACTGGAACTCTAAAAGCTAAGCCATCAAGTTTCCCATCTAAATTAGGTAATACTTTACCTACAGCAGAAGCTGCTCCAGTTGATGTTGGAATAATATTGTTTACTGCGGCTCTTCCTCTTCTACTCGTAATACCCTTCTTGTGAGAACCATCTAAAATATTTTGGTCATTTGTTAGAGCATGAATTGTTGACATAAAGCCTGATTCAATGCCAAAGTAATGATCAATTACTCTTAATACTGGAGTTAAACAGTTTGTTGTACATGATGCAGCTGAGATTATTTCCTCATCACCAGTAAGTTCGTTATCATTTACACCAAAGACGATTGTTTTCATATCTCCTTTACCAGGTGCTGAAATTACAACGTGTTTTGCTCCTGCTTTAATGTGTTTATATGCTCCTTCATATTTAGTAAATGCTCCTGTACATTCTAGGACACAGTCTACATCCAATTCTTTCCAAGGACACTCTTCGGGGTCATCAAATTGGTATGTTCTAATTAGTTCATCTTCAAAGATAATACCTTCATCTGTAAAAGATACTGATGATTCTTCAAATCCTCCTTGTGCTGAGTCATATTTAAGAAGATAAGCCATCTCTTCACTTGATCCTCTTCCATTGATTGCAACTACTTTATATTCTTTACTTCCAATAAGTTCTCTAAATGCTAAACGGCCAATACGACCAAAGCCATTAATTACTATTTTTTTCATATTATATCCCTTTCTATATCTTTTTAAATATTTGTTTTTTTCTTGTGATAGCAAGCATTATAACACCTACTATAAGTGAAGTTCCTAAAACTAAGTAGTTATCTTTAATTCCAGTTTTAGGGTTTGTTTCTTCATTACCTGTACTTTTAGTTTGTTCAGTTGTACTGTCTGATATGCTAGTATCTTTTGAGTCTGCTTCTTTATCATCTTTGGTATCGGATGGTTCTTTATTTGGCACGTCTATATCCGGTGTGTCAGAGATTTTATCTGCAAAGCCAATAAGTTTAGAAAAGTCGGCATTTGGGTTAATAGTTAATTCACCTATTATATAAAATTCGTCTTCTTTTTGAGTAAGACCAGGAATTTTACTTAAATCGTTACTATAACCATATGAGTAAGAATTAATCATACCTTCTTGATCATCTTTTAGCACTTGTTTATTAAATGAATCAGCATATTGTTTTTTTGCTAAATCAAGAGAGTATTGGCCAAATTCGCTTTCTTTAATAACTTGTACTCCTTCATCTGCTGTAGTTTCTTGATCATCTGGAACCACTATAAATGATGGTTTTGATGTTCCTGTGCCAGTTGAAGAGCCTAAAACAAATTGTAAAATGCTAAACCCATAATAGATCATTGAATCTTCTAATTCGATTTTATTTATCTGTGATATGATGCCATACTCTATCATTCCCAAGGATAAACCTATGTCAGCATTTTTGTACTCTTCATATGTCATTCCTTTATAAAATCTTCCGGATGTAATAAATGTAATAGTGTTATCATCATTTATTTTGTAATATGATTTTAATGTTTCGTCATTAACAGTAATAATCAATTGTTTATTTGTTCTGTCTAAAGTGATTATAATATCTCCGGAGTCTTGCTCTTCACTATTATTTTTTAAACTTTCCATAAGACTTTTTATTCCCTGTTCTAATACGTCATCTGTAAGCGTTATTTCAGCATTTACAATTACTGGAAATAGTGCTAAAACTACTAATACTATTTTTACAATATTTTTCATATTACTTACCTTTCTTCAAAATAACTTCCACCAATGAATTCTCTTAAAACATTTGTGTCAGTGATATATTCACTTGGAATTGGGAAAAACATTTGAAGTTCGTTGATAAGTCTTTTGGCTTCTCTGTAAAATTTTGAGTTCATTGGAATGCTATATAAAAGTGGTTCTATATATACACGAAGAACTCCAAGTTCATAAATATATGCAGTATTTATGATCATGTCAGCATCTTTAGTAAATGGGAAGATATATTTTGTTTCACCATTTCTTACGCTTTCCCATGCTTCTAAAGTTTTGGTTATGTCATAACCTCGTGTTCGGTTATCTCTTACTATTCTTCTGATAAGTCTCATATCTACCGTTGATAGATGGTTATGTCTATCAATATTTAGCGGGATAAATGGACTTAAATATACTTTCATTTTATCTTTACTATCGATGTGACTTGTAAGAGTTTCATTTAAGCAGTGCAATCCTTCAATAAGCAAGATGTCATTTTCTTTCATAGTAATTTCTTTGCCTTTATATTCTTTAGTACCAGTTATAAAGTTAAATGTTGGAATGCTTACTGTTTTACCTGCAAGTAGGTCTGTTACCTGATTATTAAATAGTTCTAAATCAATTGCTTCTAAACATTCGAAATTGTAGGAGCCATCTTCATTTTTAGGATTGTTTTTACGTTCTACAAAGTAGTCATCTAAACTTAAATATATTGGATTAAGTCCTAGAGCAGATAAGTATAGTGATAGCTTTCTGGTAGTAGTTGTTTTTCCACTTGATGATGGACCACCAAGTAGGATTAGTCTTTTACCTTCGTGTTTAATTACACTAGCTGCTTCACTTAAAGTACTATCCATTATAATATCGTTCTTTTTAATAAATGATTTAATTTCACTATTTGAGATTATTCTGTTTAGGTCAGCTACATATTTAATATTTTGTTTATTCATCCAAGAAGTGTACTCAGCAAAACTTTTTATAATAAGGTCTTGAGGAACATACTCTGGAACTACTTCAGTATCTTCTACTGGTATAGATAGAACTACCATATTATTTCCTAGGTAAGTTAACCTATAGTTTTTAAGTTCTCCAGTAGTTTTTGGCATGTCACTCATAAAATAATTATAGTAACCATCTAATTCGTATAGAGTTACAGTTTTGGTATTCAAATTTTGAATATTACCAGCTTTTTCATATAATGCTTTTTTTATATAATAGTTATAAGCATCGGTTTTTGTTACTACCTTTTTAGTTATTTTTAAATTTTTATTTATAAGTTCATTTATATAGTTTTTTATTTTTTCGATATCTTCATCTGTTAAGGTTTTTGTTGCAATGATTTGTGAGTATAGTCCTTTATCGATACTGTGCAGGTAATTAATATCTATATATCCTAAATGTTTTATAGCAACATATAAAAGAAATTTCATACCAGATTGATATTTCTTTTGGTCAGCTCTATCTAACAACATCTTTATCACTCCTCGTTATTCTATAGTTAAGTATATCAAAATTTGTCTTAAAAAAAAACTATTTTTAATGTATATTTTGCTTTTATTTTATTTAAAATAGTATTAGGTGAAAAAATAATGGTCTTAATTCCAAATATTATTGAGAAAAGTATTAGTGGTGAGAAGATTTATGATATTTATACGAAGTTACTTAGTAGTCGTATTATTTTTTTAAATGGAGAGATTGATGACAATATGGCTGGATTGATTATTTCGGAGCTTCTTTATTTAGATTCAATTAATCACGATGATATTTATATTTATATTAGTAGTCCAGGTGGTTCGGTTACTAGTGGAATGAGTATTTTCGATACAATGAATTATGTTAAGAGTGATGTTTCAACAGTGGCTTGCGGGATGTGTGCCAGTATGGCAGCAATTATTCTTGCTAATGGTGCTAAAGGTAAAAGGCTAATCTTGCCTAATTCTGAGGTGATGATTCATCAAGTTTTAGGTGGAACTCAAGGGCAAGCAACTGAAATAAAGATACAAGCAGAAAGAATTCTTAATTTAAAGAAGAGGCTTAATAATATTTTAGCTAATCTTACTGGTCAAAGTATAAAAAAAATAGATAATGATACAGAAAGAGATCATTATCTAAGTAGTGCTGAAGCACTTGAGTATGGTATTGTGGATAAGGTGCTTAACTAACCCAGTTTAGGTCAATTGCTTTACTTCTTGATGTGTTTCCAGAAGCATCTTTAGCCCAAATATAATAGGTTCCTTTTTTAGTGATTTGATAATTTAGTTTATCAAATTTTTTTGTGTTTTCAATTATTATCCAACTAGTCGGTTTAGAGATGGTTTTAGTAACAGCGTAAGCTACTACACCTGATGAAGCATCCGTTATTTCCCCTTTTATTATTTTATTTTCTTCGTCAAATTCATTTATATTTATTTCTGGCGCGATGTTATCAATGTTTGTAATATTTACTTCTTCTTTTGTCATGTTTCCAGATAAATCTTTAACGCAGATATACCATATGCCATTTTCATCAATTGTAGCTTCAATTTTGTTTGCAGTTATATTTTGATAATTTTTGCATGTTTTGGAAATGCTGTATGAAGCAAGGCCGGAGTCTTCATCTGTAACAGTAGCGCTTATTATTATGCTGCTTGCATACTTTTCTTTATTGTAGGTTATGTCACTTATTATAGGAGCTTTATCATCTACAACAATTACATTAGTTTTATATTCTTTATCTTTAAAGATATAGGTTATTTCATAAAGACCTATTTCATCTAGATTATACTCTTCTTTTAATTTAATATTTTTTAAGGTTAAATAATCACTTATTATTTTTCCATTGTACGCAAATGAAAGAGATGGGGTATTTAAAATATCTTTTAAGTTTAATGATTTGTTGCTTAAGTTTTTAACAATATTTTTCGTAAAAAGACCACTATCATATTTTGAAGGATATGTTACTGATATATTTTCATATTCATCTAGAGTTATGCCTATTTTATCGTTTAGTGCAGATTTTTTAGTTTTGGGATTTTTAATATTTTTGCTTAAATATGAATCGTTTACTAAGTCCTCTACTTTCAAATTAATATAAGCATAGTCTTTTTTTAATTTATTAATAATATCTTTATGATTGTCTAGATATTTATATGTGCTTTCGGTTATTAACATTTCATAATCGTTATACTTTTTGATATTTTGTTTTTTAAAGTGATTCGTTATTATTAAAGTTATACTTAAGATTATTAATAAAGCTGTTACTATTATAGATATATATTCAATATATGAATGGTCTTTTGTTTTCATTATTACTCTCCTTTTTCTTTACAGAATGTAATATTTTTATCTTCTTTTGTTAAGCATAGTGATTGATCTAGTGGTTCTTTAGTTATGGGGTCAATTGCTTCTTCTAGGTATCCTTTATCGTATAAGTCTTTTAAGTTTATTTCGCCTTCACATTCATTTTTTTGATAGCAGATTTTAGCAGCTTCTTTTATTTTATTATAGACAACTGTGTACTGTCTATCGTGATGGTCTTTAATTGTTTTACTGATACCTAAAAGTAAGAATACACTTAGAGCAATTAGTAGGATGCTAAGGACTAAATTATTTTTTTTCGCCATAGTAGTTTTTTATAAACTCCTCTCTATATTCTAAAAGAGTGTCATTTTTGATGGCTTCTCTTAATTCTTTTGTAAGATTTATGAGATAGTTTATGTTATGAATTGAAAGAAGTCTTGCCCCAAATGTTTCATCACAGTTAATTAGATGCTTAATATAAGCTTTCGTGTAATGCTTACAAGCATAGCAGTCACATTCATTACTTATTGGAGTAAAGTCTTCTTTATATTTAGCGTTTTTTAAATTTATTTTGCCATATTTTGTTAAGGCATGTCCGTGACGAGCTAGTCTAGTTGGTGATACACAGTCGAAGATATCAATACCACGAATAACATTTTCAACGATGTCGATGGGATCGCCTACACCCATTAAATATCTTACTTTGTTTTCTGGTAAGTATTTAGTTGCGAAGCTTACCATTTTATACATTGTTGGTTTGTCTTCACCTACGCTTGTGCCACCTACTGAATAGCCATCGAAGTCCATTTCGGCTAGTTTAAGAGCACATTCTTTTCTTAAATCTTCATATTCTCCACCTTGAACGATACCAAATAAGCTTTGTCTAGGATTATTAAAGACGTCTTTTCCTCTTTTAGCCCATCTAAGAGTTCTTTCCATAGACATTTTACAGTATTCGTATGATGCTGGCCAAGCTACACATTCGTCAAAGCTCATAGCAATGTCACTATCTAGTTTATTTTGAATTTCAATGCTTTTTTCGGGAGTTAAAAATAATGCATCTCCGTTATATTGATTTTTAAATTTAACGCCTTCTTCAGAGATATCTTTTGGTTTTGCTAGACTAAATACTTGAAAGCCACCACTGTCTGTTAGAATTGGTCCATCCCAGTTCATGAATTTATGTAAGCCACCTGCTTTTGCCACTACATCTTCTCCAGGCCTAAGCCATAAGTGATAAGTGTTTGCTAGAATGATGCCGGCGTCACATGCTTTTAGTTCTTCTGGTGATAATGTTTTTACGGTAGCCTGAGTTCCTACTGGCATAAACATTGGGGTATCAAATGTACCATAGTTGGTTTTGATTTTACCTAGTCTTGCTCCAGTGTTTTTTTCTTTTTTAATTAATGTATATTCTACTTTCATAAGTCACTTCCTTTATTTGATTAACATGGCATCGCCAAAACTAAAGAAACGATATTTCATTTTTACGGCTTCGTTATAAGCGTTTAAAATATTTTCTTTGCTTGAAAATGCTGATACTAACATTACTAATGTACTTTTTGGTAAGTGGAAGTTAGTAATAAGGCCATCTATGCCTTTGAATTTAAATCCTGGGTAGATAAAAATACTTGTGTCTCCACTTGTTGGAACAAATTTTTCGTTATTTTGCATAATTGTTTCCAGAGTTCTTACACTTGTTGTACCAACTGCATAGATCTTGCCACCAGCTTTTCTAATCTCATTAAGAGCATCTGCTGCTTCTTTTGACATTATGTAGTGTTCTTTATGCATAACATGTTTTGTTACGTCTTCAACGTTTACTGGCCTAAATGTTCCTAGTCCGACATGCAAAGTAATATGAACTATTTTAATACCTTTTTCTTCTATTTTCTCTAGAAGTTCTTTAGTGAAGTGTAAGCCAGCAGTTGGCGCCGCAGCTGAACCATATTCTTTTGCATACACTGTTTGATACATGTCTTTATTTTCTAGTTTTTCATGAATATATGGAGGTAGTGGCATTGTTCCTAGTTTTTCTAGAATTTCCATTAGAATTCCATTGTAGATTAATTCTACTTCAGTTATTCCTTCTTCTTTAATCTTTATAACTTTTGCTTTTAGAGAGCCATCACCAAAGGTAATAATAGTGCCTTCTTTTAGTCTTTTTTGAGGTTTTGCTAAACATTTCCAGATATCTTTTTCTTCAGGATTTAGGAGTAATAACTCAATAACTGCTCCAGTTTCTTCTTTAATACCAATTATTCTTGCAGGGATTACTTTAGTATCATTTATTACTAAGGCATCACCTTTATTTAGATAATCTATAACGTCATAAAAATATTTATGAGTAAGCTCTCCTGTTACTCTATCCATTACGAGAAGTCTACTTTCATCTCTTTTTTCTAGCGGAGTTTGAGCAATAAGTTCTTTTGGTAGGTAGTAATCAAATTCTTCTGTTTTCATTTTTAGTTACACTTCTTTCTGATAATATTTGCAAAATTGTTTCGTAGTCTGGATAGTCAATTACTTTCATGTACATAAGGGTTTCTGTTAATATTATTAATTCATTTATGCGAAATTTTAATATTTCCGGATCATAATAAGTACAAGCAAAAATAATTGTAAGTATAGCGTCTTTTTGTTCATTTTTAGCAACTACTTCTAAGATATAATCAATGTAATCACGTAGTCTTGCAAGTTCTCTAAAGGTTAATGATGGTAATTTTTTTATTGATTCCATTTTTATTATGTCTTCATCATTTTCTGGTACTATCCAGCTGATTCTTCTTTTAATTGGATTTATAAGGTCGGTTTCTTTTGACATAATGACTCCTTTCATAGATTATTATAAAACAAAAAGACCTTGTTTTAAAGCCTTTTCGTGTATTTCATGAATGTAAAGTTTATACCATCTTCAGTGCATTTTTTTATTTCTTCAGCAGTGTAATCTTCTTTATTAAATTCTGGAAAGAAAGTGTCTGCTTTTTTTTCAAGATCAACTAAGGTTAAGTAAAGATATTTACAGTACGGAAGAAATTCTTTATAGATTTTAGCTCCACCTATTATGAAACATTCTTCATCTGTTTGTTTTATGTAGTTAAGTATTTCTTCTTTAGTGTGCATTATGATAGCACCATCTACATTGTAGGACTCATTAGATGATAAGATAATGTGTTTCCTTCCTTTTAGGAGTCCAGGAAGTGATTCAAAAGTTTTTCTACCCATAATAATAGTTTTGCTTGCCGTAGTTTCCCTAAAAAACTTCATATCTTCTTTTAGGTGCCATAGTAGATGATTATCAATTCCTAATTCATTATTTTTGCCGATAGCAGCAATTAAAGATAAATTATTCATAATATTACTGCGCAATTGGGAATTTAATTGATCCCATATGCTTGTATCCTTCTATTTTAATATCTTTTAAATCTTTACTATTATCAAATTTGAAGAAATCAGTTACTTCTGGATTAATCCATAGCGTTGGTGCTTTAATGTCTTCACTAGTTTTTGATCTTTCAATCTGCTCTTTGATACCATCTATTTGATTTACGTATATGTGTGCATCTTTTAAACTCCAGTCAATTGTTCCTGGTTTTAATCCGGTTACGTGAGCAATTAATGATAAAAGCACTGCATACTGAGTAACATTAAATGGCAAGCCTAGTGGTACATCACAGCTTCTTTGATGAACCCAAAGATTTAGTTTACCATCTGTTACATCCCATTCACTAGACCATACACATGATGGCAATACTGCAGTTTCTAGATAATCATTTTGCCATAAACTCATTACCATACGGCGGTCTGTTGAATTGTTTTTTATTGTGTCTATTAGATTTTGAGTAAGCTTAAATTTATTTGTAATATATCCGTAAGCTGTACCAATTGTATGAGCATATTCTTTAGGAAATTTTCTTATTACTTCTTTTTTTACGTACTCGCCGTTTTCAACAACATTTTGAGTTGCTTTCCATAATCCTTCTTCATCAATTTCCCATTCGTCCCAGATATGGACATTACGTTCTTGAAGCCATCTTACGTCATTGGACTGTGCTTGATAAATCCATAACATTTCAAGTATTGCTTGTCTAAAGAAAAGCTGTTTAGAAGCTAGGACAGGAAACTCTTCACTTAAATCAAAATGCAAGTGATAAGATGGTATTTTAATTGTGTCTATTCCAGTTCTATTTTGCACTCTTACTCCTTCATCTAATATTTTTGTGCATAGTTTGATATACTCTTTATCCCATTTAGTCATGTTATACTCCCTTTCTATATAGTGGATGACTACTTGTTAACCTTAATACTTGTTTTCTTAAATTATCTAAAATTTCTTCATTATCCCTATTTCTTAGAGCCTCAATAATTATGATACCAACTTCTTCGAAGTCTTCTTCATTAAATCCTCTTGTAGTCATAGCTGGAGTACCAATTCTTAGGCCTGATGTTTTAAATGGACTTTCAGTATCGTTTGGAATAGTATTTTTATTGGTTGTAATGTTTATCTTGTCTAGAATGGTTTCAGCTTCTTTACCAGTGATACCGAATGATGATTTAACATCGATAAGCATTAAGTGATTATCAGTTCCACCAGAAATAACTTTAACGCCATTATCCATAAACGTTTTGCTTAGCGCTTTAGCATTCTTAATTATGTTTGTAGCGTACTCTTTAAAACTAGGCTCCATTGCTTCATAGAAACACTGGGCTTTAGCTGCAATAACGTGCATTAATGGTCCGCCTTGAATTCCTGGGAAGATTGTTTTATTTATTTTAGTTATGATTTCTTCATTATTTGTTAGGATAAGTCCACCTCTAGGTCCTCTTAGAGTTTTATGAGTTGTTGTAGTTATAACGTCTGCATATGGTGCTGGTGATGGATGAAGGCCAGTAGCAACAAGTCCAGCAATATGAGCCATATCTACCATTAGATATGCTCCTACTTCGTTAGCTATTTCTCTAAATTTAGCAAAGTCGATCATTCTTGAGTAAGCACTAGCTCCGGCAATAATCATTTTAGGTTTGCTTTCTAGAGCTATGTTTCTTAATTCGTTATAGTCAATGATGCCACTATCTTTATCAACTGTGTATGATACGATATTGTATTCTTTGCCACTAAAGCTCATTGGGTGTCCGTGAGTTAGATGCCCACCATTAGATAGGTCCATGCCTAAAACAGTATCACCAATGTTAAGAAGTGCTTTATAGACTGCCATGTTTGCGGATGATCCAGAGTGTGGCTGAACGTTAGCATATTTAACATGAAATAACTTGCATGCATAATCAATTGCTAAATTTTCAATTTCATCTATATAGGTGCATCCTCCATAATATTTTTTGCCTGGGTAACCTTCAGCATATTTATTTGTTAGAATACTTCCTTGAAGTTTTAAAATATCTTTTGATACATAGTTTTCACTTGCAATAAGTTCAATATTTTCTTCTTGTCTTTGAGTTTCTTTTCTTAATAAGCTTGATATTTTTCTATCCATTATAATAATCCTCCTTTAATGTGATTGTAACTTTTATCAGTAGCCATTCTTCCTCTAGGTGTTCTTTTTAAAAATCCTTCTTGCATTAGATATGGCTCAACAACATCTTCTAGGGTTGAAACTTCTTCGCCAATTGATGATGCGATTGTTTCAACTCCTACTGGACCCCCATTGAATTTATAAATTAAACTTTCTAAGTATTCGATATCTATTTGATCCAGACCGTAGTTATCTACTTTTAGTCTGTCTAAGGCTTCCATCGTTGTTTCTAAGTCGATTTCATCTAAACCTTTTACTTGAGCAAAGTCTCTAACTCTTTTAAATAATCTATTAGCGATTCTTGGTGTTTTACGGCTTCTTTTAGATAATTCTGCAGCTGCTTCTTTATTTATTTTCATGTTTAGTACGCGGCTTGTTCTTTCAATTATTTTTTGTAGTTCTTCATCTGTGTAGTAGTTTAGTTTTGAGACGATACCAAATCTATCTCTTAAAGGTGCAGAAATATCTCCTGCTCTAGTTGTTGCACCAACTAAGGTAAATGGTGGAAGATCTATTTTGATGCTTCTACTACTTCCTTCACTACCAACAACAATATCAAGTTCAAAGTCTTCCATTGCTGGATATAAAATTTCTTCAATAAATTTAGGAATGCGGTGAATTTCGTCTATGAATAAGACGTCACCTGGTTCTAGCGTACTTAAAACAGCGGCCAAGTCACCACTCTTTTCTAGAGATGGCCCTGTGGTCGTTTTAATATTTGTGCCAAGCTCATTAGCAATGATATGAGCTAAAGTTGTTTTACCTAGTCCTGGAGGGCCATAAAGTAAAACGTGATCTAAAGCTTCATCTCTCATTTTGGCTGCCTCAACAAAAACGCGAATATTTTCTTTTACTTCATTTTGTCCAATATATTCATCTAAAACTTGGGGTCTTAATGTTTCTTCTAAATTATTATCACTAGGTAATTCTTCGTTTGTTATTACTCTTTCTTCCATTTAATTACTTCTTTCTATTATGTAGTTTGCTATATCTAGCCAGTTACTAAAAATTAAATGTTTGCTCTCTTTCTTTTCGTTTGTATACCAAATTGTTTGAATTCCATATTCTTTTACTTCATCAAGAATTTTTTCTTTATCATCAATGAAGTATGATACATTTAATTCTTTAGCTGTTTTTCCCTTTTTATTTTGTTTATAATAGATTTCATCGTATGGTAAATCATATTTTTCTAGCATTTCAACGCTTGCTTTTTCGTATTCGTAATTTAAATCATAACCACGAGCTGTAATAATAACAATCTTATAACCATGTTCTTTAAGCATGGTAAGAGCTTCTTTTACAAATGGTTTTAATGTAAGATTTTTTTGGATATTGTAAGCATGTACTTCTAGAAATGCTTTAACATCTTTATTTTTAATATCATCACAGTAGTCGTTAAATTTTAAGTTTGGGGCATATTTTTTTACATATTTTAAAGCTTCATCGTGAGTATTTGTGATTGTTTCATCTATATCTATACCAATTACCATAGGTTACCTCAACATTAATTTTAATGCTTCCTTTATTTGATTTTCGATGCTTAATTCAGAATCAACTTTTGGCAGAATCTTCTTGATGTCTGCACTTTTATATCCAAGGTTAAGTAGTACCTCAACAAGCTCTTCATTACTGCTTGTACTTGTAACTTCAATATTAATTTTTCCTTTTAAATCTAGAATAATTTGTCTTGCGAGTTTATCTCCAACTTTAGGAAATTTAGTTAAATAAAGGATATTTTCTCTATCTATTGCATCAATGATTCCACTTACTGAACCAGAGGCAAACATTGGTAAAGCTGTTTTTGGACCTAATCCTTTTACTGCTATTAGTCTTAAAAATAATTCTTTTTCATCCATACTTTTGAATCCATATAATGAGTTTTCGTTTTCTGTTATATTTTGATAAGTATAGACTGTGTATTCTTTACCTATTTCATATGCGTATGGGTTTGCGACAAAGATAATATAACCAATGCCATTATTTTCAAGAACTATATGATTACTTGTTAAATATTTTACGCTTCCTATTATGTATCCGAACATTGTTTATCACCTTTTTAATTATAACATGATGCTTATCTTTAACCAAGAATATTTAGAAAGTTTTAAAAATTTATTAACAACTTTGAATACTTTTGAGTAAACTATAGTAGATACAAAGGAGGTATTAACATGTATTACTACGGATACAATGGTGGTTATAATGGAATGAATACTCCATATAACCCTTGTTACAATACTGGTTATGTTGGAAACACTAATGGTGGATACGGACTAGGTGCTGCTTTATGGATCGTATTATTTATTCTTTTAGTAATTATTATTGGTGCTGGATGGTCTTGGGGAAACAACAATAACGGAAACATCTAAAAAAGGAAGCCTTCGTGGTTTCCTTTTTATATTTTATCTGGAACATCTATTGCTAGGATGTCTAGTAGATATTTATTTGTTTCATAAACTAATTTTGTTAAAACTAGTAAGCTTTCTTTTGTTTCTGCATCTTTTTCAGTAAGAACTTCGCAGTTAGAGTATAGAGCATTAAATGAGCTTGTTAATCTGTATAAGTACTCACATATTTCATTTAATGAGCGTGATGCGAAAGACTTTTCTAAAGTGTTTCTTAAGTTTATGATATTCATAATAATATTTCTTTCATATGCACTAGATATTTTATGATATGTTTTGTAGTCTGTATCGCATTTATTTAGTAAGGACTTCATTCTTACTGTGCTATAAAGTAAGTATGTACCAGTTTTACCATTAATATCACTAAATTTTACAGGATCAAAGATATAGTCACTTGTTCTATTTGGAAGAAGGTCGGCATATTTGATTGCAGCAATTGCTAGATTGCAAGCAAGCTCGTCTTTATCTTCTTCTTTAATATTATCTTTAATTACTTTTCTAGTTTCTTCTTTAACTAAATCAATTAGTTTTCTTAGTGGCATTACTCCGCCATCTCTGGTCTTAAATGGTTTTCCATCAGGGCCATTCATTGTTCCAAAACCAAACCATTCTAAGCTTACATCTTTTGGTACTAAGTTAGTTTTGTACGCTGCTCTAAAGGCTTGAACAAAGTGTAGTTCTTGACGAATATCTGTTAGATAGAAATATTTTTGAGCATTAAATCTTTTAATTCTTGAGTAAAGAGTAGCTAGCTCTGTTGTATCATATAATACTCCACCATTACTTTTAATAAGAATAACTGGTGGCATTTCTTTTTTATCAGTTTCTTCTTTAACATCAATTATAGTTGCTCCATCGCTAATCTCGGTGTAGTTTCCTTTTTTAAAGTAATCTAGAAGTTCTGGAATGTACTCGTCAGCATCTTTCTCACCTTCATATAAATCGAATGTTGCATTAAGCATATGATAGATATCTTTGATGTCATCAATAGCTATACTTGTAAAGGCTTCATATAGTTCATAGATGCCTTTTTCTTTACTTTGAAGTTTTCTAGTATATTCACGTGCTTCTTCCATGTAAGCTTCATCCTCTTTAGCTTTAGAGCTTGCTAATGGATAGATGTCGTATAAGTCTTCTAAACTTACTGGGCTTTCTTTTGGATAGCTTTCTAAATTAGGATTAAAGAAGTCTAAATCTGGATATCTATGTTTAATTTCACAAATGATAAGTCCCATGGGTCTACCCCAGTCACCAAAGTGAACATCACTGATAGTTTTGTAACCTACTGCTTCACATAGTCTTTTTAGAGCTTCACCAATATTTGGACTACGTAGGTGTCCAGCGTGAAGTGCTTTTGCCACATTAGCTCCACCATAATCTAAGAAGATAGTTTCGTCAGTATCAATTTTATATGTATTTATATCAAAATTATTATTTACTTCATTCATGTAATTAACAAGGAATTCATCACTTAAAGTTAAGTTTACGAAGCCATTTGCATTTGTTACATTTTTAAAGTTTTTGTTGTCTTTTAGTTTTTCAACTATTTCGTCTGCAATCATTACTGGGCTTTTATGATATACCCGTGCTAGATTGAAAGCTCCATTAAACTGGTAATCGCCTAAATCTGGTCTATTACTTACAGTTACCTTAGCGTTTTCATATCCTAAATCACTAAGGATTTTTTCAATCTCTAATATTATATTCATAAAAATCCCTTCCTTAAAGATATGATATCATACTTTTATTATAAAGCAAACCAAAAGTGTGTTTTTTTCTAGATTTTTCGCAGATTTTAAAAGTCTGGAAGCTAGGTAAATAAAGGGATTGCAATGGTTTTATGAATGTACTATTATACCTACTTGAAGAGTACTATGTTAGGCTTCTCCCCTCTTAAAAAGAAGGGAGTGATGTATATGAAACAGTTAAAATCTATTTTAGATAAGTTAATGTCCATAATCATCCTTTTAATTATTTTAAAAGTTATAGTTATAATTTTTAGATAAAAAAAAGAAGCTACCTAACATTTTAATGCCTTGTTTAAGTAGCTTCATCAAGAAATACTTGGAGAAGCCTAACTTTCAGGGGTTAGTACTCTTCCTAAATTTATTATACTACAAAGTATTTATTTTATACAAGTACTTTTCTTTTTAGTCAATGTTTATAAGTTCATACTCTCTAGATCCTATGCCACGTTTTTCAGCTTCTTCTATAGTATGTAATCCGTTTCGGCTATTTACTCTTTCCATAAAGTGTTCTTTTCCTGGATCTTCTGAATTTCTTACTAAATCAATAGATGCTTCATCGATAGCAGCTGGATCTAAACTTGCTAGAATACCTATATCTTTTAAACAAGGGTCTTCAGCAACAGCACAGCAGTCACAGTCAACGCTCATGTTACATAGTACATTAATAAATGCCATGTTACCATTAAAATAATTTACAACACTTGATGCAGCATCAACCATTGATTCTAGAAATAAATTTTGTTCTGGAACATTATCCCATAGTTCTTCTTGTTTAGTTGTTTTGCCAGCAGTATGAATATAAGCTTTACCAGATGAAGAAGCCACACCGATTGATAATTGTTTTAAGGCTCCACCGTAGCCACCCATAGGATGACCTTTAAAGTGTGATAAAACAAGCATACTATCGTACTTTTCAATATCTTTACCTACATAATTTTTATGAATTACTTTACCATTTGGTATGTTTAGTTCAGTGTCACTTTCAGCATCCATAATGTCAACGTCAAAATACTTATTCCATCCATGTTTTTCCATTAAAGCTTTATGTTTTTCTGTAGTGTTTCTTGCACCATTATATGCAGTATTGCATTCTACGACTGTCCCATGAACGTGATTAATTAATTCACGAACAAATTCTGGTTTTAAATAGTTTTGATTTCCGTCTTCTCCAGAATGAAGTTTAACTGCTACGTTACCTTTTAATTCTTTGCCTAACTCTTCGTAGATTTTAACTAAACTTTCTGGACTTAGGTTTTTTGTAAACAATACTTTTGATTTCATATAATCACCTTTCTAATTTTTTTATTAATTTTTTTACCATTTTAGGATTTTTATAATTTGTTTTGTCTCTTTTTAAGTTTGTGATGTCTTCACCATAGGCTAGTCCAACACCTCGTTCAGCAGTAATGCCTACTGCACCATAATATAGGTAATATGTGTCATCTAAATAGATCATACTTGATCGGTAAATACCACTATTGTCCCAGTTAAGCGTTCCTCTTTCTGGTTCTAATATTTTGATTGCATCTTTAAAGTCTGTTCCATTTTCACTTATGGTATAGTATAGGTCCATTTTATTATGATGTTTCCATTTATCATAAGCTACGGTTATCATTTCATAACCTTTTTCCGTTTTGATAACATCTAAATGCCATGTATCTAGCTTGGTAGGATATCCAAATTTTATTTTGCTTTTATCGGTCCACTTCATTCCATCCTTGCTTTCAGCATAGGTTATCGTGTTACATATGTTAACGTACCACATTTTGTATATTCCATTATCATAAATGATTGCAGGACTAACATAATCTTTTTTATGTCTGTTTTTAGAAAATAAAACTTTCTCCTTATCTGTCCATGTTATACCATCACTGGTCTCCCTTTTATAAATTGTAACACTACCAGTAACATCATCAACATAGCGCCAATAGCAAATTATAATATCCTTATCTTTATTATACACTATATGAGCGTCAGAATTATATCTTTTTTTCTTATATTTATTTTTAACTTCATCTAGACTTTTATTCTGGCCTTTTGGAGCATACCAATTTATTAGGTCGTTAGATACTGCTATATGAGGATTTTCGTAGCCAGAATTACCTCCTGGGTAAGGGGTGTAACTCATCCAGTATTTATAACCGTTCCACTTTTTATCGAAAGTAATTACTTTTGGATGATATGCCTCATTATCTCCATAAGAACTAATTATTTCAAGTTTATATGTTCTTTTTTCATGGTCAAAAATTAGGCCATAGCCTAGTACTAATATTAGAATAATAATTATAATAATATAATATTTTACAAGCCTTCTCATTTTTTCACCATGTTTTTCTTCGCTTAAGATTATAGCACATAAGATATTAAAACAAAAGCACTTCTCGAGTGCTTTTTAATAATTATATTTAATTATCTATTATCCATTCGTTAAGTGGTTCTATTTGCGTACCACAATATCCACATTTTCCTTTTGTAGCGTCTACTGATGCACCACAATTTTGACATTTAATGAAATTTATACCATTTTTTAGTTCAAAAATGTCCATGTTTACTCTTTTCATATTGTAAGTATCAACTTTATATTCAGATTTTATGTTTCCATTATTGTATCTTACTATTCTCACATATGCTTTTACTTCAACATTTAATATGGAGTTATTATTGTTTTCAGTAAACTCGTCATAATCTAAGATATCATAGTCGATGATATCTTCCTGATTGTAGTATTTTTTTGCCACTTCGTAATTTAGATTATTAAAGAATTTCTTTTTATCAATTTTGGTTCTTTCCCAAAAGGCTTCTTGAACGGCTTTTTGATTATCTTTATATTTTTTTATTGGTCCTAATACTATGTAACCATCAATTACATAAAAGAAGTAGTATAGAATTGCAGATAAGATAAAACCATAAATAAAGATTTTAGAAATATCGTAGGCGTTAAAGGTTCTTGAAGTTGACCTTATAAAGCTTTCTGCTAATATTAAGCTGAATATTAAATCGATAATACCAGTTATAATACGGTATTTATTACTTCTTAGAATTCGGTCATAGTGGTACTTACTTCCTAAATCTTTTTCAGTGTAGTCTAAATTATAATATGTTCCACAGTATGGACAACCATCAATAAAATTTTGGAGATTAGCTTGCATACCACAGTTAGGACATGTATATGTTTTATCTTCATCTACTGTTATGAATGTGTATTCTATTCTTGAATCAAACTGGCTTTCTGTTTTTACTAGTTTATCCTTAATGTAATATTCTTTTTGACATCTAATTCCGTTTCTTATATTATCGTTGTGACTGTTATTAGTGTTTTTTTCTAAAATTTTATCGCCAACGATGTATTTTGTTTTGATGTTTATGCCATACTTTTTTAATTTATTGTTTTGACTATTATCAGAAATTAAAGGCATAACTGCACTTCCTATCTATTATTATTGTTGTTATTGTTATTGTTATTATTATTTGATGATGAGCCCCCATGGTAACCGCCACCTCCAGAGCCTCTTACAACAGGATTATAATGAGGTATAACTGAAAAATAAGTATTAGTTAATTTAACCCCATCAATTGTGCTGTCGGTGCATATAGCAGGCATTATTTCTGGAGTTATTCCATCTTGATAATTTAATTTAAGTGTTAAGCCATTTTTGTTTCCAATAACAATTCCATTTTCATTGTTAGCAAGATAATTATATATTTTATTTAGATTTTCTTCTGATAGTTGATAATATTTCGTTAAATCGATGCATCTTTTATATCTTATTAACTCTTCATAGGTTTCTGGTTCTTTATTCATTTTTTAAACTCCTTATCTAAATAGTAGAATTCTATATTTTGAAACGGTAGATTTATTGCTTCGATGTGATAATAAGCGTTATTTTTTTGCTTTAGGTAATGATAATCTCTTAGTGATGAAGTTGTGAAAAATATATTATTTGGGTTTTCTTCAGAATAGTATTTCTTATATTCTGCAAGCATATTTGTTAAGTTAATTACATAATAATCTTTTGAAACGTTATCATCTAATATACCCTTATATATTTGATTAGTTGCTAAGTGTCTTTGCTTGGTGCGTCCTTCATCTCCATAAGTAACTAGATTACCACTAAGAAGCATTATGTATAATGAGTTATTTTCTTGGTAGTCACAAACTTCTTCAATTAAATGTTTTTTCATCAGCAATTCTACTTTATTTTCTGGTGTTATATAAATTATCTCTCTAGATTTTTTAGTTATTTGAGATGCTAGTTTGTATTCTTTTTCATCAATTTTTAGAATGAAGCTGTCATTATCATATATATATTTAAGATTAGCATCTTTACTTATTATTTCTTCTAAAGATGGATAATCATTTTTGTTTCTAGTTGGAACATATTTGTCTTTATCATCAAGTCGCATATTTTTTACATATTCGTAAACAAATTCATCATTATATTCATCTTTTTCATAACCACGGTCTTGATACATTTGTTGTTGTAGTTTGCAGGTGTAACTTTTATTTGTATGGTATGTATTTTTTACAAATGGACAACCAGTTTTGCATAAATAAAGGTATCCACATTTGGTACATTCGTCGTTAAGTGGTTCTTTATTGTGATTTAGAAAAATTTTATTCTTGGCAGTTGTTAAAATTTCTTCGACTGAATTATCATAGATATTGCCATAATAGTAGTCAGGATTTTTTTGGCCTCTTACGCAGGAATATATGTCACCATTTTTTTCAAGAAGGAAAAACTTCTCACCACAGTTATCACAGTTAGTGCAATATTCCGGGCCGAATTCGTCAAACCATGGTCCGTTTACGCCTTGATCTAGGTCTGTGCCATCAAACTCTTCATGCATTTTTTTATAAAGCTCTAATTGTTCTTCTTCAGTAAGATGGTGTAGCATACCATTTGAATTATAATCAAAACCAATCATAAAATTAAAATCGTTCATATCAAGACAAGTATTTTCATGTAAAAATTTTATATCTTTAATCATATCGTCAAGATGAGCAAAATGTTCTTTAAAAATTGTTGCAGATACTTTCTTTTTGTTAGGAATATCTTTTAATAATTCAATATTTTTTAATATTTTATCTAATGTTTTTTGATTTCCTTTTGTTACTCTATATTTGTCGTGAAGTATTAGGGGCAAATCTAAACTGCCTGATATAGATACATTAAACTCTTTTATTGTTTCTATGTGTTCTTCTAAGTTATACATGTTAGTTTTAATGTGAGGACTACTAATTTTAAATCCAGCATTAGTAATTATATCTTTATTTACATTGTAGTAGTTGTCTATATATTTAATTAATTCATGAAATTCATTTTTAGATAATGTTGTAACTTCTCCACCGTGTAAGGAAATATTAAAAGGAATTACGTTGCTTTCCCGAAATTTATCAATAGCAAATTTAAGAGTATTAAGTGAGTTTTTGTCTGTTTTTTCATCTATCGTATTATCTTCTAAATAGCAATACTTGCATCCCATATTGCAGGCCATTGTTGGAACATATAGTAAATGTATAAATTTATAATTCATGTTGCACCTCAGTATCTAGGGTATACTTTTGTAATATTTGTTGGGCTTTCTTTAAAAGCACGCTCGTTTACATATGTTATTGATGGGATTGATATATTGTATAAACTATAGCATCTTCTAAAAGCAGATGAGCCTATTTCTTGTAAATTACTTCTTTCACTTATAATAACTTCAGAAAGGCTTGAAGCTTCATAAAAAGCATGAGCTCCTATTCTTTTTACTTTGTCTGGAATTGTTATACTTTTTAGTGAACTGCAATATTCAAAGGTGTCCCCTCTTATTTCTGTTAAGTTTTCTGACAATTTAATGGTTTCTAATGAAGTGGCTCCGTAAAAAGATTCACCGCCTAAGAATGTTAAAGTATCTGGTAACTCAATTTCTTTTATTTTGCTAGCATTATAAAATGCTCCACCGCCAAGATATTCTAACTCTTTTGGTATATTTACAGAAACTAAATTTTTGCAGTTTTTAAATGCTTGCCCTCTTATTTCTTTGATGGTATCTGGGAGTTTAATACTTTCTAGAAATATCATGTTTGAAAAAGTATTACCTCTTAAGCTGATAACTTTTTTATTGTTATGAGTTTCTGGAATTGTTGCAGTTTTGAAGTTTGTTAAACCATATGCGTAGAATCTAACACCATAACCATCTTCAGTTTTTTCGTAAAGAATTTTTGGCGTAGAAAATATTATTAGTGGGAAGATAATTGCTATTAGGATGCTAATTACAAAAGATAGCCTGCTATTATCAGTTGTTAAATTACTTTTTTCTAGCATTATTATATTTGATATTTTTTCTTCTGGTCTAGCTTTTACTTGCTTTATAAGATATTTCATGAAGTTATATTTTCTTGAAAGTTTAAAGAAGATAAAGAGAAGGATAATTCCAATAATATATGTGCTTAAAGGAAAGTGAAAAAAGATTATTGTAATGTAGAAACAAAGTAATACAGAAAAAATAATATTTAATACTTTTTTCCTTTTTAAAACTTCATTTGGTATTAATTTATTTGGCTCTTTGACTCCTAAATTGGCCATTTGTCTGCGTATAAATTCTTCAACGACCTCTTCTTCTGATAAAAGATACATTGGGTCAAAGTCAGTTATCTTTTTTATTGTTTGAGATAAATCTTTAGCAACAGCATTTGATAATGTCTTTTGGGCATCAAATGGTTCCCCGCAGTTTGTACAAAAATGATCAGTTATAAGTAGCGTTGTACCGCATTTGCTACACTTTAATTCTAAATTTTGTGGTTTTGTTTGAGCAGCTAGTTCGGCAAATTTTATAGCTTCTCTCTTTTTAAGTTTTCCAGATATGAAATAACAAATTGGAACAATAATAAAAGCTCCTATAAATACACTTATAAAATCTACTATAGCGATGCTTGTCGTAACAAAAAAGTCAAAAAATAGTAATATTGCAGCTCTTATTGCAAACAAGATCCAGAAAAGTTTCTTACTATTTACCGGCGAAAATGCTTTAGCTATTGGTAGTAAGACAAAAATTGACATATGTATAGAAACAAATGCTTCAATAAATAATGCAGATTTTATATCAAAATCGCCATTACTAGGCATGGTATAGGCATAAACTAGACTTGGATAAAGTAATAAACTATATATCAACATTATTTTAACAATTTTTTTAAACTTCATAATACCACCTTACAATACATTTTATATTATAAATATTATAACATAACTTAATATATTATTTGTATATTTTTTTGTGTGATTTATATAACAAAAAAGATAGGTGTTAAACCTATCAATTAACAATGTAAGGGTCTTCTGAAGTGCCTGTGCCACCTGAAATTGTTGTTGAGGATATAAGACTTATCGAAGGTCGAAGTCCAGTACCATCTTCAATGTCGCCTCGCACATTAAAATTATTAAATTCACCACTAGCCTTGACACCATAAATGAGAGAAATATAACCATCGTTATTTTGAGGTGACAAAGTCCACCAAGATGACCCACTTGCATTTTCGAGTAAGTAATAATTAGGATTAAATCCTCCATTAAATCCACCTGCAAAAGAAATTTCATCAGCTGTTAATAATCCTATTTTATAAGTTAAATTACCATTACCATTTGTCGTATCACTTACAGTAAATTTAGATAACTTGCCACCATTGTTGTCATTAGGACATTTTAGTGTTGGCTGTTTAGTTGAATCTATTCTATTATATGCACCATAATAGGTAATATTTTTGGCATAACCAAGCCCACTTGAAATACTTTTATCATTACACCATATTGTATCTGCTAATTTACTTTCATATTCAGTTAAATTATTTTTATACCATGTTTCTAAATTTGTTAGTATTGTACTTTTATTTGTATTTGCATGCGTGCTTGCATAATCACTCGATCCGACCGTTCCATACATAAATCCAATGCTTGCATTATCATAATAGTTATCATTAAATGCGGTTGTGTATGAACTTCCAGAATATCTTGCAAAGGTTGCTGTATTACTATTATTAGCAGATGAACATGGGTTAGAAACTTTATTTATATTATCATTATGTAAAATTAATTTTATTGAACCATCACCAGTTATTCTAACTATTCTCCAGCATTTACCCGCAAACTGCACATAATTATTTTTTACAGCACCCCTAAAATAATACGACGTTCCATAATCATCTTCTGTGCTTGCTAAAATTGCTTCAGTTGTATTTTTATTTGATGATATTATTTTATAAGTAAAACTATCTTTAGTTGCACTGACTATATAATATACCCTGCCTAAATTAGTTGCAGGTTGCATTGTACCTGCGGTACTTGATCCAGCATAATATAAAGAACTATCCGTCAAATATTTACCAACTAAACTAGAGTACGAATTTGCATATGTATCACTAGTTACTGCTGTTCCAGTTAAATTAAATTTTGTTCCATTTGCTGTCCATCCCGTTCCATACGTAATATAATGATTTTGAGCACTCGTTGATACACTTACTGTTTTACTCTCAGCGTCATCTAAAGTATAGGCACTCACTTCTTTACCAGGTACTGTGATTGCTTGTTTAACTTCATTGTTTTCACTCAATGTTGCAATAAATGTTCCACTATTTGCTTCATACCATCCTGATGGAGCTTGGGTAGCAAGGTTGCCTTTTTCATCTGTAATTTCAACATGAGCATTGAATGTCGCTCCTTGATTACTGTTTTGGTCTATGTCTTTTAATGGATAATATATTTTTAACTGATATGTATGAACTGCACTATCTGCTTTTAGAAAGTTACCTTTACCTAGTTCTAGTGAAGTACCTGTTAAATTAGTTTTTGATATAGTTGGCACTACTTTCCCATTATCACTTGTATTAATACTTACTAATTCATATTGTAATGGATCAGAAGTAATAAATGTATTAGAGTCTACTACTAAAGTAAGTTTATAATACATCTCAGCATCTGTATTATTATTACCAGTTACAGTTATTATTTTAGTAGCCCATACTTCATCTCTTGGGTATACTCCACTTAAACTTATTGTATTACCACCATTATAGTTTATTTTCATAGTACCACCTTCAGCGGTTACTGTTGTTTCATCTTCCGAAGTTATACCTGAGGTAAAGTAAGCATAAGAAGCCCCTACTGCTAGTACTATACATAATAGCATTACATAAACCATAACTTTTTTCTGTTTCTTTTGGATATCTTCTAGGTTCATATTATATCTACTTCTTTCTATTATTAGTATATAATACACCCCCCCCATGTCAAGTTAATATTTGGCTGATTTTGTTCTATGGCTTGCATTTTATTTAATATAAATAATCAGCTGTAAAACTGATTTATTTCTTTAGTGGCGTCCTTGGGCAGATTCGAACTGCCGACCTATCGCTTAGGAGGCGATTGCACTATCCTACTGTGCTACAAGGACATATTAAGATTATACCACAATAAGCATAAAAAAAATAGGAATTTCTTCCTATTTGTCTGTTGAACCAAATCCACCAGTACGTTTACCAGTTGCGTTATCATTATCAGTAATTAAATATTTTTGAAAGATAACTTGACCGATAACGTCGCCTTTTTTAATAGTAATATCTTCATTAAAGAAGTTATAATAAGCAAACATAAAGTGTCCATCGTTATCTGGGTTATTATAGTAATCACTGTCAATTACACCAATACTATTTGCCATTACTAGTCCTTTTTTAAATGGGTTTGAACTTCTATTAGCAAGCATGAACCATTCGTCACTTTGGCAGTATGCTTTTAGTCCTGTTGGTATAAGGGTCGGCTTGTCTCCTAATTTAAATGGATGAATTACAACGTCTTCAGCAGCTTCTACGTCATAACCGGCGGAATTTGCTGTTTTTCTAATTGGAATATTTATATTTTTATCTTCCCAGCCTTTTGCTACTTCAAAACCTCTTAACTTCATAAATTTTTCTCCTCTACTACTTTGCCTTTTTTCATTGTTTTTTTTACATTAATAACTCTTTGATTGCTTGAGCCAGAATATAAAAGTTTGGGATTTTTATTTTCTTCTTCAAACTGGCCATCTACAATGAAATCGGCGTATTTTGTTATTTCTTTATCCATAACATAATCTTCAAAATTAAAGCCGGTCCATATCCAAATGCTTTTATCAGGATATTTTTCTTTAAAGGCTTTTGCTAGCTTTGTAGTGGCTTCAATATTTTTATTATGAAGTGGCTCACCACCTAAAATAGATAGACCTACTATGTAACTGTTACTTGCAAGTGATAATATTTCATTTATAGTATCGTCAGTGAATTCTTTGCCACCATTAAAGTCATGGGTTTCTGGGTTAAAACAATTTTTACAGTTAAATGTACAACCTTGCATGAATATGGAAACTCTAACGCCAGGGCCATTAGAGATATCCATTTTTCTTATTTTATTAAACCTAGCCATTATGCATCCTTATTGTCTAAGTGTAAAACTCTTTCTTTAATTTCTTGAGTTCGTCCTTTATTCCAGAATTTGGTACCAATGTAACCACATGTTCTTCTGGCTACATTAAGTGTGTCATGGTCTTTGTTTCCACAGTTTGGGCAGTACCATTCTAAATCATCATTAATTAAGATTTCTCCATCATATCCACATTTTTGGCAGTAGTCACTTTTAGTGTTTAATTCAGCATACATAATATTGTCATAAATGAATTTAATAACTTCGATAACAGCTGGAATATTATTTTGTAAGTTAGGTGTTTCAATGTATGAGATTGCTCCACCTGGGGATAATTTTTGGAATTCACTTTCAAGTGATAATTTTGTAAAGGCATCTATTTCTTCAAATACTGGTACATGATAAGAGTTAGTAATATAGTTGCGGTCAGTGATTCCTTTAATAATGCCAAAACGTTCTTTTAAGCATTTAGCAAATTTATATGTAGTGCTTTCAATTGGAGTTCCGTAAACACTGTAGTCCATGTTTTCAGCTTCTTTCCACTCTTTACATTTATCATTTAATTTTTGCATTACTTCTAAGGCAAATTCTTTTCCTTTTCCATTATCTGTGTGTGAGTGTCCTGTCATAAATTTAACACATTCATATAGGCCGGCATAACCTAAACTGATTGTTGAGTATCCGCCATGTAATAGTTCATGAATGCTTTCACCTTTACCTAATCTAGCAAGAGCACCATGTTGCCATAATATAGGAGCTACATCACTTGTTGCTTTAGCTAGACGTTTATGTCTAATTTGAAGAGCTCTATGACATAGTTCTAGTCTTTCATCAAAGATTTTCCAGAATAGTTCTTCGTCTTTGTCTGCGGATAGTGCCACGTCAACTAAATTGATAGTAACAACACCTTGATTAAATCTACCATAATATTTTGGTTTACCTTCTTTATCTAAATATGGTGTTAAGAAGCTTCTGCATCCCATGCATGGATAGCACTGGCCATCACCATTTTTATCAACTTTAAGCTTCTTCATCATTTTTTCTGAAATATAATCTGGTACCATTCTTTTTGCAGTACATTTAGCGGCTAACTCTGTTAGGTAATAGTATTTACTATTTTCATGAATGTTATCTTCTTCTAATACGTATAGAAGTTTTGGAAATGCTGGAGTGATATAAACGCCTTTTTCATTTTTCATACCTTCAATTCTTTGATTTAAGAATTCTTCAATAATCATTGCTAGTTCTTCTTTATATTCTTTTGTTTCACCTAAATACATACAAACACTTAGAAATGGTGCTTGACCATTAGTGGTTGTCATTGAGTTAACTTGATATTGGAATGTTTGAACGCCAGCTGTTATTTCAGTTTTTAAATCTTCTTTTGCGTATTTTTCACAATCTTCTTTTGAGAATTTTCTATTTTTATAAATTTTTAAGTAGCGGTTATAACTATCTCTAACAAATGGGGCTAAGTGAGTAAGAGTTATTGTGCATCCACCATATTGGCTAGAAGATACTGCAGTTATAATTTGTGTTGCAATAGTTACTGCTGTTAAGAATTTATGTGGCTTTTCAATCATCACGCCATTGATATTTGTTCCATTTTGAAGCATGTCTTCTAAATTGATAAGGTCACAGTTGTGAAGTGCATTTTGGGCAAAATAATCTGCATCATGGAAGTGAATAATTCCTGCGTCGTGAGCTTCAACAATTTCTTCTGGTAATAAGAATCTTCTTGTAATATCTGTACTTGTAATACCAGCTAGATAGTCTCTTTGGGTTGTTACGATTTTAGCATTTTTATTTGAGTTTTCAGTGTTCCAGTATTCATTTTCACCGTCGATAAGTTCTTTAATTGCTAAATCAGTTGTATTACTTCTTCTAACTAGTTCTCTAGTGTATCGATATGTAATATACTTTTTAGCTAGTTGATATTTACCAATACTCATAAGTTTCATTTCAATAATATCTTGAATGTCTTCTACTAGAATTCTTTTCTTACCTAAAGACTCAATATATTTAATAATATTTTTTATTTGAGTGTTGCTTGCTTGCTCGCTTTCCTCAACTTCTTTGTTAGCTTTTAAAATAGCTTCTTCAATTTTTTCTGGACAATAATCCACCATATGTCCGTCTCGTTTAATTACTTTCATTTTACTTCCTCCCTACATTGAACAACTTCATTATAACGTCTTAATAATAAATTCCATTGTTGCAATTGCAACAAAATCGAAATAATGATAAAATTGTTTTGGGTGATAAAAAATGAACGATCTTTTTAAAAATATTCATCCCAGTAAACAAGGTCTTTTACTAAAAATGTTGGAGTCAATCACTTTACATTTTAATGTAAATGAACTTATTTTGAGTAAAATTAAAATAGATGATTTTATCGCGATTATTACTGAAGGAGAAGCCAACCTTATAAAGACTGATAGTAATGGTAATAAGTTAATTATTGAAGAACTTGCAGAAGGTAATATCTTTGGTACTAATATTTCTAATTTAAATAATAAAGAGTATGAAATAGAATCAAAGTCTGATATTACTATTACATTTATTGAAATGCATTTTATTTTAAATCCTAAAAATACTACTTCACAAATCTATGCACAATTTTTGATGAATTTATTAGAACTTTTAAATAATAAGTATACAGAAGCAAGCCGAAGAATAGATATACTAACTAATAAAACTATAAGAAATAAGTTACTTGAATATTTTAAGAATTCATATCAAGAAACAAATGCCAGGGTATTATATTTAAAATCTAGTTTTACGGCTTTGGCAGATTATCTTGCCGTTGATAGGAGTGCTATGACAAGAGAGCTTAAAAATCTTAAGGATGAGGGATTAATTGAAATAAAAAATAAAAAAATTAAACTATTGTATTTTCCACTTGACTAGTGTTATAATTGACATGTACTGCTCGTATGGCGGAATTGGTAGACGCGATAGACTCAAAATCTATTTCCCACAAGGAGTATCGGTTCGACTCCGATTACGAGCACCAGTGCCCAGTAGCCAAGCGGTAAGGCATTAGGCTCTGACCCTAACATTTCATAGGTTCGAATCCTATCTGGGCAGCCATAAAAAAATAACAGACACATTTAGTGCCTGTTTTTTTATTGTAGTACATCTTGATAATAAAATTTTAAAACATATACTGCTTGTTGTGCATATAGTTTATCTTCTTCACTTAAGCCTTTGCTTGTGATAAGACTATCTAATTCACCATAATATTCAAGTTTGTTTCTATAGTGCATTTCCACTCCTGGTTTAAACATTCCAGTATAGCCTTCACTTTTAATGTATGGTGATGGTAATGTGTTAAATGTTCTTCTTAAAAAGTCGTTAGCACTAAAAACATAAGTTTTTACTACGTCTTTAAAAGCATTATATATTTTAGTGCATTCTTCTTTATCTTGTGCATTATTTATACTTGCATTGTATTTATCTAGATCAGCTTTAAACTCCCTTATATCCTTATTAATCATTCTTATCCTCCTTATACATCGAATAATATAAATCGTCACTATCATTTGGATGAAGTGTGCTTTCTACTTTAGGTAAGTCGTTTAAACTTCCTAGGCCAAAAAAATCTAAAAAGTATTTTGATACCGAATATAGATTAGGTCTTCCTGCTAAATCACTTTTGCCACTTACATATATTAAATCCTTTGCTAGGAGTTTTCTTAAAGTATAAGATGATGATACGCCTCTCATTTCATCTATTTCTAATCTAGTTAGTGGACCATTATATGCAATAATTGCTAAGGTTTCTAAGGCTGCATTACTAAGTTCATCACTTTCAGGAGTTTCAATAAGTCTTTGATAATATTCTTTGTGTTCTCTTTTGGTTGTTAGTTTAAATCTCTCTCCTAAATAGCTTATTCTTAAACCAAATTCATCACTTTCGTATCTTTTTTGAAGCATGCTAAGTAGATTTTTTGCTTCTGTTTCATTAATTTCTAAAATTGCTTTTATGTTTTCTATAGTAAGGCCTTCGTCTCCTACGGCAAATAGTAAGCCTTCTAAAATACCTAATTTATTCATTATGATAACCTCTCTTCAATAAATATATCACCAAAATTATATTCCTGACTGATTACTGCTTCTTTAGATTTTACTAGATTAAGAATTCCTAAAAAAGTTACAATTACATAAGGCTTGTCTACTTTATCAAATAGTTCTAGGAAGTTAACTTTTCCCCTATTATGAAGATAATTTTTAATACTAATGCATCTATCTTCTACGCTTAATTCTCTTTTAGTAACTGCTTTATTTACTGGTTCGTCTAGTTTTTTTCTATTTAAGTAGTCTTCAAATGCCTTAAGTAAATCATCTAGTGTTATGTCATTACTAAGTTTAATATTTTTATCTGCGTATTCATTTAGATTAGAAGGCATTTTAGTTAATACTTCTTTTCTTTTATCTTCAAGTTCACTTAATTTATCGGCAGCTGCTTTTAACTTTTCATATTCAATTAGTCTATTTCTTAAATCGTCTTCCGTGTTAATTTCGTATTCTGCATCGTCTTCTTCGTCATTTTTATTAAGTAGTAGTTTACTTTTTAAATGGATAAGTTCTGATGCCATAACTAAATACTCACTAGCTCCGTCGATAGTGAGTTCTTTGTGCTTGTTAATAAAGTTTAAATATTCTTTAGTTATCTTTTCTATGTTTATGTCATATATATCCATTTTGTGGGCTTTGATTAAATGCCATAATAAATCTAATGGCCCATCAAAATCGTTAATTTTTATATTCACTTGCAATCAAATCCTTTAGTTAACATATCATAGCTAACCTCTTTAAGTGGTGCATTCATATAGAAATAGTTATAGTCGTAGTCATCACTTAAAGTTTCCCTTATATTCTCTGAAAGTGTAATTTCCGCATTGAAAACAAAGCCATCATTAGTTTCCTCTGTTGTGCTTATAATGCCATTATTGTTTAGTCTAGTTGATAATTCTTGATATGAATTAAATGAATTCATGTAGGCAGTAATATCTGAAGTATCGTTATTGGTAAATGTGGTTTTTACTGTTTTTAGGGTATTATTTTCAAAAGAATATATATATGTCTGATTATCAAGTTCGCAAGTTAAAGTGTTTGCTTCGCTTACTTCTGGATAATCATCGGTTGTAATATTTACAATTTTACCATAATAATTTTCACCAGTATTAATTGTTAATTTATATAATGTAGTGCTTACGTTTGTTACTTCTTTATTGATATTACCTGTTAGTTTTACTCTTGTTAGTAAGTCTTTGGTCCCATAAATTTCTAAAAATAGTTTGTGCTCGTCTAAATTGAAATCTATATTTGATGACATATCAAAACTTATTTTATTTCCTTCTAAAGTAAAATTGGTAAGTTTGATATTTTGATAAGAAACCGCACTAGTTTTATTTAAAATTTGTCTATCTTCAGCAGGCACGTCTGGCTGTGGCGTTGGCTCTTCATCTTTAGTAAAGCTATTTAATATTTGTCTTACTAATACTGAAAAGGAATCATTGTTGTTGTTAATATAATCTTTAATATATGGAAGTCCAAAACAGGTTCCTAAAAGTAATATAAAGCAGAATAAAACAAAAAATGGTTTACTTGATTTTTCTTTTTTTAATACTCCTAATGTAATAGGTTCATTGTTTTCATTATCACTTTTCATAACAAATCCCTTTCATTCTAAAAGTATTATATCAAAAACCAAAATAAAAAAAAAGTAGTTAAGTTAAACTACGTTGTATTTGAGTGTTAAACTACTTTATAAGGATTTTCTGGGGTACCGGCTCCAATAACATTAACACTTGAAACTAAGCTTATTGATGGTCTGATGCCATATAAATTATCAACGTCATCGTAAACAAAGATTGTTTCATCATATGACTGATAAACAATCCAAACTATTGCTTTATAATTGTAATAAGCATAAGGCGACAAACTCCACCATTCGGTGTTTCCTGTATTTTCTTTTAAATATGTTAATTGATTATTTATATTGAATGCATAGCCTGCATAAGCTATTTCATCTGCTGATAATAGACCTATTTTACTTTGTACTTTATTTAGGGCTCCATTGCATTTTAAACTTGGGCCGGTTTCGTTATCATCATTCTGTCTTAATCTTTTTGTTGCTTCATAATAAGTCTCATTATCATTGTAACCAAGACCATTCATTTTCCAACCGTCGATACGGTAATCAGTATCAGTTACGTTTGTCTTATCTGTACACCATATTGTATCTGAGATATTTTCTTCGTATGAAGCTAAATTATTCGTATACCATGTTTCTAAATTAGTAAGTATTGTGCTTTTGGTTGTGTTAGCATGCGTGCTTGTGTAGTCATTTACCTCTGTTTCGCCATACATCAAACCAACATAGGCGTTGTCATCTACATTTGTATTAAAGGCACTTCTATATGTGCTTCCCGAATATCTTGCAAAGGCAGCGTCATTACTATTGTTAGTTGATGAGCATGGATTTATGCTCTGATTTATATTATCATTGTGTAAAATTAGCTTTGTTGTCCCATCACCTGCTATTCTTACTATGCGCCAACATTTATTTGCAAACTCTAAATAGTTATTTTTTACGTTACCTCTAAAATAGTAAGAGATTCCGTAATCATCTTCTGCATCCGCCAGTAGTGCTTCACTAGCCAATGATATATCTGTTCCTGGAGTTGTTAGTGGAGTATTTAATTTGTTATTATTGAGAATTGCTTTATTTAATAATATGGGAGATTGAATGGCACTGGTTATTACTACAATCTTGCCTGCCCATATTTTGTCTAGGCCTTGTTCTGTTGTGACCGCACTATCCATCCATATTCTTAAATCATAACTCTTTTCTTCATTTGAATTTAAGCCAGTATCTACTATTATATATCCTTTACTGTTATTATCTAAATCTGTTAATGTTTGGCTTCCAAGTATTACTGAAGAATTTTTAGTAGTATCCTTTGGAGATATATTTACTTTAATATAGTTATCTTTTAGATAAGCTGAGTCTGTGCTTGTTCTGTATGTGCTTTTAATTGTGATATATGCTTTTACGTAACTATCACAGTTATTCTTGATTATAAAAGTAAATGGTGTTTGTTTTAAACCATCTTTATCTTTTATTGGAAATGCATCTGTTAGTTCTATTTTAGAAGTATCTTCGGTTAGAGTTGTGCTAAAGCATGTTCTTGAAGCTAGTGTATTAGCTTCGCTTTGACTTAAATATAATCTAAACCAAGCAAAAGATACACCGATTATACAGATTACTGTAATTAGCAGACTATAATATATTTTTAGTTTTTTCTTTTTATTATCAATATTAACTTCTTGGTTCATATATACTCACTATCTTTCTATTATTAGTATATAATACACGCCCCCCCATGTCAAGTTAATATTTGGTTAATTTTATTCTGTGCCTGTAAAATTTGTACTGGTATTGTACTGATATACTTAAAGTGGATGACTCTGAAAGTTAAGTGAACAACTAAAATAATAACGCAACAAAAAAGTTAAACTTAAATTTAACTTTCTTTAATTCCGTCTAGACTAAAGCTTTTTGCTTCAGTAATTTTAACATTAATAATTTTACCAATATCTTCTTTAGGTGCATCAACATTAACTAACTTCATGTTTTCAGTGTAGCCACATACTTTAGTGTCATCTTTTTCACTTATTCCAGTTATAAGGACTTTTACGGTTTGATTTAGCATTTTCATATTGCTTTCTTTAGAATATTTATTAATTAATTCATTAAGTTCATGTAATCTATTTTCTTTTTCTTCTAAAGTTACGTCATCTTTAAGTGTTGCTGCTGGGGTATTTTCTCTTGGTGAGAATATAAAAGTAAATGCTCCATCATATTTGCATTCATTAACAACTGCTAAGGTATCTTCAAAATCTTCTCTAGTTTCTCCTGGGAAACCTACAATAATGTCTGTTGTAATACTAGCGTTTTTAACTTTGTTTCTAATCTTATTATATAAAGTTAAGTAATCATCTTTACTGTAACGTCTACCCATTAATTTTAGTATTCTGCTTGAGCCACTTTGTAATGGTAAATGAATATATGGCATAATATTATCACGCTGTGCAATAACATCTATCATTTCATCAGTAAAGTCCCAAGGATGACTAGTTACAAATCTAATTCTTGGAATTCCTGTGTCACTTACTAGTTCTAAAAGTCTTGCAAAAGTTACATCATCTAAATCTTTTCCATAAGCATTAACGTTTTGTCCTAGTAAGGTAATTTCTTGATATCCGGCTTCTTTTAATTCTTTAACTTCTTTGATTATGTCTTCTGACTTTCTACTTCTTTGTTTACCTCTTGTATAAGGAACAATACAGTAAGTACAGAATTTATCACAGCCATACATTATATTAACCCATGCAGATATTTTTGAGTCTCTTTTGTAAAGGTTACCGAATTCAATGACGTCTCCTTCTTTGCTGTATACTTCGATATCTTGTTTTCCATAGTAATTAGTAAGCATTTTAGGTAAGTCATTCATGTTATGAGTACCAAATACAATATCTATGTATGGATGTTTTTCTCTAATTTCATTTACTACACTTTCTTCTTGAGCCATGCAGCCACATAAACCAATAATAAGGTCTTTCTTTTCTTTTTTTAGATGCTTGCATCTTCCAAGAAAGCCGAATACTTTATCGTGAGCATTTTCTCTAATGGCACACGTGTTTAAAATTATAAAGTCAGCATTTTCCATCTCTTCTGTTTTAATATAACCTAAAGACTCAATTAAAGCACTTATTTCTTCAGAGTCATGAACGTTCATCTGACAGCCATAAGTTTTAATAAAATATTTTTTTCCTTTAAATAGTTCATTATTTTCTCTATTTTCGTAAATATAATTAACTTTACTTTGATTTCTAATTTTTGCATCATTCATATTAGGTAAATGCATATTATCACCACCACGAGTTAGATTATAACACGCGAGTGCTTAAAAGTAAATGAATTTATTTGATAGTCTTAAACAATTGTTTGACACGAACAAAAAATTGTGTTAATATACAGCTAGGAGTTGAAATTATGGAACAAAAACTAACTAAAAAGCAGGAAGAAGTTTTAACATTTATTAAAAAGTATATTGTAAAATATGGGTTTCCACCTTCTGTAAGGGAGATATGTGCTGGGCTTAATTTATCTAGTCCTGCTACTGTTCATACTCATTTAAAACAATTGGAACTTAAGGGTGCGATAAGTAAAACAAAATCTAAATTCAGAACTATAGAGGTTACTGGTGAAAACGAGTATATGCCTAAAAATGAAGAGATTGTTAAAGTTCCTTTACTTGGTAAAGTTACTGCAGGTATGCCTATTGAAGCAATTGAGCAACCAGATGAGTTTTTCTCACTACCCGCAGATATTCTTCCTAAAAAAGAAACTATTTTTACTTTAAAGGTATCTGGATTAAGTATGATTAATGCTGGCATATTAGATGGTGATATTGTTATTGTTCAAAAGCAAAAAACTGCTAATAATGGTGATATAGTTGTTGCTATGACTGAAGAAAATGAAGTTACACTTAAACGTTTCTTTAAAGAGGAGGATCATATAAGATTACAACCGGAAAATGATTCAATGGATCCAATAATTCTACCTAATTGTACTATTTTAGGTAAAGCAATTGGCTTATACAGGAGATTTTAAAAAAGTTATCCACGAGATAACTTTTTTTAGTCTTTGTTAGAATTTAATTTTTTATTTTTACTAGTACTAGAATGAGTATAAGAGTCTTTAATCTTATTTACTTCCGTTGTGTCTTCATTTAAATAATCAAAGGCATAATACTCAGCATTAACTAACTTATACCTACTATGTAAAATAAAACCAAATATAATTACTGCAATAATGCTTACAAAAGCAGATGCAACAAGTGCTCCATTTTCATTCATATCTGTATTATTTAAAAGAAAAAACAATCCTAAAAATAGAATTAAGAAAAAACTAACAATAGATAATGTATATCTAATCTTACCAATCGGCAAATTACCAACTAACTTACCTGTTTGACCATTCATCGCAAAAGTATAAATCTTCTTTTTAAATGGAATATTAAGAATATATACTGGTAAATATATATGATAGGTCTTACTTTTATCAAACATTAAATTATCGCCTTCATAATATTCTTCATCATGAGGAGATTCTCTTCTAGCTACTGAAACGCAAGAATTTCTGGCACGTTCTTTGGCAATCCCATAAGACTCTTCTTTACTAACATCATATCTATCAGCTAAATATCCACATAAAAATGCATGATTATACTTAACTAACTTATCTAACTCAAAAGGTGAAATACTATCCATTAAATCATCGTTAAAAAATCTACTTGCATCGCATAAAACTTTTTCATATTCATAGTGTCCTCTAACAACAACGTCATAGTATTCCCTTTTCTCATACTCGTACTCATCATCTTCCCACTTCTCTATATCAACGCCTTCAAAATTAATATCGCCATCACAAATAATATCATAAGCCCAAAATGGAATGTATATTCCCCTTATTTTTTCACTCATCTTAGCTTTTCTGAATTTTCTTGGAAGAAGTCTCTTACCTTTTAATAATTCGTTATAAGCATTTTTAGCGTCCTCTTCTGTTTTTTTGAAGGGAATTATATAGTCTGGTGTATCTTCACTTTTTATTTTATCTTTAAGGATTGCAGTGCTTCCACAATAAACGCAGAATGTAGAAAAAGTATTTATGTCGGAAATTATTTCTGCTCCACAGTTATTGCATTTAAAAGATATTAATTCTTCTGTATTTTCATTTTTTATTATTTTATTTCCTTGTGATGAAATAAGCTCTTCAGAGGTAAATTTTGATGAGCAGTATTCACATTTGAATTTTTCTATAGCTGGATCCCAAATTATTTGAGCTCCGCATGAAGGACATTTACTATCTAATGCATTATATTTTTTCATGCTATCACCAATTTAATTATAAAATAATTACATAATAAAATAAATAAAAAAGAGTTTTTAATAAAACTCCTATCTAAAAAATAATAAATAACTTAAGAATGCAAAATATATTATAAAGATTATCCAGCCATTTATTCTTGATGATGTATCGTCTTTTTTGGATAGTCCTAAGGCCATAGAAATAAATAAGCCACCTACTAGTCCACCTATATGGGCTGCATTATCTATACCATTAAAGCTAAATCCTAAAAATAAGTTAAGCAAGATAACTGGTACTATTTGAGATAATAGAACTGTTCCTAAATATAATCTGTAATGATAGCCAAAGTATAGTAAGCATCCCATTAAACCAAAGATAGCACCACTTGCTCCTAAGCTATAGCCTTGTGTAAGAATTGCAGATAGCATGGATGCTGTTATACCACTAACTAAATATATTATTAAGAACTTTATTTTACCAATAAAAGTTTCGACTTGATTACCAATAACATATAAAGCGTACATGTTAAAACCTAAATGGATAATACTCGCATGTAAGAATGTACTTGTTAATAGCAAATAGATTTTGCCAGCCTTAACTGCTTGACCATCTAGAATAAACATTCTAACAAGATCTGGGTATATAGTGCATAAGATATACATAGCGATGTTTAAAGCAATAATTGCATTTGTAACGAAGTTTTTCTTTGGTTTAAATATTTTTTCATATTCTTTGTTATTTTCTTCTGTTTTTTCATTAATATCATTAGTAATATTTACAATCATATCAATATCACTTTCTTTATTTAAACCGGCTGTTTTTAATTTTGGAAAAACTTCACCAATTGTATTTCTTACGTCTTTAATTGTTTTAACATTATAAACGTCAATATTTTTGTCTGGGTCAATTTTTACATCGTCATTTAAATCTAAAAGAATATTCATTGTTTTCATTTTTAGTGAGAATGTTTTCTTTTTGATCTGTTTAACGATATTTTTTATTTTAAATACGTCGAATTTATATTGTTCTTCATTATGTATGTAATTTGAATTGATTCTGATAACTTTATATGGAGCATCTAAATTTTCAAGCCATACTTCATTTTTTACGCCATTAACTAAAATGGGTTCATAGTCTTCTTCTGTAACAAAATAATGAACTAATTGCATTATAATTTCATCTTTATTACTAACTACTACGCTCATAATACTTCACCTCTTGCATATATATTTTATAACAAATAAAGTTTTTAGTAAAGGAGAATGCTATGTCTAAAAAAATCATTTGTTTTCTTTTATTATTAGTTCCATGGTTTACTTCTGGTCTTTTATTTCCATTTGATCCTGGATTTTATAATTCTTTAACTCTGCCTAATTTTACTCCGCCTAAATTATTCTTTATTATAATTTGGCCTGTTTTATTTATATTAATTACGATTACGGTTTATTGTATTTTAAAAAAAGATAATCAAAATAATGACTATCTTTATATTCTGATTATGAATTTTATTGGTGTAGAGACTTATAATTTGTTTTTCTTTTATATGAATAATTTATTTTTATCTTTAGTAAGTACGGTTGTTACACTTGTAACTAGCATCTTTTTAACTCTTGAGACAAAAAAACTAGATGAGTTATGGCCGCTTCTAATACCATATAATATCTGGAATATTTATGCTTTTATTTTGATAACTTCTATTTATCTTACTAATTAAGTGTATCTAGAAAGTCTTTAAATTCTTTAGGAAGATCACACTCAAAATGAAGATGCTCATGAGTTGTTGGCTGTTCAAAGTCAATAGATGCAGAATGTAAAAACTGACCGAAATCACTGTAAGCTTTACCGTATACTGGGTCATTATAAACAGGATGCCCAATATACTTCATATGAACTCTGATTTGATGAGTTCTTCCTGTATCAAGTTTTAATCTTAATAGCGTATAGCCTTCATATCTTTTTAAAACTTTAAAATGAGTAAGAGCTCTCTTTGAGTTTTCTGATGTGACACACATTTTTTTACGGTCTTTAGCATCTCTACCAATTGGGGCATCAATTATGCCACTGTCTTCATTGATTATGCCACACACTAGTGCAATATACTCTCTTTTAATGGTTTTATTTTTAAAGCCTTCTGCTAGAATATCGTGTGCTTTATCATTTTTAGCTACTAGCATAAGCCCGCTTGTGTCTTTATCTATTCTGTGAACGATTCCTGGTCTAAATGCTTCTTTATTACTTAAATTTTTTGTGTAGTGCATAAGAGCGTTTACTAAGGTGCCACTGGTGTTACCATTTCCTGGGTGAACCACCATCCCACTTTTTTTGTTGATAACTAATAAATCATCATCTTCATAAACAATATCTATGGGAATATCTTCAGCTTCAAATGGGGCTTCTTTGATAAAGCCATCTTTAATGGTTATTTCATCATTTAGGCTTAAGATTAAACTTGCTTTAGTTTTTTTACTATTAACTAAAATGTATTCTTCATCAATCATTTTCTTGATGGTACTTCTAGAAATACCCAACTCTTCTGCTAAATACTTATCGATTCTTTCTTCCTTTAATACTTCTACTTCCATTTTCTTCACCTTTCATGCATGCATATAGTAATAAAATTGTTCCCATAACAACGCCAATATCGGCAACATTAAAAATTGGATAACTATATGAACCAAATTTAAAATATATAAAATCTCTAACATAACCATAAATTACTCTGTCATATAGATTACCTAGGCATCCACCTAAAAGTAAACCAAATGCCAGCGTGTTACGTTTGTTTTCTTTAAAGTCACTTATGAACTTAACTATAAAATATATTGCACATACTCCAATTAATATTAAAAATAATCTTCTTGATGAAAAGATACTCCATGCTGCGCCATCGTTTGTTACTCTTTTAAATTCAAAAAAGTTTTTAATAATAACTCTATCTTTAATAAAATACTTTGTTAACATATCTATTAAGAAAGTAATAATACTTATTATAAATATTCTTTTTCTCATAAAGCACCCAGCAAAATTATACTATTTTTATTCTAAATCAACAAGTATAACATCACTGCCGATTGTTCTTATATCTTTAAATGTAATTTTATAGTCTCCAGTTTTTCGCATCATTTTTGTACTACTTACTACTAGGTAGTTGATTGTTCCGTCAGAGTTTACATTGATGTCTACTATTCTGCCAAGTCTGGCACCAGTTCTTGTATTAATAATATCTTTACTTTGCATATCACTCATTAGCACTGTAATCACCTAGTTAATTATATGCTTTTAGTCCATATATCTTCTTAAGTATCTAATCGCATTTTTTTCAATTCTTGATACTTGAGCTTGAGAAACTCCTAAGTCGTCAGCTATTTCCATTTGGGTTTTTCCGTAGATATATCTAGCCATTAAGACATGTCTACCTCTATCATTTAATTTTGTTAAAGCACTATCTAAACTAACTTTATCGTCTTTGTCAATGCCACTTTCTTTATCAGCTATTTGATCAAGTAAATATATGGTATCGCCGCCATCGTTATATATTGGATCAAAAATGCTTGCTGTTGGCATTAAGCTTTCTAGAGATGATGCTAACTCATACTCCTCTATTCCTAAAGCATCACATATTTCTTTATTAGATGGTTCAAAACCATGAATGTTTTGATATTCATCTTTAAACTTAAGAATTTTGTAGGCACTATCTCTTATACCTCTACTAATCCTAACTGCACTAGAATCTCTAATAAACCTTTTAACTTCTCCAATAATTAAGGGAACAGCATAAGTAGAAAACATGACGTTATAATCAAGTGAAAAATTATCAACTGCTTTTATAAGGCCTAACACTCCAACTTGAAATAAATCGTTCATGTCATATTTACCATTATTATATTTTTTAATTATACTAAGAACAAGTTTTAGGTTACCGTTTATAAGCTCGTCTTTAGCATTTTTGTCACCTTCGTTATATTTTTTAAAAAGTTCAATCATTTCATCATTTTTAAGTACTTTGATATCGTTAGTATCTATCCCTGGAATATCAACTTTATATTTACCCACTTTCTTCACCTCTAGTTTATAGTGGAAAAATATGGTGTTATTTATTCACTAAAATATAATTCATAATTTTGATAATTTCTCTTGAATTCTAAAATATTCCTTCTCAGTAAACTGTTTCTTATTCGACTCAACTAAAGTAATAATAATATCTGGCTTTAAAATCAAAGCATTTATTATTATTCTATAATTATCATTTGGAATAGCCATTCCCTTTTCATAACTAATTAATGTTTTCTTTGCACACCCTATTATTTTGGAAAATAATTCTTGTGATAAATTATATTTATTTCTTAAATTTACAATATCATCTTTACAAATTCCATAATTTTTATTATATATTTCAATTGCTTTTCGACTTGCCTCATTATCTAATTCAGCATCATATACTAAAGAATCACATTCATTACAAAATCTTCTCTGTGAAATAAACTTTATTTCTTTACCTTTAATATTGTAATTATGTTCATAATCTTTGATGTATGTACTTTTACATGAACAATTATCGCATTTCATTTTAATTATCTCCTATCTTTATGAAACGACAAACAAACTGCCATTTCATCATACCTTCCCTTGCAAAACAATGGTAACATATGTAACTTTTTTTGTTAATTGTTTTTCATAACCTTAAGTAAATATTTCTTTCAAAACAAATCTGATCATTTAATTAAAAAATGTCACCAGTGGCGACATATTTCGTTTTTCATTTAAGTAACGATCCCTGCAGTTTCTTAACAACTTTCTTTTCTAACCTAGATATATATGACTGACTGATACCAAGCATCTCTGCTACTTCTTTCTGGGTATAATCATCTGTTCCATTAAGACCATATCTAAGAGTCATAATAAGTTTTTCCCTATCATTTAAGGTTTGAAGTTCATTATTAAGAGTTATTCTATTTTCTTTTTCACTAAATTCATCAAAGACTAAATCTCCATCAGTTCCAAGAATATCTTCTAAGTGAAGTTCATTACCTTCTGCATCATAATTTAGTGCATCTTCTAGACTAACTTCTGCTCTTCTTTTTTTATTTTTTCTTAAATACATAAGTATCTCATTAGCGATGCATCTGGAAGCATATGTAGCTAATTTTATATTTTTATCTGGTTTGTAGGTTTCGATGCCTTTAATAAGACCAATTGTCCCGATACTTACTAAATCTTCTAAATCATAACCGGCACTTTCGTATTTTTTTGCTAGGAATACTACAAGTCTTAAATTATGCTCGATTAGTTTATTTCTCGCTTCTAGATTACCACTTTTAGCAAGAATGACATAATTAAATTCTTCTTCTTTTGATAATGGCGGTGGTAAAACGTCGGTACTGCCTAAAAATAAAATATTAGTATCAATTTTTAGTAATTTACAAATTAAAATCCATAACCTTTTCATAGGGCCTCCTTATTTAAAATAATATTAATACCTTTATAATTTACATCACTAATACCAATTAATGCTTTTACTTTTTGACCATCAATTATTACTTTGTCTGGTTTAAATACTTTTAATAAGCCCGTGCCACCTACTACTTTATATGGCATATAACTAAATAAAACGTCACAGTTAATAAGATTTTTATTAACAAGAATAACTGGTTTATTAAAATATCTTAGGTTATTTCCAGTATCAACAAAGCCGGTTTCATTAATTACTAAATCTTTATAGTATATGCTGACGTTATAGTAATTAGAATTATTACTTAAATAATTTTTAGAGTATTTGATATATTTAAGTAATATGAATATACCTACTGGTAAATATAAAAATATGTTGTATCCGATGGTTCCTTTGCTAAATACTAGTCCATTACTTTCTAAAGTGATAGTATCATTAAGTAAGTATAGAGAGCCACCTAAAATAATACTTATGATATATAGCCAAAATAAGTTTTCTTTAAAGTAATCAAATCCTTTATAACCAAATGATATTATGACAAGAAAAATGCTGATTACTAGTTTATAGATAAGCATCCATATACTGCCTTTGATTGTGAAAAGTAATAAGGTAGAAGTGCTACCTAGGATAGAGCTTACAAGTATTCTTTTAAACTTAGTATGTCTTTTTAATAGCATATCAACGCCTATCAATAGTAACATATCAATTATAAAGTTAAGTATTAAAACTACGTCAACATATATTACCATAGTATCACCTATATTATTATAAAAAAAAGACATCTATAAAGATGTCGAATTAAGTCACTGGATGATATATGGGTCTTCTGATGTTCCTGTGCCACCCGAAATTGTAGTTGATGAAGTTAGAGCAATTGCAGGGCGGATACCATGCTCAATACTGAAATTGACGTCACGAGGGCCAAGAGAGCCACCGGAGCCAAAAACAGCCCATACATAAGCTTTTCCATCATCGAAATCACTTGGAGTTATTGTCCACCAGCCGTCATAAAGATTCTCTTGTAAATAAGCCGACGGATTTACATGTGTTGCGTTATATCCTGTAAAAACTATTTCATCAACTGTTAGTAATCCTATTTTCCCTGTTATCTTGCTTAATTCCCCACTGCATTTTAAACTTGGGCCTGTTCCACCAGCATGATTGTTATTATCAAGCAGTCTTTGTACGGAACTATAATATGTTACATTTTGAGCATATCCCAAGCCATTAGGATTTTCCCCCCACGGATCAAAATTTGTGTTTGCTATATTGTTCTTATCACTACACCATATTGTGTCCGCAATTTTATTTTCATACGAAATTAAATTGTTTTTATACCATGTTTCTAAATTTGTAAGGATTGTACTCTTATTTGTATTTTCATGCGTGCTTGAATAATCATTTGAACCTGCTGTTCCATACATAAATCCAACATATGCGTTATCATTAGTTTCAGTGTTAAATTTTCCTGTTTCAATAATTGCAGCATTTGAATTATAAACGGAGAAAGCACAAGGATTTGCTTGCTCTTCAGTGTTATTATTATGCAAAACCAGTTTAATTGTTCCATCACCGTTAATTCTCACGATTCTCCAGCATTTATTAGCAAACTCGACATAATTATTTTTTACTGCTCCTCTAAAATAGTAAGACGTACCATAATCATCTTCTGTACTAGATACCACTGCTTCTTTAAAATTTTTATTTGATGATAATGTTTTATATTCTAATGTATTTTTTGTTGCATTCACTACATAATATACTTGTTGTAAGTTAGTTGTTTCTACCATTTCACCGGCTGTTTCTGAACCAGCAGATTCAAGCATACCACTAGTAATATATTTCCCAATTAATTCGGAGTATGAGTTTATAAATATATCACTTGTTATCGTTGTTCCAATTAAATTAAAGCCTGTTCCATTACTTTCCCAACCTGTTCCATAAGTAATGTAATAATTCGCTCCTTTATCACTAGCAGCATAAAGAATGCTGCTAGCATAATTTATCTCATCTAAAGTATGAGCACTTACTTCTTTTCCAGGAATTGTTAAAGGTGAAGTGATCTCATTATCTCTTTTTAATGCTGCAAGTAGTGCTCCATCTTCTGATTCATACCAACCTTTTGGTGCTGATGGTAAGTGGGATGCTTCTGTTATTACTACTATCTTACCAGCCCAGTTCTTACTAAGGCCTTGTTCTAAGCTTGTTTCACTATCCATCCAGATTCTTAAATCATAACTCTTTTCTTCATTTGCGTTTAAGCCAGTATCAATAATCATATAACCTTCTTTATCTGCTTCTAGATTGGTTAATGATTGTTCTCCTAAGATTAGTGATGAATTTTTAGTAGTACCCTTAGGAGATATATTTACTTTAAGATAATCATCTTTTAAGTAAGACGCATCTGTGCTAGTTCTATTTGTACTATAGATGGTGATATATGCTTTTACATAGCTACTGCAGTTATTTTTTAGGGTAAAAGTAAATGGTGTTTGTTTTAAACCATCTTCGTCACTTATTGGGAAAGCATCTGTTAGTTCTATTTGAGAGTTTTCTTCAGTTAGGGTTGTATCAAAGCAGTTTCTTGTTGATATTGCATTGTTTTCACTTTGACTTAAATATAGTCTAAACCAAGCAAAAGAGACTCCGATAATACATATTATAGTTACTAGTAAACTGTAATATAAAGTGAGTCTCTTTTTATTTTTTTCATTATCCATATACAATCATCTACCTTATATGATGATTATATAAAATTTTTAAATTTCTTTCAATATTTTAGATTAAAAATTATCTCTTTCTCTTAAGAATGGTGGAATATCAAAATCACTTTCTTCTTCTAATTTTGGTCTTCCTTGTGATGGGGTATCTTCTTGTGGTGCATCATCAAATCCGGTTGCTATTACGGTAACAATTACTTCATCATTTAAGTTTTCATTAATAACAGCACCGAAGATGATATTAATATCTGTGTTACTACTTTGTCTTACTACTTCGGCAGCATCTTCTGCTTCAAATAGTGTTAAGCTTGTACCACCAGTTACATTTATGATAGCATCTGTTGCTCCATCAATACTTGTTTCAAGAAGTGGACTAGATACGGCTTGTTTGGCAGCTTCAATAGCTCTATTTTCACCTACCCCTAAACCAATACCAATAAGTGCTGAACCACGTTTTGCCATTACTGTTTTAACATCAGCAAAGTCTAGGTTAACTAAACCAGATACAGCGATTAGGTCACTGATAGATTGAACACCTCTATGAAGAACATTATCAACTTCTTTAAAGGCATCAATCATTGGAGTACTCTTATCAATAATTTCTCTTAAGCGGTCATTTGGAATAACAATTAGGGTATCTACATGTTTTTTTAGTTCTTCAATACCTAGTACTGCTTGTTCCATACGTCTTTTACCTTCGAATCTAAAAGGTTTAGTAACAATACCAACTGTAAGAGCACCTAAATCTTGAGCAATCTCGGCAATAACAGGGGCAGCACCAGTACCTGTTCCACCACCCATACCACAAGTAACAAAGACCATATCGGCTCCTTTTAGAGCTTCTTTTATTTCTTCTTTGCTTTCCATGGCAGCGCTTCTACCAACTTCAGGATTAGCTCCAGCACCAAGTCCACCAGTCATGTTAGCACCAATTTGTAACTTACATGCTGCTTTACTAGCATTTAATACTTGTAAGTCTGTATTAGCTACTATAAACTCAACACCTTTAACTCCTGATTCTATCATTCGGTTTACTGCGTTGTTTCCGCCTCCACCGACACCAATAACTTTTATCTTAGCGATTTGATCCATCTCTAATCCAAACATTTAAATCTCTCCTTTAATTATCAAAAAAGTAACCGAATACTTTTCCTAGTATCGAATCGTTTGTAACTTCTCTAGCACCATTTACTAGGGTATCTATGTCATCATCAGTTATCATACAAAATTCTTTATCTCTTAGTCTTAACTTACTATAAAAGTATAGAAGCATACCTATACACGTACTATATCCATTGTATCTAGCTCCTACATAATTAATCATTCCGAGTCTGGCTTTATTACCAAATTCTTCATGAATTACTAAAGGTGCATCTCTTAATTCAGTCAATCCTCCTGTAACAATTATATAACTAATTTCTTTCTTTGTTAAGTGGTTAATTGTTTTTTTTGCAAGTTTTAGTACTTCCTTAAGCCTATTTGACACTAATTCACTTACTTCTTTTTGACTAATTATAGTATCTTCACCATTTTTGTCTGTTAAGTGCATTTGTTCTCTGTTACTTGCGTTTTTAATACTAGCTAGAGCTAATTTTTCTTTGACCATCTTGGCATCACTACGTTTTAGATTGTATTTAAGCCCAATATCTCTGTCTAGTTCATAGCCACCTAGATTAAGAATTTCGCTATTTATAAGGATTCCTTTACTAAAGATACCAACTGATGTACTAGTGTTTCCTAAATTAATTAGGGCTCCGTTTTTTTCTTCAAGTGATGAATCAAAATTTGCAAAGTCGGCAAGGACTGGCATCATGATGTCAACTACTTCAATTCCCGCTTCACTGACTACTTTTAAAAAATCATAGATAAATCTCTTATCAGAAGCTACAAGCATGGCTTTAACGTATAGATTTTCACCTTTTAGACCAATAGGGTTTTTAGTTTCTTCACTATCTACTCTAAACATAACGGGTATTGCCTGTATTAGTTCTTCTGTTGCAGGTATATTTCCGATGCTGGCATTTTTTAAAACATTAATGATATTTTCACTTGTTACTGTATAATCTTCACTTGTTATTTGCTCTTTTCCTTCTGTGTAGTAGAAGTCTGTGTATGTTACAGGAACTGAAAGCAAAACTTTTTTTATATTAAAGCCTAGTTTTTCACTACAGTCTGCAATAAGTTTTTTTATACTGGAAATAAGCTCATCTTTATCACTTATAACGTTATTCTGATAACCTAAAGAATAAGTCTTTTCAGCGCATAGAACATTTAATTTACCATGAATAAATTCACCACATACTAGTTTAATGGAGTCTGATCCAATATCTAGAGCTGAATAAATATTTCTCATATACTCACCTTTGCTTACCCTTTATATTTAAAATTATACTATAAAGTATTGTACAATTCAAATAAATAGTTTGTAAAAATAACAAATTATTGTATAATTTAATTGGTGATATAAAATGAAAACAACTATTCAAATACTTACTTGTAAGTTTATTACAGGGGTATGTAAATTATTTAAGAAAAATGGTACGGTTTATCCCGGAAGTGTTGCTTTAAAGATGAATGATAAGGTGCTTGAGAATATTATATATCCGAAGTATGTTATTGGTGTTACAGGTTCTTCTGGTAAAGGTTCTACAACAAGTATGCTTGCTCATATTTTAAAAGATAATGGATTAAATGTAGTTTGGAATTCATCTGGGTCTAATGTATTAAATGGGACTGCTACTCTTATTTTAAATAATACTGGTGCTTTTAGTCATAAATTAAAAGCAGATGTTCTTCTTCTAGAGATGGATGAGTCTTATATTAAGAAAACGTTTACTAAAAGTACTCTTACTCATTTAGTTATTACTAATATTACAAGAGACCAGCCTGCTAGAAATGGTGAGCCAGAGATTATTTTAAATAAGATTTTATCTTCAATTGATGAAAATACAGAAGTAATTATTGATGCTGATGACCCATTTGTAAATAGATTTTCGTTTTTACATAAAGGTCCAGTATGCACTTATGGAATTAATAAGACAGGTTATGATTTAAAGAAACCAATTAGTAATAATGTTGATGCAGCATACTGTCCTATTTGTCATAAAAAGCTTAAGTATAGTACATATCATTATGGGCACTTAGGTGTTTATACTTGTCCTTCTAAAGATTTTGTAAGAAAGACAGATTTTACTGGTGATGATTTAGATCTTGAAAATAAAGAGATGACAATTAATGGTAATAAGGTTAAGTTAAATAAAGATGTGTTCTTTGCTGCTTACTATACTCTTGCAGCTTATGCTGCTGCTACAGAGGTTGGTTTAAGTGATAAGCAAATAATGCACTCTTTAAATGAAAACACTTTAGAAAGTAAAAGACTAAAAACTTTAAAGTTAGATAATCGTGAAGTTGATATGCTTGAGTCTAAAAATGAAAATAATTTAAGTTATGTACAATCACTTAACTATATAAATAATCATAAGGGACCTAAAACAATTATAATGGGATTTGATAATGTAAGTCGTAGATATAAATATAATGATATTTCTTGGTTATATGATGTTGATTTTAAGATTTTAAATACTGATGAAATTGATAAGATATTTTGTATTGGTAGATTCAGATATGACGTTGAAGCCAGGTTACTTCTTGATGGCGTTCCTAAAGACAAAATATTTATGGTAGACAATATTAATTTAATAATTAAATATTTAAGAGAAAACTCTGATGGTACAATATTTACAATGGTATGCTTTGATATGACCGAAATATTAAAGAAATTATTTAAGGAGGCTAATACTTATGAAGATTAAGATTGCTCATTTATATTATGATTTAATGAATTTGTATGGTGAACAAGGCAATATAATTGCATTAAAGGAAGCACTTAGAAATCAAAATATTGAAGCTGAAGTAAGTTTACTATCAATTGGTGATGAAATTAGTTTTAAAGATTATGATATTTATTGTATTGGTACAGGATCAAAAGAAAGTTTACTTCTAGTCTTGGATGATATTAAAAAGTATGCTAAGGATATTAAAAGTGCTATTAAGAAAGGAAAAGTATTTATTTCAACTGGAAACTCTCATGAGTTATTTGGTAAGTCATTAACATATGATAATAAAGAGTATGATGGCCTAGATATTTTTCCATACTATTCTAAGGAAGCAAATGAGAGAATTACTGGTGAGTGTATCATGCATTTTGAAAATTTAGAAGATAATATTATTGGTTTTCAAAATAGAGCCTCTCTTATTCAAATAGATAGCAATCATTTATTCACGCTAGTTAAAGGTGATGCAGATAATAAGAAAAGCACTTATGAAGGATATACAGAAAATAACTTTTATGGTACTTATTTAATTGGTCCTCTTCTTATTAGAAATCCACATTTAACTGACTATATTATTAAGAATTTGCTAGAAGAAAAAGGTATGCGTTTTCATGAAGATAAGGATACTTCACTATATAGAGCGTATCAAGAATATAATAAAAATTTTCCAAATTAAAAACGTTCTATAAAGAACGTTTTTTTATTTTTAAGATATCTTAACCATTTTGAAGGTACCATTTGATGATTGGACACCATCTGTGCCTGTACAGTTAGTTCCATTACAGAAACTATATGTTTTGTAATTAGAGCCTAACCATCCTCCTCCATAGCTTCTTTGGTCATCTTGGCAACCGCCACCACCGAAGCCACCAGTACATACGCTGCTTCCTCTTGTGTATGTTGCACCTTTAAGGTTGTAACTAATATACTGACTTATTCCTAGTACGTTTTTAGTTGCAGCACTTGAGGTTCCTGGAGTTGTTGTTTCACTATATTTTGTATAATTTGATAAAGAATAATAAGTTGTCGCTATGCCGTCATAACCAGCATATGTTTTAGAAGAACTATAACCTAAGTCACCTGTTCCGCCTCCACCTGCTGCAACAATTAAGATTTCATAATTTACATTATTTTTAGTTATTTGGACTTTACTATCTATTACACTTGTTGTTTTTTTTGGTAATTTAAAAACGAATGTTCCACCTCCACCGGCTCCACTTGCACCATCTTGAGCAGTTCCAGAGGTTGTTGATCCCATGCCACCGACATTAATATATAAAACATCACCTTGTTGAAATGTAAAGTCACCATATATTTGAGCTCCTTTACCACCAGCTACTGTAGTAGATGTATTATTATATTTATTGCCTTGAGAACCAGCTGCTCCAGTTACAGTTATTCTGTAAGTTCCTGCTTCGGTAATTGTATGAGTTACTTCTGCGCCACTATAAGCAATATTAACTTCCGGAACAAAATAAACATTACATACTGTTCTTCCTGTGTCTACTCCAGTTATGTCTACTGTCCATTTAGAGCCATCCCAAGATGCTGTTCCCGTGGCATTACTGCTACCAATTACCCCCTCATCTATTTTACAGCTTACTGTTGCACCATAACTAGAAGTAGTTGGGAAAGCATCTTTCTTAGTGCCATTTACATATGAATATACGGTTAAGTCATCTTCATTATATGGGCCAGTTATTTTCTTATCTCTAGTAAGAGTATTATGCGTATATCCTGCGTTCATTTTAAGTCTTATATATACGTCACTTGTTGCAGCGTTTGTAATAATGATTCTGATATTAACTGTTCCTGTTGCAGTAATAGTTCCGTAATTAGGATCTGTGGTTCTTGATGAATACTCAACAGTAAGAGTGCTTGGTTTAGTAATTGTAGATGTACATGTAGAGTCAGAACAAACATCATAACTAAGTTCATATGTACTAGAGGTTTCATTAGTTGCAGTGAATGTTGTATTAACTTTGGTTACTGTGCTTTTATTTGCTTTAATTATAGTGCCACTTTCACCATTTAGTTTAACTGAATATGTCATTTTTTTTACGCTTAAATTAGCAGCTACGCCATCTGCATTACTAGTAAATGCACTGAATGCTATATTTAAAGCTAAACAAAATAATACCAAAACAAAAGACACAATTAAATATCTTGCTCTTTTATTTTTAAGGACTTTAACGATTTTATCTTTCAAAAAATCACCCTCTATTCTATTTAATTATAAAATATTTGTGTTTATTATTCAAGAACAAACTGACTTTTTACAAAATAAAAGAAGAAGTTTTTATTTTGCTTCTTCTTGAGCTCTTGTTTCTCTGACAACAGTGATTTTTATTGTTCCAGGATATTGCATTTCAGCTTCAATTTTATCTTTGATTTCTCTAGCAATTTTAAATGATGTTAAATCGTCTACTTCTTCTGGTTTAACAATTACTCTTACTTCTCGTCCTGCTTGCATTGCGTATGTTTTTTCTACGCCATCGAAACTGTTACCGATTGCTTCTAGTTGTTCTAATCTCTTAATGTAGTTTTCCATTGTATCGTTTCTTGCACCAGGTCTTGCTGCTGATAATGTATCAGCTATTGCTACAATAACGCTTATTACATTTGTTGCTTCGGTATCGCCATGGTGTGATGCAATAGCATTTTGAACAATTTCACTTTCTTTATATTTCTTAGCAATATCTAAACCGATTTCTACATGTGATCCTTCTACTTCGAAATCGATTGCTTTACCGATATCATGTAGTAAACCTGCTCTACGTGCTAAAGTTACATTTTCACCTAGTTCACCAGCAATAATTCCTGATAGGTAAGCGACTTCTTTAGAGTGTTGTAACGCATTTTGACCATAGCTTGTTCTGAAGTTTAATTTACCAATTAGATTAACAAGTTCTGGGTCTACTTTATTAAGACCTAGTTCATAGATAGCCTCATTACCTATTTCAGTAACTCTTGCATTCATATCTTTACAAGTTTTATCATAAATTTCTTCGATTCTTGTTGGATGAATTCGGCCATCTTTAATTAACGTTTCAATTGCTTGTTTAGCTATTTCTCTTCTAAATGGGTCAAATGATGAAATAACTATTGCTTCTGGGGTATCATCAATTATTAAATCAACTCCAGTAACTGCTTCAATCGTACGAATATTTCTTCCTTCTCTACCAATTAATCTACCTTTCATTTCATCGTTTGGTAAATCAATAGTAGATACTGTTTGAATTGTTGTTACGTCATTAGCATACTTCTCCATTGAATTTACAAGTAAATTCTTAGCTTTCTTGTCTACTTCTAGTTTGGCTTCTGCTTCTTTATCTTTAATAAATTCAGCAATTTCTCTAGCCATAGAAGCTTCTACGCGCTCCATGATCATATCATGGGCTTTTTCTCTAGAAAAATTAGCAATCTTTTCTAACTTTTCCATTTCTTCTTTTAAAAGTTCATCCATTTTTAATTCTTTTTCTTGTAATGCTTTTCCAGCAGCAGTTAAATTATTATCTTTAATTTCAAGCAAATTATCTCTATTTTGAAGTAGTTCTTCTCTTTTGTCTAAAGATTTTTCTCTTTGAAGTAATCTTTCTTCACTACTTTGGATTTCTGCTTTTCTTTCTTTAATTTCACGATCAGTTTCTTGTTTTAATTTAAAAGATTCTTCCTTTAGTTCAAGAATACTATCTCTTTTAGCTTTTTCCGCTTCTTTTTTAGCATCATTGATAATTTTTTCTGCTTTTTTACCGGCACCAGCACCAGTTAAAATGATAATTGCATAAATGGTTCCGCCACCTAAAACAAGTCCAATAAAAAGAGTTAAAATGGAAGCTGCATTAAAATCCATAATGTTCCTCCATATCTATATAGAATATAATTTCTTATTACAATCTACAATTTAATTATAAAATTTTTTAATTATAAAAGCAAGAAAAAAGTAAGCACTTACGTCTTACTGTTTAATACAATCTTTATATGCTATAAAATATTGGATGCCTGAGTATATAGATAATAGAGTTGCTACTATTACTAAGTAGTATCCTAAATTAAAGCCTACTAAACTAAATGGAATGTCTGAAATGAATATAAATGAAATACCTGTCATCATACAAACTGTTTTAATTTTTCCCCAGATGCTTGCACCTACTGCTCCTTTTTTTGAGCCAGCAATCATTTTAATGCAGTCTACAGCTGTGTCTCTTGTGATAATTATTACAGGAATAACTACAGGTATTACGCCGTCACATGCTAGGGCAATTAGAACTCCATTTACTAGTATTTTATCAGCAATTGCGTCTAGTACTTTGCCTAGGTCAGTAACTAAGCCTTTTTTACGGGCTATATTGCCATCTAGAAAATCTGTTACACTTGCGATAATAAATAGTACACCGCAAATAATGTATTTTAAGCTTATGGTTACTTTTCCAGCAACTAAGTATTCTGGGAATATTACTCCTAATTCATAGAATGGGAAAACCATTAAAATTAAAACGATAACTGATAAAATAATTCTTCCTAAAGTGATTTTGTTTGGTAGATTCATATTTCCTCCTATTTATTAAAATAATTTGTTATGTTTGCTCCAGTAGTACCTACCGTTATTTGTTTAATACTCCAGATAATTGCAATTACTACTAAAACAATTATTAACACTAGCATAAATATAAATTGTTTATTATTTTTTATTGGGGCTGTTTTTGTATAAGGAGATGCTATTCTATTACTTTCACTTTCTTCTTTTTCCTTTTCTTTAACAGCTTTTTCAATTTCTTCCATTGGTATTTTACTGGTTTTTTCAAACATATATTCATTGAATTCATCAATTACATTTTCATAATCTAATCCTAGATATTTAGCATAGCTTTCTAAATAATCTTTTAATACAAATATGTCTTTAAAAGAACCAATATTACCATCTTCGATTTGTTCTAAACTAAGAACTGGTATCTCCAAATCCTTACTAACTTCTTCTAAAGTTAGCCCTGACATTTCCCTAGTACTTTTAAGTACTTCACTTATATCGTTAATGTCGGTCAACTCCTAACTAATTTAATAATTAAATATTTAATAAGCCATGTTTTGTACCTTAAAAAGGTGGCAAACATTTATCTTGCCTAAGCACCTTCTAATCGTTTCATTTCACTATAGAAAGCTCCCCTACCAAAATTTGGGTTTCTCACTCACGGGGTTTACCACGTTCCACTCTACTCGTTTCCAACTAGACTCGTCTCTTTGGCACTTTTATATCTAATCTAGTCATAGTTACCCTTAGACTATTTCGAAGCCGTTAGCATAAGCTACCTAAGGTTATTTTTTCCCTTAGCGTGAACATTAAAGTCATCTCAGACTTTGTGAGCATGGACTTTCCTCTACATAATTATATGCAGCGTTTGCCTAAAATATTAATTATCTTTACCATATACAATTTTTTCTAAATTAGATAATCTTCTAAGGACATCTACATTAGCATTAGCACCTTCACTGCTAGCACTAATGGCGCTTTTAAGTTTGCGATATTCCATTTGAAGTTTTTTATTATCTTCAATTAAATCAAGATTATCCTTCTCTAACTTTTTAATTGTACGTAAGAACTCTGTATAATCGCGAATAACCATATCAAGAAATTTATCAACTTCTTGCATGCGGTAACCTCTAGCATCAATTTTAAATTCTTTATTTAGAATTTCTTCTGGTGTTAAAAATAGTTTATCTTCAATCATACAAACCAACCTTCTTACAAGTAATATTTTATTATTACTTATCTTTTTTGTCAAGTAACATTACGTCACTCATAACTAAATAAAATTTAAAATATCTGCATTCATCTATAAGTTCATTAAATACATTATTCATCTTATCACCAATAGTATTTTAGCATACTACGATGTCATAAAATGTCAAAATACTTAAGAATACTATCAGCAAGTGTTTTTCCGATAAGTTTTTTATTACTCATAATCCATAAGGCATCTTCTTTGTAATCATGATGAGCTACTTCAACTAAAAGTCCAAAAGGAAAATATCTGTCATTTGCTTCGCCTAAAGCACCATTTGCATATTTAACTCCTCTATTCGCTTTCTCATCATCTTTGTTGTAATAGATATTCATTAAATCTTCTTGAATGATATTAGCAATTGAATAAGATTGACTTCCTTCTTCATCTATCCATGTTTCAATGCCATATGTATTATGTGAGCCGCTTGCGTTAGAATGAATTGCGATTTTAAAGTCACAGTTATAGTATTTAGCTTCACTATTCCATAAGTTTATGTTTCCGTTGGGGTTGTTGCGATATACTTTTACGCCATAGTTTTTAAGTTCTGCTTCAACATAGTCAGCCACGTCATTCATTTCTTTGGCTTCGTTTGTGAAACCTACTTCTTTAACACCAATGTTACCATCTTGATTTGATGGTGATAAATATATTCTAAGTTCCGGCTTTTCTTCGACATGTAAATCATATGTGGTGACAATACTATCATTTTTCTTGTTGGCCTTAACTACTGCTTTTAATGTGAAATCGGTGTTTACCATAATTGGTTCATCATAAATTGCTCCACTTACTGATGGATCACTTCCGTCAGTAGTATAATAAATCTTTCCGTCGCCATTTGGGTTACTTAAGGTAATTTTAGTTCCTTTTTTAATGTATTTAGGATAGTTACTAATAAAGACTGGTTTTAAAGTATCTTTTTCGTTCATTTGAAAGTTTACAGAGCTGGTTTTAGTGTAGTCTTCGTAATCCTTATAAGTTGCGCTTATCTTTATCGTGTATTTTTGACTCTTTTCAAAAAATTCAGATGATATAACTGCTCTATTACTTCTTAGAGTTTTACTTTTAATAAGTTTCTTACCATTGTAGATATCAAGCACGACTTTATCAGCATTTTCTGCGCCTTCATACTTGAATATAATATCATTGTAATTTAAAACTTTTCCTTCTTCTGGGGCAGTTATTTTAACTTCACCAACCGGAGACATATTGCTATATAGACTTATTTTATTAATTTCATTAACGCCGTCAAATAGTTTAACATCTAATTTTTGACTTAATCCAGAGTATAAATTTGAGGGAATGGTATATTCGTTACTAGTTATTTTGTCTTCAAAGATTTTGTAATCCCCGTCGTTTATAGTAATTTTGTAATTTTTATTTGTAACATTGCCATTTATTTTTAATGTGTAGTCTTCGTTATTTGTTAATACGAGATTGTTTTCTTTATTAAAGGTTGGTTCAGTGTATGTGAATGTATATGGATTACTAACTGTCATAGTGTCTCCATGTTCTCCGTTAGCATAGATTACTAATTTATATTTGCTATCATAGCTGATGTCTGGTAAATCTATTTCGTTTGTTAACTTTGTTGTATTCGTCGTATAAAAAACACTATTATTTTCATTATATATTACTATATCGTAATCTTTAGCTGCTCGTGCTTTTTCAAATTTTATTTTATATTTTGTACTTACATTATCTACGCTTATAATACTAAAACTAGTAAGTATTTTATCACTATGAAGTATTATGTATGATACCATAAATGTTGTTCCTATGAACACTAATAAGACCATACATATACTAATAATAACTTTTTTCACTACTATCACCTATTTTTAATTATAAACTAAAATTGGCATAAAAAAAAGCCCGAAGGCTAAATTCTATCAAATACGCTTCTTTTACGTAGAATTAAGTATCCTAAAATGCTAGCACCCATTACTAAACCTAAAGGCAAGTAATAGTCTTCTACTCCGGTATCAACTTGAGGAGCTTTTGTTGTAGTTGTTGTTGGTTTACTATTATTACATAGGATATATGCTTTTTTTACAACTACTACTGGTCTTACTGCACACTTAGGATTGTTTGATAAGTCACCTATTGTTTTGCTTTCTAGGGTTGCATAAACACCATTTGAGTTATCTGATGTAGCTGTTACGCAGTATACTTTAGGGCTTTCTGCTGTAGAGTCTTCAGTTGCTGATTGAGTCCAGTAGTTATAGTCTTCCGGAAGAATAAGATCGCTTTCAAGTACAATTGGAGCTAACCAAGAGTAATTGCTTTTTATTTCTTTATCAATTCCTAGTTCTTTTAAGTCTTCTACTGTTAGAAGTCTGACTGATTCAACTCTCCATGTTTTAGTGCCTTCAACTAAGGAATTATAAATAGTTGCTTTTTCTAAAATAGTTGTTGGCTCATGCTCTCCCGGTGTTACTTCATCATAAAATGTTGGACTTACTGGAGTGCCATCACTTCTTTTTTCATCAGCGGTTCCATCAAATATTAAAGTAACTGTTTCTTCTCCAGCGGCACTTGGTTTTAATACATGGAATGCTCTACCACCGGTTTCTTCAGTGTCACCTTCTTTAAGTGCAACGATAACAGAATCTCCAACATCAAATGTTTCACTTACTGCCATAGCGTTAACACTAAAAGGAACAACTAATAATAAACTTAATAAAAACTTTTTCATAAATCATACTCCCTTTTTTATTTTGCCTTCTATCATAATAAATATAACACACAATTTAATTTTGAGCAATATTTTTAATTTACTTATTTTGTAAATCGTGTTATATTTTAATAAGAATAGGAGTCAGTTATTTATGGGTAAAAAGGGTTTAACTTATATTATTTTGCTTGCTTTTACATTATTACTGAGTATTATTGTATCTGAAAAGGCTTTATATATTGCACCACACCTCGTAATAAGTTCATCTCTTATAGTATATTCTTTTTCGTATTTACTAACAGCAAAATTAAATGAGGAAGTAAACATTAATGATATAAAAGATATTTTAAAGAAAGTGATTATTGATGTATTTGTATTTTATGTGATAATGATTGTAATAAACACACTTAGTGGTTTAACTAGTGTTAGAGAGGTTACTAATGCTTTAAGGATTGTATTTACGCCAAATAAATTTGCAGTGCTTGGGGTTAATATTTATTATCCGAATATAATTAACTTAATATCATCATTGCTTATTTTTTATTTAACACATAATATATTTACAATTACTTTTGAAATCACCAGGGATTATGCAAGTAAATCAATTTCCTTTATTATATCTATTTTAATTTCGTTTATTATAGATCAGATGATATATATATCAGTGACTAGCTTTATTTCACTATATAATGGAAGTTTGTTACTAACAAATTATATTGAGAATTTAACGGCAGCTTTTATTGTTGTAATATTAAGTTCAATTATAATGACTATAATTTATTCTATAATACAAAAAAGAAACAAAAATTAATGTTTCTTTTTATTTAGTCTTCTTTTCTTTTTTAGATTCGTCTTTAGGTAGTGCTTCTTTTCTTGATAGGTTAAGTCTTCCACGATTATCATAACCTAGGGCTTTAACAACAATCTCATCGCCAACTTTAACAACGTCTTTTGGATTGTTTACTCTTTCATGAGCAAGTTGTGAAACATGTACTAGTCCTTCACAGCCGTCCCATAATGATACGAAGCATCCGAAGTCTTCTACTTTAACAACTTTTCCAGTATAGATTTCTCCTTCTTCTACTTCTCTAGTGATATTTTTAATTCTTTCAGCAGTCTTATTAATAACGTCTTTATCAGTATGATAAATGATTACTCTACCATCATCTTCTAAATCTACTTTAACTGCATCTTTATCATTAACTGTTTTAACACCTTCTGGAGAGCATTCTAAGATAATCTTAGTAATCATTTCTCCGCCACGGCCAATAACGTCTTTAATTTTTTCAGGGTTAATATTAAATGTTTCAATCTTTGGTGCATATTGACTTAGTTCAGTTCTAGGTCTTGCAATAACACCTTCCATAACATCCAATATTTCCATACGAGCTTTTTTAGCTTGAGCTAAGGCTTCTTTAAGAATTGCTTTAGTAACGCCTTTAATTTTAATATCCATTTGCAAAGCTGTAATGCCACTTCTAGTACCAGCTACTTTAAAGTCCATATCTCCCATATGATCTTCAATACCTTGAATATCAGTTAAAATAGTATATTTTTTACCTTTGGTGATAAGTCCCATTGCAATACCAGCTACTGGTGCTTTAATTGGAACACCTGCAGCCATTAAACTTAAGCATCCAGCACAGATACTAGCTTGGCTTGATGAACCATTGCTTTCTAAAATTTCAGATACAACTCTAATTGTGTAAGGAAATTCTTCTTCGGATGGGATTACTTGTAGTAAAGCTCTTTCTCCTAAGGCACCATGACCAATTTCTCTTCTTCCTGGTGAACCATATCTACCAGTTTCACCAACACTAAAGTTAGGAAAATTATAGTGTAACATAAATCTTTTAGAATCTTCTAAACCAAGACCATCTAAGATTTGATGCTCACCAATAGCTCCTAATGTAGTTGTTGCTAGGGCCTGTGTTTGACCTCTGGTAAATACTGCAGAGCCATGAGTTCTTGGAAGTAAATCAATATAGGCAGATAGTGGTCTAATCTCATCTAGTGCTCTTCCATCTGGTCTAACGTGCTTATTAGTAATTAAATCACGAACAACTTCTCCCTCAATAGTATCTACTACTTTTTTAGCTATTTTTTCAATGCTCTCATCTTCTGGGTATTTCTCTATAAAATGAGCAACTGTGTTTTCTTTAACTTCGTCAATCTTAGCATAAGAAGCAAGCTTATCTTTAATTTGAACAGCAGCAAGCATATCGCCTTCTGCGTATTCTTTGATTTCTTTTTCTAAATCTTCTGGGATACTAGCAAGCTCTACTTTCTTCTTTTCTTTACCAACTACTTCAATAATACTTTCTTGGAATTCGCATAATTCTTTAATATGTTTTTGGCCAAACATTAAAGCATCAAGCATATCACTTTCACTAGCTTCATGTGCTCCAGCTTCAATCATACAAATATCATTTTTAGTACCAGCAACAGTTACAGTAAGTGAGCAAGCATCTAACTCTTCACCAGTTGGGTTGATAATAAATTTCTTACCAATCTTACCAACAATAACACCAGCTACTGGGCCATCAAATGGAATATCAGATACACCTAATGCTAAACTTGATGCAAATAATGCAGTAATTTCTGGTGAGTTGTTTGGATCAACAGATAAAATTGTATTTATTACTTGGACTTCATTTCTGAAGTTTTCGTCAAACATTGGTCTAATTGGTCTATCAATTAATCTAGCAGCAAGGGTTGCTGATTCACTAGGTCTTCCTTCTCTTTTTATAAATCCGCCTGGTATCTTACCTACAGAATATAATTTTTCATTATAAACTACAGTAAGCGGAAAGAAGTCGCCAGTACCAACGTTGTCACTCATAACACTAGCTGATAATACTACAGTGTCTCCGTATCTTACTAAAACAGCACCATTAGCTTGTTTAGCTAGTTCTCCTACTTCGACAACAATTTTTCTTCCTAAAAAATCAAAACTAAATTCTTTTTTCACTAACATCATCCTCTCACAAATATAAAAAAGACACTAAAAATAAAGTGCCCTATTTTCTTAAATTTAATTTCTTAATTACTTCACGATAACTAACAACATTAGTTTTCTTTAAGTAATCTAATAAGCTACGTCTTTTTCCAACTTTCATTAAAAGACCTCTTTTTGAATGATAATCATGTTTGTTTTCTTTTAAATGTTCAGTTAGATTATTAATTTCGTCTGTAAGAATTGCGATTTGAACTTCTGTACTACCAGTGTTTTTAGCATCCTTACCAAATTCTTTAACTAACTCAGCTTTTCTCTCTTTAGATACAGCCATCTTTCATCTTCCTTTCTAATGAATCGGTTATACCCTAGTTATAATTTGGAAGAAAATTAAAACTAAGATAAAACTTCCTTAAACATTATATTATATATTGGTCTTAAAATCAACAAGTTTTTACATAAAAGAGAGTAAAAACTTACTCTCCATCTATCTAAACACTCTAAAGTGTACAATATATTATATTAAATAATGTAAATATAAGAATAATTAATTAGCCTATATCTGTTTTTCAATTGTGCTTTTATTAAATGCATCACTATCAGTTGGAACTTTTTCAATAAAATAAAATAAGAATTCTGGTAGTTTAGCTGCTGGGACTTCGACGATGCCTGTTGCACCTATACTATTATCACCCACTTTATTAATACCAGGAAGTGCATTTACCATGTCGATATTGCATATTTTAGGTATAAAATATTCTATCCTAGCAGTATTATTATTTATTGTTATCTCAATTGTTAAGGCGTGTCCCCTATCCCTAACCATTATAAGCATTTTTCTTTCATTAATAATGACTAAATCAGTGAAGCCAACATTTAAAGAGGTTGGAAATTTAGAATAAACACTTTCAAAAAATTCGTTTTTTGTACCTCGTAAACATATTAACTCACCATTGATGTTTTCTTTACTTATTGTTTCAGGAATAGATTGTAAAATAACTTCATTATTCATAATATATGAATGGAAAAAATGTAATGCTTCGTTTAGGGTTCTACAATATTTGAGTGCTGAAATATCACCAATTGTTGTATATCCCTGGCAAGTATCCTTAACAAGATTAATAAAGTCAGGGTCCATGTCACTTATATTAGATTTGTAAAAGTTTCTTAGTCTTTGAATATCTAGACCGCATTTGTAAAAATCTTTTTTTGTTTTCTTCTCTAGTTCAGTTATTTTATTTAGAGCAATAGACTTATCCCCAAACAAGTCAAGTGCGATGCATTTTAATTCGCTGAAGGTATAAATTAAAAAATCTTCTACTGCATCTGTATATTTAATTAAACTATCTTGGTCAATAAATCCACTATCATCTGGTGGAGCAGTCTTAAGCATTTCTTTTTTCATTCTCATGTCTGCTTCAAAAAAATGCTGTAACATTATAATTTGTTTTTGGTTTTCCATAGTATCACCATTTTCATTATAACACACAACCACAAATTTTTTTGGTATTTTTTATATATGTAAGTTGCATATCATTATAATTGTATCAGGCTTCACATAACATTTATTAAATTTCTTACTTTAAATTTTTTATTTTATAATATTATATTAACTTATATTTTCTAGCAATTGTCCTTTTATCAGAACAATATTTAATCACGTACTTATTATCTTGCTTACAAATAATAATACCCGCTGTATTATTTTTCTCTATTGTTTTAATGTTCTTATCAATATAATTCATATAAATCATGATTTGCCCAGTTTGTTCTTTCTTAAGCTCAGTAACTTTTAATGAGCAACCACATAGCATTTGTATTTAATATTATATAAAAGCAGGTCAATATAATTATATCTATCATTCATTTTAATTTTATACTCATTGCCAACATATGTGAAACCAATCCCTAACTGTCTTAAAAAGTTATCTAAATTATTTAATAATAATTATTTTAACGCATATTCAGTTAATTCCGCTTTCAATGAACTTGTTTTTATAACAATTGGATTAGGAATTAAATCGTCTACTTTCAGCACTTTTGATTCGAGAAGTTTAGTTTTTGTTTCATAGCTTAGTCTATTATAGAAACCATGTTTTATCAATTCATGTAATTGTCTTTGTGTTAAATTTTTATTTTCACACTCATTTAAATAATATATTATTTCATTTATATTTTTAAGTGATAAAACTTCACGATAATGACTCCAACTTAATTTTGACCACATTGTGGTCAATTTTCCATTACTAAATATTTCATAAAATTTTCTCATTCTATATAAAGTTCTATAATTATACTTTTTTCCTACTTCAATCATAAGTTTTTCAGAATAATTATTAATTACATTCTTACCATATTCTTTTCCAGCTTTACTTAAAAGTTCTCCCATTTCAAAATATGCACTTACTTTATTTTTATCTTTTGCATAATCTTTAGTTCTATCATATATTTCTACCTTTAAAGCTTTTTCTTTTAATTCAATATAATATTTATCATCCATTTTTACTCCTTTTTAAGGACTGCAAATCTCTATTTTTAATTTATTATTTTTTATCCTAATCATAATACTGCCATCTTTATCCGTTCTATAAATTTTGCTATTATTTAATGTTTTTAACACTTCTTCTTTAGGATGACCGTATTTATTATTTGTGCCAACACTAATGATTGAATATTTTGGGTTTATTCCATTTATAAACTCTTTACTAGTGCTTGTATTTGAACCATGATGTCCTACTTTTAAAAAGTCTATATTATCTAGGTTATATTTATCTAATATTTCTTTTTCTCTTTTTGTTCCAGCATCACCCATAAAAAGGAATTTATAGTTATTAAATTTATAATAAATAACACTAGAGTTGTCATTTTCATTATTATAAAGACTAGTATTTAAAAACTTAATATTATCATTAATCTTATTTATACAGGTATAGTATTTAATATTCTTTTTCTTCAATAAATTAATTAGTTCATCTTCTAAATTATTCATCTGACCACAGTTAAAAAAAACTTTTTTAACTTTAAAATTCTCTATTAAGTTTATTGCATCTCCCATATGATCAAAATCTCCGTGACTTAACACCAGATAATCTATCTTACTTTTACCAATACTCTTTAAAAATTTTATGGTATTATCACTAACTTTTATATTTTCCTTACCGCCAGTATCAATAAGTATAATCTTACTTTTATTATAAATTAAAGAACTGTCTCCTTGACCAACGTCTAAATAATAAACATAAGTATTAAAATCTAATAAAGGTTTTACTTTTAAACAAAGAGTGTAAATAAATATGAGTAATATAAATATCTTACGATTTGTCTTTAAAAACATAAATAAAAATATATAATAAATAAAGTAAAAGATAATATTTACTTTTGGAATAATAATATTAACTGATATTAAATAGTTACTTATAAATTTAAGAATTTCTATAAGTATATTTAAGATTGGTTCTAAAAAACTAAATATAAATGTTAAAATAGTAAGAGGATAGATAACTACACTTACTAAAGGAACAATAATAACATTATTTATAATCTGCATTAGATTAATTTCATAATTATGATAAAGAGTTATTGGTAAACTAAATAAAAAGGCAATAATACTAGTAAAAAGCATATTAGTAAAATAATTTTTCTTCATATATTTATTAAAAAGAATAAGACCTAAACTAACACTTACTGAGTATAAGAATCCCATATCGTATATAATTAATGGGTTATAGATAAGTAACGTGCAAACAACTATTAAAAGAATATTTATTGTACTTATTCTTAAATCTAGTTTTTTATTTATAGCTAAAAAAATAAATAATAAAAGACTTCTATAAATGCTTGCTGAATAATTAGTTATCATACTAAACATAATTAAAAAAATACATGCTAGTATCTCTTTAAACCTGCTTTTCTTAAAAATAAATAAAATTATTCCGGAAAGTAAACTTAAATGCATTCCGCTAATTGCAAATAAATGACTTACACCATTCTTTTGAAATAAACTATAATCATCCATTTCACTTTTATCACCTATTAAAAAGGCTTTAAAGTAATCACTAAATTTAAATTTTTCACTTCTTTTAATGATATAATTTTTAACCTTGTATTTTATATTATTATTTTTATTAATACTTTTAATTTCATTTATTTTAACTAAATAATGTACGTGATGATTATATAAATTTTTTTTATAATTAAACGTATTTGGTATTGTATTATTTTTGGGCTTATTTAAAGTACCTGTAAAAACTATTTTATCTCCCAGAGATATATTAATATTTTCTTTACTATAATATGAGCTAATTAGCTTTTCTTTAGATTTTATTGTAATCTTGTAATAATCATCTTTTTTCTTAATTTCATCTATTATGCCAGCAAATACTGTTTCATTACCATTATACTTTGATTTATTTTGAAAAGAATTTCTGATGAGAGTTAAACACAAAATTAAAATAACTAAAACTAAATAAATATAATTATATTGTAATAAAGTCTTTAATCTTATCAAATAATGCCTCTCCTATACCAGAAACATTTTTAATATCTTCGATAGTTTTAAAATTTCCATTAGTTTCACGATGAGTTATTATGGCATATGCTTTACTTTCACCTAAGCCTTTTATTTTCATTAATTCTTCTTTGCTTGCTTTATTAATATTTACCTTATCACTAATATTATTATCAGTGCTTTCCTTATTAACAATAGTTGCATTATTATCAGTGCAGTTATTAACTGTTATTGTCTCACATTTACAAGGCACATTATTTACTGCTTTAGTTGTTATTTCATTTTTAGTAAATACGTAAATAACCATTTCGTTGCTTACTAATTTTGATAGATTTATGTTGTTAGTGCTTGCATTACTTTTAAGTCCACCAGCCATCTTTATTGCGTCAATTACATGATCACTAGAGTTCATCTCATAAACTCCAGGTTTTTTAACAGCTCCTTTAACATCTACATATATTTTTTCTTCTTTAATGTTGTTAGTGGTTACTTTAGTTGTATTTAGCGAGTTATCTGTTATATTATCAAATATTTCTTCTTTAGGACTTAGTATGTAATAAACTGCGACGAAGATGGTTAATAAAAGAACCCCTCCTGAAATTAAAAATATTTTTTTCTTATCCATATTTTCCTCCTTCTATTATTTATTGTTGTAAGAAGAAGTGTTATTTCCTTTTTTATTTTAACAATTTTTGCATAAAAAAACTAAAACATAATTAAAGGCTTTAGTTCTTCTTCACTCATTCGGGTATAAAAAGCAATATTTTTATCACCATCTTTATATAAGATATAATTACTATTTTTATCTTTTACTATATTTCCATTGTAGATTTGGTTATGATTTTTATCTGTAATGTGTTTAACGTCTAAATCAAATATGTCTTCTAAGCTGAAAAGCTTATAGTTACCATTTTCTATTTCTTCTAATGTGCATGCACCCTTTATATTATAATCTCCTAGTCTTGTTCTAACTAAATCTGTCATTACTCCATAAGTACCAAGATATGCACAGATATCTCTTATAAGAGCCCTTATGTAAGTTCCTTTTGATACTTCACACTTTATTTTTACTTCATCAGCAAATGAGACAAGTTCTAGTTTATTAATAGTTACTTCCTTTTTTGGTAAGGTAACTTTTTCATTATTTCTAGCGTAGTCATAAAGTTTTTTACCGTTAACTTTAACTGCTGAATAAATTGGTACTTCTTGCATGTAAGTGAGCCCGTTAAAGTGTCTTATGGCGCCCTGCATTGCTGCTAAACTTATTTTTTTATTGTCTGTTTTTAAAGTACTTCCTTCAATATCTAAAGTATCAGTTAGAATATTTAATTTAAATGTTGCAATGTATTCTTTATCATGATTAACCATAATACTTCCAAGTTTAGTATATTTACCAATTAAACATACAAGAACACCTGTCGCAAGTGGATCAAGTGTTCCGATGTGTCCAATGCTTTTTGTATTAAATATTTTAACAAGTTTATTTACAACGTCTCTACTAGTGATACCTTTTGGTTTATTTACTACGATTACCCCATTCATCTTTTTTTCCTTCGATGTTTTTAGAATAAATTGCTTCTTCGCTTGTAACTGTTTCTAAATTGAAGCCCATATCTTCAAATAATTTAAGCATAAATTCTTTAGTATAGGGAGCAGATACAACTATTTCACCAGCACCACTAGATTCAAATTCGTTTATTAGACTAGTCATTAGGTCTGTTGTTAGTCTTCCTGATTCATATTCTGATATAAATTTATCTCTGAATTCTGGTTTAATATATAGGTTATATAGTTCTCCGTTACCATCATGAACATGAATGCAAGCAAAACCAATTAGTGTGCCATCTTCATAAAGTCCAACTGCTTTAGAGTTTGTATTTTGATCATATAAATCTTTTAAATCTTCATTAGCAAATGCTTGGTTTCCGGTAAAATAATCACGTACTTTTTTAAAAGGAATCTTACTAAAGATGCCACCATAAGTATCATCATAATATTCATAAATTAAATCTTTTAATTCTGCTTCATGCATTTTGTCAGTTATATTTCTTACAACTATCATTTAAACCCCTATCCTTTCTTATTCATGGTTTTCACTATGAATTTCTTGCAAGATTTCATCAATGTGTTCGCCGTATAAAGTTGATTCATCAAACTCAAATCTAAGCTCCGGTGTATTTCTTAAATCCATTCTTTTAGCTAGTTCACTTCTTAAAAATGGGCTTGCTTTTTTTAGTTCATCGGCCATTTCTTTTCTATCATAGTCACCAATGTACGTATAATAAACTCTTGCCATTGATAAATCACTTGTAACTCTTGCTTCCATTAGTGTTACACTTTTTAACATTTCATTGTCTACTTCTTCAAAAATAATATTTGATAAATGTCTTAATAATTCTGAAGAAATTCTTTGTATTTTTATACTACTCATCTTTTTACCTCAACATTTTCATATACTTCAAAGATGTCGCCTTCTTTTAGGTCATTAAAGTTTTCAATTGTAATACCACATTCAAGACCATTTTTGACTTCTTTTACAGTGTCTTTTTCTCTTTGAAGTGATGCAATAACACCATCATAAATAATTACACCATCACGGATTACTCTAACTTGAGCTTTATTTTTTATAATGCCACTAGTAACGATGCAACCTGCTATAGAACCAACTTTACTGAATTTAAACATACGTTTAATTGCCGCCGTTCCTAGAACTTTTTCTTCGTATTCTGGATCAAGCATACCTTTCATTGCTAGTTCCATTTCTTCAACTAATTTATAAATTATTTGGTATAGTCTTATTTCTACGCCATACTCTTTTGCTACGTCTTTAGTTATATTTGATGGTACAACATTAAATCCGATAACAACTGCGTCACTAGCATTTGCTAGGATAACATCGCTTTCAGTAATACCACCGATACCAGATCTAATTACTTTTATTTTAACTTCGTCTGTACTTAGTTTTTCTAAAGCACTTTTAACTGCTTCTTCTGAACCTTTAACGTCACATTTAAGAACAACTTTAATTTCTTTAGCTCCACCTTTAATTTTGTTAAATAAGTCATCAAATGAAACTACTTCTTTTTTCTGTTTTTGGTTTTTTGCTTCAATTTCTCTTTTTTCAGCGATTTCTTTTGCTTCTTTTTCACTTTCGAAAGCCATGAATTTATCACCTGCAGCTGGACTACCGTTTAAACCGGTGATTTCAACTGGGGTGCTTGGTCCTGCTGATATAATGTTAATGCCTTGATCATTTTTTAATGTACGAATTCTTCCATATACTGTACCAGCTACGATTGGGTCACCAAGTCTTAATGTACCATTTTGAATAAGAATACTTGCTACACTTCCTAGTGCTTTATCTGCGCGAGTTTCAATTACTGTACCGATTGCATATCTGTTAGGATTTGCTTTAAGTTCACTAACTTCGGCAATAGCAAGAACTGTATCAAGTAGAGTGTCAATTCCAGAACCAGTAACAGCGCTTATATTTACAAATGGAGTATTTCCTCCCCATGCTTCTGGTGTTAAATTAAGTTCAGCCATTTCTTGCATAATTCTATCTGGATTTGCACTAGGCTTATCCATTTTATTTACTGCTACTACGATTGGAACGCCAGCACTAACAGCATGGTCAACTGCTTCTTTAGTTTGAGGCATTACACCATCATCAGCTGCTACTACAATTATAACTATATCAGTTACACTTGCTCCTCTTGCACGCATAGCAGTAAAGGCAGCATGTCCTGGAGTATCAATAAAAGTTATTTTTGAACCATTATAATCAATTTGGTAAGCACCGATTGCTTGAGTTATTCCACCAGCTTCGCCAGCAGCAACATGGCTTTTTCTAATGTAGTCTAAAAGAGTCGTTTTACCGTGGTCGACATGACCCATAACTGTAATAACTGGAGGTCTTAAGACTAAATCTGCCTCATCATCAATAACTTCATATTCTTCAAAATTAGAAATATCTCTAGTTTCACTTTTCTTTAATGTTTTTCCATAATCAAGAACAACTATTTCAGCATTTTCAAATGAAATTACTTGATTTAAATTCATCATTAAACCTAAACTAATAAGTTTCTTAATGATATCTGGTGCACTAATTCCAAGTTTATTTGCTAGACTTGAAACTGTTTCACCTTCTTCGTAAAGAATGATTGAATCATCACCTGCATCATTACTCTTAAGTTTAGTTTTATTTTTGTACATAGCTTTCTTTTTATTTAAATAATCACTATCTTTATTACTGAAATTGTTACCTTTTTTCTTTAATTTTTCTTTTTTAATAATAGGTTTAGAATTAATTTCTTCACCTAAAATATTTTCAACAGCTTCATCTAAAGCATCATTATCTTCAAATGTTGATTCTGTGTTAGTAGATATAATATTAATTGCATTATCTAAAACAATAATATCATCATCTTCTAAGAAAGAATCTTTATCACTAGCCTTTATCCCTAATTCTCTACACTTATTTAGTATTTCTTGAACAGTACAATTCATACTGTCAGCATATTCTTTTATACTCATAAGAGCCTCCTTCTATTTCTATATTGAACTTCTTAACTCATCATATATTTCATCCGGAACGCTTTTTTCAAAAACATTATCAAGTATTTTTTTCTTTTGTGCAGTATCTATAATATTTATGTCTTTTTTTAGATAGCAACCTTTGCCATTAAGTTTTCCACTTTTATCAACTGTAAAGGTATCATTAAAATATACTACTCTAATTAAATCCTTTTTAGGCATCTTTTCTCTAGTTACCACACACATTCTCATTGGTATCTTTTTCAATTTTCATTACCTTCTTCTGTTATTTGAGCAAGTGTTTTAACATTAATTCTGAATCTAGTTAGTTTACTAGCTAGCTTAATGTTTATTCCTTTCTTACCAATAGCTAAAGATAGGTTTTCATCATTTACGATTGCTAAAGCTTCTCTATTTTTTGTATTATCAATGATATTAACAATAACGTTTTTAGCTGGACTTAATGCATTTGCAATAAATGTGCTTTCGTCTTCATCATATTTAATTAAATCAACTTTTTCACCATTAAGCTCTGCTAAAATACTAGCAATTCTAGAGCCTCTTTCACCAATACAAGTGCCAATTGCTTCTACTCTTTCGTCTGTAGAGTAAACGGCAACTTTGCTTCTTACACCTGGTTCTCTAGCAACGTTATAAAGTACTAAAGTACCATCTTTAAATTCTGGTATTTCACTTTCAAATAATCTTTTAACAAAACCATTATTTTTTCTTGAACATAAAATAAGTGGTCCTTTTGAAGTAGCTTCAATTTTTTCAATATATACTTTGATACTGCTTCCCATTTTAACTGTCTCGCCTGGGATCATTTCACTCTTTGGTAGGATTCCTCTTGTTCTACCTAGATCAACATAATAGTTTTTATTGTCTTCCATGGCAAGCATACCAACCATTAATTCGTCTTGTTTATTGCTGAATTCTTCGATGATGCTATTTCTTTCTGCTTCTCTTATTTTTTGTGTTAAAACTTGTTTAGCAGTTGAAGCTGCAACTCTACCAAAATCATGAGGAGTTACTTCTTCTTCAATTGTTTCTCCAACTTTAATTCCTGGAACTATTTTTTCAGCGTCTTCTAAAAGAATTTGTGCATCTTCATTAATTTCAGGTTCTGTGTAAGTGATGTTACCTTCTTCGTCAACTATTTCATCACCTTCAATATAATCGTCAACAACAACTAAATATGAGTAAACTTTAATATCACCAGTTTCACGATTAATTGTTACTTTAACATTTGTTTTAGAATCAAAATTCTTTTTGTATGCAGTAATTAGTGCTTGTTCCATAGCTTCAAAAACTATATCTTCACTAATACCTTTTTCTGCAGTAATATTTTTAACTGCTTTGATAAATTCTTTCCCGTTCACTTTAACCTCTCTCCTTACTAGAAATATCTAATACATATTCTTCACTAATTAAATCATACTCATCAAGTAGTGGATTTATAATATTAGTGGCCTTAACAATAGTATCTAAATCAATACCATTTACTTTGTCTAGAACAATCTTTAAAAAATTATAGTTGTTCTCTTTTTCGTAGCTTACACTGCAAACAATGATATCTTCTTTGTTCATAGCTTCGGTTACAATTTCTTTAATCTTTTTAATCGTGCTTTGCATAAACCTCCTATATAAATAAAAGTGGGAATTTTCTGTCCCACTTAAATCTGCAAACATATTATAACACAATTAAAGTCAAAAAGTAAAGCCTATGAAAATTTGCAGATATCGAAAGTCTGCAAAGTAGCATAAATAAAGAGCTTGCGTGTGTTTTGTTTTTATGATAATATACCCATTTGAAGAGTGCTATGTTAGGCTTCTCCCCTCATTTTAGAAGGGAGTGATGCGTATGAAACAATTTAAATCTGTATTAGATAAGTTAATGTCCATAATCATCCTTTTAATTATTTTAAAAGTTATAGTTATAATTTTTAGATAAAAAAAAGAAGCTACCTAACATTTAGAACCTTGTTTAAGTAGCTTCAAAAGATAAACTCTGGAGAAGTCTAACTTTCAGGGGTTAGTACTCTTCCTAAATTAATTATACTACAAAGAGCTTATTTTATACAAGTTCTTTTTTATTTAAAAATTGCAGATATTAAATGTCTGCAAACCGGTATAAATAAAGAGCTTGCGTGTGTTTTGTTTTTATGATAATATACCCATTTGAAGAGTACTATGTTAGGCTTCTCCCCTCTTTTTAGAAGGGAGTGATGTGTATGAAACAATTTAGATCTATATTAGATAAGTTAATGTCCATAATCATCCTTTTAATTATTTTAAAAGTTATAGTTATAATTTTTAGATAAAAAAAAGAAGCTACTAACACGCCTTGTTTAAGTAGCTTCAAACCAAATAACAATTGGAGAAGTCTAACTTTCAGGGGTTAGTGCTCTTCCTAAATTGATTATACTACAAAGAGCTTATTTTATACAAGTTCTTTTTTATTTAAAAATTTGTGATAATGTTGCCAATAACGAAAGCGAATACCAAAATTATAATTACAAAAACTATAATAAAAATTATCCTTGAAAATTTAAACATTGGGTTTTTATTAACAACGTCATTAAACATTTTAAATTGTTTTTCAAAACCTTCAGTTGCTGCATCCATCATGCCTTTATGATATTTATATGCTTCGCTATAGGCATCTTCTATGTCATAACTAGTGTTACAATAACCGCATACTACTTTACGAGCATTATTTGGAATAACTAGCGTAGCTCCGCAGTTTTTACATTTAAAATCGTTTACTTTCATACTACACTCCTTTTATTTAATTTAAATTTCCTAATGTGACTGTAGGATCTTTTGCTTCTTCTTCACTTATTTCAGCGTATTTATTAACAAAGTTTTTTATTAAGTCAATGTAAGTTACATCATTATTAGTATATTCTATCTCAGGGACATATTTCTTAAATGCGTTTGGTATTGCATTGTTGAAAGAAAAATATAATTTTGGAGTATTTACTTTGCTAACCCATTTTAGTTCTAATTTTTCAGTAAAAGATGGTGTGCTTACTTCACAGATAATTAAATCAGCTTTACTTATTAAGTCTTTAGCATATCTTTCTTTATAGGAATTGCTCATTGGTAGCATTAACTCGTGTTTATTTAAAAATGTATCGGTAAGTAAATCTCTATATAGTGTATTGTTATAATCGTACTTTAAACTATGAACAAAATATATTTTAAGTCTTCTTTTCATGTTTTCACCCTAAAATAATCATATCACAACCTTTAAAAATTTGCTATAATAAAAAACAAAGGAGGACCTATGGATATAATTGGGGTAATTACTGAATATAATCCTTTTCATAATGGGCATATTTATCATATAAATAAGATTAAAGAACTTTATCCTAATTCAATAATTATTTTAGCTTTAAATGGATATTTTTTAGAGCGTGGTGAGATTAGTATTATGACTAAGGAAGAAAAGACTAAGATGGCGCTTGATTATGGAATTAATTTAGTTGTTGAGATACCATTTATTTATGGAAGTAATTCTGCTGATACATTTGCTGAGTGCGGGATCAAAATATTAAATAGTTTAGGTGTCAATAAAATAGTCTTTGGTAGTGAATCTAATGATGTTTCGCTTTTAACTGAAATTGCTAAGAGTCAGTTAAATGATAATTTTAATAACCTTTTAAAAACAGAATTAAAAAGTGGTACTAATTATCCTACTGCATTATCCAAAGCACTTAATACTAGTGTTTCTTCACCAAATGATTTACTTGGGATTTCATATATTAAAGCTATAATTAAAAATAATTTTAATATTACACCAGTTACAATTAAAAGAACTAATGATTTTCATGATAAAGTTAGTAATGATACGATTGTTAGTGCTTCTAATATTAGAGATAAAATTAAAAATAATGAAGATATTTCTAAATATACACCTGTAAGTAATTTTGTAAGAATTAATGATGATTTATTATTTAATTTACTTAAAGTAAAAATTTTAACAGATAAGGATTTATCAAAGTATTTAACAGTTGATGAAGGAATTGAATATAAACTAAAGAAAGAAATTATTAATGCTGTAGATATTGATGATTTAGTTTTGAAAGTTAAAAGCAAAAGATATACCTATAATCGAATTAGAAGAATGCTTATACACATACTTATTGGATTAACTAAAGAGGATAAACAAAATTATAATTTAAGTTATATTAAGATTCTTGGATTTGATAAAACTGGTAAAGATTATTTAAAAACACTTAAAAGTGATTTACTTGTTCAAAGAAAAATAAGTGATACAGATTTAGCTCAAAAATATGAACTAACAGCATCACTTATCTATGATATGTTAACAGACTCAAATACATATAAATTTGAAATTAGTAATAAACCTATAATAAAAACATCGGCTTAAAATGAGTCGATGTTTATTTTTACTCTCTTTAATTCATGAATATATGCATAAGCTTGAACTAAAGTTCTGATACTACTTGCCATTTTTCCAGATCTACCAATTACTGCTCCCATGTCTGATTCATGAACGATGATTTCAAGCATAATTTCTCCATCATCGCCACTAAATTCTTGAACACTAACCATATCTGGTTCCTTGCAAATACTTTTAACTAAGTTTTGTGTAAAACTAATTAGCTCTTCGTGCATAACTACTTCTCACTCTTCTTATTTTTAAACTTAGCCCAAACTCCAGATTTTTGTAAAATATTCTTTACTGTATCTGTAGGAATAGCACCATCGTTTAACCACTTCATAGCTTTTTCTTCATCAACATTTATATTATTTTCTTTATAAATTGGTTGATAAGTACCAACTACTTCAATAAATCTTCCATCTCTAGGACTTCTTGAGTCAGCAGCTACAATACGATAAAATGGTCTAGATTTAGCGCCCATTCTTTTTAATCTTAATTTAACAGCCATATATATGCCTCCTTCAACTACAAGTAGTCTATCAGAAAAAAAATTAGATGTCAACTATTTTTGGTTGACATCGTTTAAATAATCTTCATTTATTTCTATATCGTCTTCATCGTCGTAATCGTCATAGTCTTCTTCAACATTAACTCTTACTTTTGCATCCCCTACTATTTCGGCACCCATTTCTTTTTCAACTTTTAAGTTAACGGTGGTGCCAACTGCTTCTGCTTTACTAACATTAGGAGCAGTAAGTGCTCTAACAATGATGTCAGAAGCATTACTTGGATTTTTTAATTTAATGTTTAGTTCATCATCATAACTAAATGTTTTAACAATAACACTTGTTTTAGTATTATTATCATAAGAATACCAAATGTTAACGTCATAAGAACCGCTAATAGTAACTTTGCCATTATCATTTTCACCTTCAAAATGATGATTAATGATCCAGCAACCAAGTATTTTGTCTATCTTTTGTTCAGAAGTAAAAGATAAATCAGTAGTAGTCTTTTTCTTAGCCTTACCAATTACAGCCTTAGTAACAATCTCTTTAAGACTAGCCATACTATATTCCCCCTCAATTTAATCTATGCGAGTTTTAGGAAAAATACACTATATTTTAAATATATTATTTCTTATAAGAACTATAAATTGGTTTTTGATTATAGTTAAATTTAGAATCATAATTAACTATCTTACTATAATCTTCTTCTGAAATAACCCCATTACCATAAACATCAATAGTAACTTGTTCATGATGACCTAAAGAATTAAGTGTTTGTGCTCCAAGTAATAAATACTTCTTCTCAAATGACAAAGTAATTAAACTATCATCTGCAGGATTACTACTTCTTGTTATATTCCATGTGTTATCAAAATAATAATACTTGCCATCAATTAATACTTTATTCCAAACATGACTAGAACCATAAACCGATTCAACTTCACAATCAAACTCATTATTATTTAAAAGCAAGGTAGATAAGTTAGCAATTCCCATGCAAACACCATACCCATTATTATTAACTGTTTCTACTAATCCTGACTTCGCACCATCACAAGTTGTTGTTACAAATATACCTCTTGAAGATTCACTCTCAATTCCTTCAACAAATTGTGTTCTACTTTGAATATAATCTGAAACAAGCATTACCTTCTCAGCATCACTTTTCATATTATAACGAGATAACACATTAAGTGTACTTCTTATTTTCTTTAAATCTTCTAGAGTAATATTTGTATTTCCATTTAAACTAGTATAATTCATAAAACCAGCAAAAGGATTTTTAATTCTAAAGCAATAAGTATCTACACTTTCATTAAACTTCACACCCCATAATAAATATGTAAGCGGAATGCGTAGTTTAATGTTTTTTAACCTAGTTAAATCTATATATTCCCTTGGTAATCTTAAACCATCATCGACTAAAAAAACTTCATTATCAATTTTTCCATTTAAAATACTATCTAAAAATAATACACTATCAAAATCTAAACACTTAATTTTAACATTAAAATCAATTAATCTAAGAAGTTTACTCATATCTAATCCTAGATTACCTGTAGATAAAATCACACTATTAATTTCATTTTCAGGAATCTCTTTTTCTAAAATTTCTTTATAAGAATAATCTTTCTTAAATACTCTTATTCCATTATCATTTCTTCTTTTTGGCAATTCAACCATAATATAACCCCCTATATCTTTCTATAACTATTTACTATTTAAAGATGCTTTTCTAGCTATCTTATATTCAATATTAACCTCATCAGGATAACACTCAGCAAGTAGTGGAAGCATTCTTTTTACATCAATAAGTTCCAAAGGAGATATATATCTAATATTCCCACTAGCAATATCCCTTATTAAAGTAACAACATCATCTCTTACAACCTTATCAACACTCTTCCCTGTATATCTCTCTGTACCAAGCACATCAAAGTATCCCATTTTGTGACTTATTCACTATATCATCTAGCACACTCACAGCCACTTTTCTTGCAACAAAATCATCCACACTTCTTACAAATATCCAAATTTTTATTTTTTCCATGTTATCCCCTTTAATAGCAGGACATATAATAACATAAAATATTCAAAAAAACAACAAAATTTCTAGTTGCGTATGCAAGAACTGCCCTAGAATAATATTATATATTTTAATTTACAACATATGGGTCTTCACTAGTCCCGGAGCCCGTAACATTGACATCTGATTTTAAACTTATCGATGGTCTAATTGAAGCGTCGTTACTAACACTATCATTAGTAAGTCCGGCGTATTTATTTACTCCCCAAACTATTGCACTGTTATCATTAAAGAAATTTGGAGATAATGACCACCAGAAGTTTTCGGTAGCGTTTTCTTGTAGATATAAACTTGAGTTAGCAATCCATGGAATATATCCAGCAAAAACTATTTCGTCTGCTGATAATAGTCCTATTTTGCTCGTTATTTTACTCAATTCATTACTGCACTTTAAACTTGGACCCGTTCCACCTGCCTCGCCTTCTTCCGGTGATACTAATCTTTTTGCAGTACTATAATATGTTTTGTTTGTTTTATATCCTAAACCAGTTGCCGGCGTACTTGAATCCCATGGATTGAATGACGTTTCTGTTACAACTGATTTGTCGCTACACCACACGGTATCTGCAATATTATCAGCATAAGATGCTAGATTATTTGTATACCAAGTTTCTAGATTTGTAAGAATTGTACTTTTATTTGTATTAGCATGAGTACTTGCATAACTTGAAGAGCCAGCTGTTCCATACATAAATCCAACATAAGCATTGTCATTCTCATTTGAATTATATGCACTTGTATAATTAGTACCGTCATAACGAGCAAAGGCTGCTGATTCATCATTATTTACTTTTGAGCATGGGTTTACTTTATTATTAATGTTGTCGTTATGTAAAACTAATTTTATAGTGCCATCGCCTGCTATTCTTACTATTCGCCAGCATTTATTTGCAAATTCAAGATAGTTATCTTTAACGGCACCTCTATAATAATAAGATGTACCATAATCATCTTCGGTACTTGATAGAGTTGACTCTGTTATATTTTTATTTGAAGTTAACATTTTGTATGTAAGACTTGATCCTGTTGTACTTTCTACGTAACATATATTATCTAATTCTGTAGTATTTAAAATTTCTTCAGAACTACCCGAAAATGCTTGATAAGGGTTACATGAAACAAGATATTTACCAACCAAATTTTTATACGATTGTTCATAAGTATTAGTGGTCATTGACACACCTGTTAAGTCAAATTTTGTGCCGTTTGCTTTCCAGCCAGTTCCATATGTAACGTAGCTTTCTTTCATATCTGGCATTAATTCTTCGGTAAGACTATTTATGTCATCAATTGTTCCGGAACTACTTTCAAAACCGGGTTTACTAGTTGGGATACTTATACTTTCATTTTTTCTTATATTACCCAATAATGCAATGTCCGATGCCTCATACCAACCATTTGGTGCTGGTGGTAAATCAGTTGCACTAGTTATTACTACAATCTTGCCTGCCCATATTTTGTCTAGGCCTTGTTCTAAAGTAGTTGCACTATCCATCCAGATTCTTAAATCATAACTCTTTTCCTCATTTGCATTTAAACCAGTATCTACAATTATATATCCTTTACTGTTATTATCTAAATCTGTTAATGTTTGGCTTCCAAGTATTACTGAGGGATTTTTAGTAGTATCCTTGGGAGATATATTTACTTTAATATAGTTATCTTTTAGATATGATGAGTCTGTGCTTTCTCTATATGTGCTTTTAATTGTGATATATGCTTTCACGTAACTATCACAATTATTTTTTAGAGTGAAAGTAAATGGTGTCCCTTTAAGGCCATCTTTATCTGTTATTGGAAAAGCATCTGTTAGTTCTATTTTAGAAGTATCTTCAGTTAAGGTTGTACTAAAACATGTTCTTGATGCTAGAGTGTTGTCTTCACTTTGACTTAAATATAATCTAAACCAAGCAAAAGATACACCGATTATACAGATTACTGTAATTAGCAGACTATAATATATTTTTAGTTTTTTCTTTTTATTATCAATATTAACTTCTTGGTTCATATATACTCCCTATCTTTCTATAGTAAGTATATAATACACCCCCCCCATGTCAAGTTAATATTTGGCTAATTTTGTTCTATGCCTGTAAAATTTGTACTGGTATTGTACTGGCAAGCTTAAAGTAGACAGCCTAGATAATTAAGTGAACAACTTTTATGTTTGTATTTAAAATTTTAAAGGTGCGTTTTTGATACTTTGAAGAGCAATTTGTACTTCTTCTGGATAACATTGTGCTAACATTGGTAACATGCCTTTTATATCTGCTAATTCTAATGGAGAAACACCATTTATATTATTTCTAGCTATGTCTTTAATTAATCTTATAGCATCTTCTCTTACAACCTTGTCAACGCTTTTACCAGTATATCTTTTCACTATTTTTGTAAGCAAATTTTGATATGGTGCCCATAATTTGATTTTTTCAAGTGGATTTTCTTTAGGGACACAGTTTCCGCTTTCTGATGGTGTTAGGTTTTTCCCTCCAGATGGTCTATTTTCATATGAAAATTCACAGCCATTTTCTCTTAAATTCACGCATGTAGTTTTCATTGATAATAAGTCTACTATATCTCTATTTTGATTTCTTGCTCTTAAGTATAAAAATGGCATATTACAGATTTTACCATTTACTCTTTTAAAGTTCATAAGAGCTACTATAGAATATTTTTCAGTAGCTAAGAGTTCAAGTATACCTTTTTGAGTTTTATCTTCTATGTCTTCTATCCATAGGTCACAGCCACTTTTTTTGCAGCACATTCCACCACAATTTTTACATATTTCTAAATTTTCATTTCTTTCCATTTTTCCCCCATAACTGTGAGAAATATAATAACACAATATAATTTAATCTACAAGTTTGATAATTTATTACAAAATAAAAAGAGCTTTAAGCCCTTAATATTTCATTAAAATAATGAGAAGAATGTAAGCACTAGAATGTTTGCTATAGCAATAGTAATAACTATTTTTAGAGCAAATTTGAACCATGTAGAATACTCTACTTTAGCAAGTGCTAAGCCACCCATGATGGCTCCGCATGTTGGTGTAATTAAGTTAACTAAACCATTAGCAGATACCATTGTCATTATAGCAACTTCTGTACTATATCCTAAATTAGCTGCAAGTGGTGCAATAATTGGAGTTGATAGTGTTGCTAGTCCTGAAGATGATGGAACCAAAATTGATAATACTATATGTAAAATATAGTTAAGTGGTACAAATAATAATTCTGGTAACTTAGATAAGAAATTACTAGCATTATATATTATATAATTATCTAGGTAAGTTTGTCCCATAAGAACGCTTGCTCCTCTAGCTACAGCAATTACTAGGATAACACCAATCATGTCATCTGCACCATCTACAAATGTATCAACAAAATCTTTTTCACCATATCCATTTACAACAGAAATGATTACACTCATAATGAAGAACCATAGTGCTGATTCATAGAACCACCAGTCACCTAATGCTTCACCAGTAAGCCATCCAGTAAATCCGTTGAAGAATGTGATATCAAAGCTTCCCCATGGAATGAATCCAATAATCATTATTACAAATGTTAAAGCAAATAACCATAAAGTTGCTTTTTGTTTTCCAGTAAGTTTTGCTTTTTCTTTAGAGTCACTAGCAAACTTACTAAATGCTTTTTCAGCTTTTTGTTGTTCTCTTAATGATAGAATTGTTGAACCCTTATCATTTTTAACTTTTCTTGCATAAGCAAGTACGAAAGCAGTAGATATTGCATAAGTTGTTAGCCATAATACAACAGCAATAAATATTACTAAACCATGATTTACAGTTACACTTTCAGGAAGTGCACTTAATGCTACTCCAGTAGCAAATGGATTGATTGTAGAGCCTAATACTCCAGAACCAGCTCCTAAAAGAATTACTGCACTACCAACAAGTGGGTCCATACCAGCAGCAAACATTGTTGCGGCAAGTAATACATAGAAACCTACTGTTTCTTCTAACATTCCGTAAGTTGTTCCACATACTGAGAAGATGAACATTAGAATTGGGATTAGCCATAACTCTTTTCCTTTTAATTTTTGTACCAAAACCTTGATTCCAGTTTCTAAAGCTTTAGTTTTATCTATAACTTTTAAGAAACCTCCAAGTATCATTATGAATATTGCAACATCAACTGCATTTTCAAATCCTAAAATAGGAGCTTTTAATATTTGTGATAAAGTAGCACCAACAGTACCACTACCGTTTACTATTTCTTCACCAACAAATGTAGCACTAGGTAATAAATGTGACAAGATGCCTAGTCCAATAATTAAAAGCATAATTATTGAATATGAAGATAGCATTGATTTTGCACGTTTTTTAGCCATTTACATTTCCTCCTTACTGACTATTATAGTCTTCTATGGCTGAAGACTGTTATTAAGCTTTATGCTTATAACCTATTTTTTCATTGTAGCACATACTACAGCTTTGATTGTATGAAGTCTGTTTTCAGCTTCATCAAATACTTTTGATTGATTAGAAGAGAATACTTCATCAGTAACTTCCATTTCTTTTAATCCATATTTTTCAAAGATCTCTTTACCTATGGTTGTATTTAAATCGTGAAATGATGGTAAGCAGTGTAAGAATATTGCATTCTCGTTTGCATTTGCCATAACACTTTTATTTACTTGGTATGGTGAAAGTAGTTTGATTCTTTCTTCCCATACACTAGCATCTTCTCCCATAGATACCCATACATCTGTGTATATTACATCTGCGTCTTTTGTTGCAGTTAGTACGTTTTCATCAAATTCAAGTTTTGCACCTGTTTCGTTTGCGATTGCCTCGCATTTTTTGATTAGTTCTTCTTCTGGCCATAAGTGTTTAGGGGCGCAAGCTACGAAGTGCATTCCCATCTTGGCACATACGACCATTAGTGAGTTTGCTACGTTGTTTCTAGCATCACCCATAAAGACTAACTTAATGCCATCTAAATGGCCAAAGTTTTCTTCTACTGTAAGAATGTCTGCAAGCATTTGAGTTGGATGGTATTCTGTAGTAAGGCCATTCCATACTGGAACTCCCGCATTATTAGCTAGTTCTTCAACTATTTTTTGTGAAAAACCACGGTACTCGATACCATCATACATTCTACCTAATACTTTGGCAGTATCAGCTATGCTTTCTTTCTTACCCATTTGAGATGATCCTGGGTCTAGATATGTTACTCCCATACCTAAGTCAAGACCAGCCACTTCAAAAGCGCATCTTGTTCTAGTTGAAGTTTTCTCAAATAGTAAGACAATGTTTTTTCCTTCTAGATATCTATGACTTATACCATTTTTCTTTTTGTTTTTTAGGTCTTTAGATAAATCTAGTAAGTATCTAATTTCTTCTGGTGTGTAGTCCAAAAGGGTTAAAAAGTTTCTTCCTGTTAAATCCATTATATATCCTCTCTATATAGTGGCATGCTCATACATCTAGGGCCACCTCTACCACGTGATAGTTCAGCACTGCTCATTTCTAGAACTTTAATACCATGTTCTCTTAAAATGTTGTTAGTTATGTTATTACGGTCATAAACTACAACAACACCTGGAGCTATTGCTAGAGTATTTGTTCCGTCATTCCACTGCTCTCTTTCACTTGATACTCTTTCTCCACCAGCACATGGAATAAGTTCTACTTTTCTCTTTAGATATTTTTCTAAAATTTCTTCTAGAGAACCAGTTACTTTTACAACGTTTAGATCTTCGTCACTATCAGGAATGTCTCCTTCAGTAATTTCGTATACTTCTAAAGTATCCATAATACCTGGGTGGTATGTGAATTTATCATAATCAATTTGAGTAAATACTGTATCTAAATGCATAAATGCTCTAGATTCTGGTATTTTGAATGCTAGAATTGTATCGATACTGCATTCTGGATTTTTGAAGCAGTTTTTAGCTAGTTCATCGATAGCTGCTGCTTCTGTTCTTTGAGATATACCAACTGCTAGGATGTGATTATTAATATTTAATACGTCTCCGCCTTCAATATGATATGGTAAATATCTATCATATAGTTTGTTTACTTTACCAGCAAAGTCAGGATGGTATTCAAAGATGTATTCTGCGTAGATTGTTTCTCTATTTCTTGTTACAGAGTACATTTTATTTAGGATTGCTCCATTACCTGCACTAGCAAAAGGGTCTCTAGTAAAGTATAGGTTTGGAATTGGGTCAGCTAAGAATTCAGATTCTTCACTTACAAAGTCAACTAGACTTTTTTCAACCTCTCTTTTAGCACGAGATATTTCTCCGATGCTTATTCCAGCCATTGTTTTAAGAACTAATTCTTTTTTATCCTTAAAACTTTTTAGGTATTCAAATACTAATGTTTTGTATTTAGGTGTTCTAATGCCAGCTTCATAGATAAACTGTCTTATGAACTTGTCTAAAATTTCTTCACTAATATTTAATACATCAGCCATTAAGTCTTCTAAATATACAACTTCTACTCCGTTTGCTTTTAGGATGTGTGCAAATTCATCGTGTTCTCTTTGAGCTTCCGGTAAGAATGGAATGTCATCAAAAAGAAGTCTTTGAAGTGAGTCAGGTGTTAAATTTAAAAGTTCATTTCCTGGCCTATGAAGTAAGACTTTTTTTAGTGGTCCTATTTCACTTTTAACATTAATTGCATTCATTTTCTATATTCCTTTCTATTCTATAAATATTATAACAATTATAATTTAACTTTTCAATTTTTTTAATGCATTATGCTACTCAAAAAATCATTTAGTCGTTTATTTTCTTTTTTATTAAATACTTCATCCACCGTACCATCAAATTCAATTTTACCTTTTTCTAGAAATAGAACTCTGTTTGCACATTTTTTGATGAAGTTCATTTCGTGAGATACAATAATCATGGTGATACCACTAGTGGCAAGCTCACTAATCATGTTTAAGACTTCATTAACCATTTCGGGGTCTAATGCACTTGTTGGTTCATCAAATAGAATTATGTCAGGTTCCATCATAAGTGTTCTAGCAATGGCTACTCTTTGTTTTTGACCACCTGATAAACTTTCTGGGTATGCATCTTTTTTATCTAGAAGATGAATATCGCCAAGTAAGTCAATTGCTTTAATTTTTGCATCTTCTTTGTTTAGTTTGCCGAGAGTAACCGGAGCTAACATTAAATTTTCTAAAACTGTCATGTTAGGAAATAAGTTAAACTGCTGAAATACCATACCTATTTTTTCTCTAACTTTAGTAATATTTTTTTTAGTAATTTCTTCGCCATTAAAGATTATTTTCCCTGTGTTTGGTTCTTCTAGACGATTAATGCATCTTAAAAGAGTACTTTTACCTGACCCTGATGGACCAATAACTGAGATAATGTCGCCTTTTTGAACGTTAAATGATATTTTATTAAGTACTTTATTTTTACCAAAACTTTTGGTTATGTTTTTAACTTCTAACATTACCTATCTTCCTTTCTAGAGAATTAACAAGTTTGCTTAAGAAATAAGTAAGAGCTAAGTAGATTAAAGCAATTACGATAAGTGGAAAGAAATAGTCATAGGTTCTTGAAGCGATGATATCACTTGCTTTGGTTAGTTCTAGAATGCCAATATATGCACCTACACTTGTTTCTTTTAAGAGTGTGATAAATTCATTGCCTAGGGCTGGAAGAATATTTTTTATAGCTTGTGGCATTATAATAAGTCTCATTACTTTAGAGTAACTTAGTCCTAGAGCAAGTCCTGCTTCTAATTGTCCTTTATCGATAGCATTGATGCCTGATCTAATGATTTCTGATACGTATGCACCAGAGTTAATGCCAAATGCTAGGATACCAACTATTAAAATATTAATGTCACTACTTTTAAAGATTACGTAGTAGATTATCATTAACTGAAGAATTACGGGAGTTCCTCTTATAATTGTTACGTAGCTTTTAGCTATAAAGTTGCTTATCTTGCCTTTGCCATTTACTTCGTAGTTGTTTCTGATAAGAGAAATTATCATTCCTAGAGCAACACCGATGATTACAGCAAAGAAAGCTATTATTAAAGTGTTACCTAAACCCTCTAAAATATATTTGTATCTGTCATCATAAATAAATGTTTTGTATAAGTTGTTACTGAGTTTGTCCATTATTCCTCCGTGTGATTAAGGACAAATTCGTCTATTTTGCCTTCACTTTTAAGTTTACCTATTACTTTGTTAATTGAATCAAGTAGTTCTTTATTTCCTTTTTTGACAATCATGCCATAACTGTCACTGGTTATTTCTTCATCTATTATTACTAAGCCTTGGTTGTTTGCAATTATTTGTTTTGCTGGTAGTTCGTCCATTACAATTGCATCAACTTTACTTGCTTTTAGGTCTTCGGCTGCAGCTAGGTATTTTTTCTGTCTTACAACTTCGGCATCTTTAAAGTTTTTGCTTACGTATGTATCACCTATACTTCCTAACTGAACAGCAATTTTTTTGTTTTTGATTTCATTAATGGTTTTATAAGTATTTTCTCTAACTACAGCAACTTGTCTAGAAACAGAATAATCATTTGAAAAATCAACATTTTCTGCTCTTTCCTCACTGTAACTAATTCCGGCAGCACCAAAATCAGCCTTACCAGTTTTTACTTCATTAACAATTGAATCAAATGCTATATCTTTAATAACAAGTTTTTTGCCTAGTTCTTTGGCAATTTCATTAGCTATGTCAACGTCTACGCCAACAATTTCTCCGTCTTTGTAGTATTCGTATGGGGCAAATCCTGCCTCAGTAACCATGATAAGTTCATTGCTATTTTTAGAGCAACCACTTACTAGTAATAATATTGTAATAAATAATAATAACTTCTTCATAAAAGCCTCCTACATTAACTTAATTATAACATTTAATAATTTATTTAATCAATAAAATATGTTAAAAGAATGCTGTTTATGTTATATTATTTGTAGGTGATTAAAAATGGATTGTTTATTTTGTAAAATTATAAGTGGCGAGATTCCATCTAAAACTATATATGAAAATGAGTATGTTAAAGCAATAATGGATATTAATCCAACTAGTAATGGTCATGTTTTAGTTATACCTAAAAAGCATGTTACTGATTTTACCGAAATGGATAATGAAACTCTAGGACATATTAATGATGCTGCTAAAATAGTTAAAAAGAAACTTTATAAAGGACTAGAACCAGATGGTTTAGTTATGGTAGTAAATTATGGGCTTACTCAAGAAGTAAAACATTATCATTTACATTTAATACCTGCATATAAAAAACATCAAGATTTAATGGATATCGATGAAATCTATAACAAAATAAAATAGTTATTCTGCATCACTTCAGTTTAAAATGGTGCAGAAATATGCATTTATGGTGCAGAAAAAAACACATTAATTATTGCTAGTGTGTTTTTTTAAATACTTATTAAATTCATTCTTTTTAAACTTACTCATTTTAAGACCAAATATAATACAAAATATAAATAAGAAAGCATCCATTAAGTAAGCATAATATTTAACGCCTTTAATTATATCAAAGGCAGTTGCTACAATTGCATATACTATTCCAATAAAACATAGTAGATATATCTTATGGGCTTTAAAATAAATTAAAGATGCTTTTTTATCGCTTTCGAATTCTTTAAATAGTTTTTTCTTTTCTTCTTTAGTCATTTATTATCTCTCCAATCTTGTCTAAATTGTATCCCTTTTGATATAGTTTGCTTTTTATAAAATACTTAAGTTTATCACCACTATATTTTTTAGAATATTTTCTAACGAGTGCGTTATAATCTTTTTCTAAATTACCAGTATCACTAACTTGGACACTCATTAAATAATCACTGAAAGTTTCTTTTGGATATCCTAAATTAACTAAGTAAATACTAGTATGCATTTTAAAATTATTTGTGCTAAGTTTATTACTTTTAAGTTTTTTATCAATTAATTTAATTGCTTTTGATTCGAAATCTAAATCCAGAAAAGGTTTGATTTCATCTTCAGTAAAACCTAAAGCATTTAGACTTTTCATTATTTTAACTGGTCCATTGTTACTAAAGTTATAGGTATCAGCAATATAACTTTTAATATATAACTCTCTATTTAGGTAGCCACTTTTTTTAAGTCTTTCAATTGTTTTTTCAGTAACTTCTTTACTGATATTTTTTTTGTCTAGATATTTTCTAAGCTCTACTTCACTACGCATTTTGGTATTTAAGTATTTAATGCATGTGTAGTAGGCATCTAGTGAATCGTTATAGTTAGTTATTTCTGTGAAAAACTTATCATCAAATCTTTTATTAACTAGCAGGTTGTATTTTACGATAACGTCATCATATAGTTTAAATGATAGTCCGTTATCAAGTATTATTTCATATTGATTGCCTTTTATTTTTTTAAATTTAGTTATCTCCATACCCACCTCTTATATTAACTCCAAATAAACTGATTAAATCTGCTGCTTGAAAAGGACTTATTGTTATATCTTTTAAAAATGATGTATCGATGATAATACCATCAAGTATGCTATTTGATAAGTCTAATTCATTATGAATAACTTTGTAAGCACAGGTTCTTGTTAGATTAGCTTTATCAAAGTAGACATTTTTCATTTCACTTTCACTAAAATAGCTATAACTTAAATTAGTTTCTTCAAATAAAACATTGTTTAATCTAGAACTGCTAAAATTGATATAATCAGCTTTTACTAATGAGAACTTAACATCTTTTAAAGTGCTTTCAATAAAACTAGTTCCAACCATTTTAGTGTTTATAAATTCACATCTTGTTATAAACATTTTATCAAAGCACTTGTTAGATAAGTCACAGTTATCAAATATGCAGTCAGTAAGAGTTATCTCCTTAATGTCTATCTTAGTAAAATCTATTTTTTTGAATACACATCCGTCAAAGGTGATATCTCTTATTTCATTTACTGGCAACTGTTCAAAATATGTATCTGTAAATTCACTATTTTCTATGGCATAGTTTATATCAGAAGATAGTTCTTTTTTTAGTTTAGGTTGTTTAATCTTCATATTTAGCATCAACGTAATAAATAGGTCTACCTTCTTTAAAGTATTGTTTTTCGTAATTAGTCATAATATTCTCAATAGGTTTTTCATCATGGTGAAGATCAAGACTAACCCTATTAAATGAGTACCAATACTGGCTTAGGGTTTCTAAAGAATAAGCGAAGAAGCCTTTGTTATCCGTTTTTAATATTACATGCTTATGCTTCTTAAAAATCTTATCATATAACCTTAAAAAGATTGGATGAGTAAATCTTCTTTTTTCATCACCTTTTTTAGGCCACGGGTCACAGAATGTTAAATAAATGGTATCTATTTCTTTACCAAATATATTATCTATCTCTTTAGCATCGGCATTAATTAATTTTAAATTATTAAGTTTTTTGCCTTCTAATTTATTAACGGCATTAACCATTTGAGAATCTACTACTTCTAAACCAATAAAATTTATATTTGGATAGTTTATTGCCATATCAATAATAAAGTCACCTCTACCCATTCCAAGTTCTAGGCAAATTTGATGATTATTACCAAATACTTCACTCCAGCGCTTCTTATTTTTATATGGATCATTTACTACATAAGGACAATTTTTAACTATTCTATTTGCGTCCTTTATAACTTTATACTGCATTATCTCACTCCTCAAACAAGATTATAACATATTAGGTTTAATTACAAAAGAAAAAGACTAATAAAAGTCTACTCACACATGTCACCGCCATAATACATGGTATAATCACCAACGTAAATATCAGAAGTTCCAGCAATGTTATGACACATTAAGATACTTAAATCGTATTCTTCAGATGAATATAATAATGAGCCACCATCATCATAGCTTACGCCTTCTCCAAGTAGGCTTGTTATTTCGCTTATCTCACCATCGTCTTCAATAAATTCTTTTAAAGTGTATTTCTTTCCATTAGGTGTGTAATAAACCTCTTTTAAATTAGTTTCCATATAAATATCTTGGTCTGCCATTTCTAGATATTTGTTAAACTCTTGTACTACTGCTTCTCCTTCTTTAGTTACACTTAATATAGCTCCATCATCCACTTCTTCCTTAGAACACCCAGTAATTAAAGCAAGCACACCAAATAAACATAATAACTTTTTCATAAAGCATCCTTTCTTAATTATATTCTAACACATCATAAATATATCAACAACTAAAAAAGGATTATCCTCAAATAAGCATAATCCTCTTTATCTTTTATTAATGATTAAAACGTTTTTTTAAAACTACAACTGCTCCACCAATGATTAATACAGAACCAGCTAATGTAATTACATAAGCCATTATATTATCACCAGTTTTAGGGTTTTCAACAGATGCAGGTGTATAGAAACTTAATTCAAATGTTGAGAAACTATTAGTTTCTAATACGATATATTTATCTTCACCTCTAGTTTTAATTTCATAACTCTTAGTATCAATAACTTTATCACCAGATTTATGAGTAACTTTTACATGAGTTTCAGTAACATTACTTGGTACAGGTAATTCAATCTTTACTGCTTTAGTTAAAGCATCATTAGAAATAATTCCTTTTTCAGTACCATTAACACTATAATAAGGTTTAATATCATATACTAGAACGTTCTTCTCTTTATCATAACTAGTTAAAGATGTTTTAATAGTAACTTCAATATTATCATTCTCAGTAACATCTTCTAATTTAGAAAGATCTACAGACTCTGCAAGACCAGTCTTAGAATTATCTACTTTAACCTTAGATAAATCTTCAGCAACAGTTTTATCAACACCACCAGCTACTTCAATAGGTTTAAAAGTTTCAATAATACTTGCTACCTTTTCTAATGTAACCTTCATTTGAACTGATGCTCCAGGCATTGTAAATGTATTATCTTTAACTTCAATTTCTTTATTAGTATCTAAATTAACTAAAGAAATCTTTTTAACAATATAACCAGCCTTAGGAGTATAGTTAAATTTAACTTCTGCTCCTGCTTTTACTGATTTAGCCTCTTTACCACCAGTAGTAAATGTCATTTCAATATTTTCATTTGGTTCAAATAAAATATCATATAACTGAGTAGTTTTAGCATTAACTCTAACAAGTTTATTAGGCATTACAAACTTATTATCTTTAACAGTAATTTTTTGATTATCAGATGTAACAACTTCTACACTATCTAATTCAAATGAACCCATAGTACTAATAGTTACTTCTTCACCAGGTTTAACATAATCTGTATTAACTTTACCATTAATTAATAAACCAGCACCAGTTCCAATAATATTACTTACAGAGTATACTCCATCAGTTTTACTTTGAATATAACCATTTTTTAAATAATCAAATATATCATTAGCAAACTCACCATATTCAATAGTAACATTATCATTATCTAATAATTCAAATTCAGCCTTAAAACTTCCACCATTAATAATAAGTGATTTTAAAGCATTACCTTCGTTGTTAACTGGAGGATAATGATAAATGCTTAAACCTTTATTACTTTTAAAAGTACCACCATTAATAACAATTTCCATGTTACCAGCATATCCAGTATTATTCTCAATTTGAATAGTACTTCCTGTAGCAATCATACCATTACCGTATAATTCACCAATCTTCTTTTCACCAGTAGCAGTAAATACACCATCATTAACAACTAATTTACCACTCTTAATACCAATAACACTCGCACCAGTATATTCACCACCAAGAACATTCCACTCTCCAATACCAGCACCATATAAGGCAACACCCTTTTCTGCACTAACTTTAGCTGTTTTGCCAAAATTAAGAACAGGAGCATTATCTAACTTACCATCATTTTTTACATTACCATGTACAGTAATTCCACCACAATCAACAGAACTAGTTATTAAAGTTCCATTAAAGTTCAATGTAACTCCATAAGCTTTACGTTGAGAATGAGTTAAATTAATTCCCCATTGAGTTGTTTCAATAGTAACATCTTTACCTACAGTTAAAGTTGAAAAATCTTTTGCAGTCTTATCTTCAGACCCTCTAACATATATAGTAGAACCACTTTGATTATTATCTGTTACGTCTTTAATTATACCTGTACCAGTAAATTCAAGATTACCTTTTTTTAAGAAAATGTAACTACTTTCATCAATAGTAATTGTCTTACCATTTAAATCAACAATAACATTACTGCCCTCAATTACTAGACCACTTTTTAATGTTATATCATTTTGAAGCACTATATCTCCACCGTTTTTAGTAGCAGCCTTTAGTTCTTCTTCACTTTTAACTTCTGTTTTAGCATATACAGCTGATGGTAAAAGTACTAATACACCTAACATGATAGTTAAAACAATTTTTTTGAAATTCTTCATTTCTTACCTTCTTCCTTTCTATTATAAGAATAGCAGTAAAATCATACAAATACAATATATTAATATCTTAATTAACATATTTTTACTAAAAAAATACACATAACAACTAGCTCTAATTTATTTAAGCTTTAACACACATAAACATTCCATATGTTTTGTCTTAGGAAACATATCTAAGTAATACACATCATTAACTTCATAAATATCTTTTAAAATACTTAAATCTCTCACAAGTGTAAAAGGATTACATGACATATAAATTAGATTTCTACTTTTATAATTAATTAAAAAATCAAGTGTCTTTTTATTAATTCCAGCTCTAGGTGGATCAATTATAATAGTATCTATTTTATCATTAATCTTACTTATTACTTCAGCACTACCAAGCATATACTTATTATCTTGTTTATTAATCTTAGCATTATAAATTGCATCTATTACAGCCTCTTTAACAATCTCAATACCATATAGTTTATCTTTCTTAAGCGGTATTCCTAAAGTACCAACACCACAATAAAGATCTGCAACCACCCCATAACTATTTTCTCTTAAAATATCTATAACCTTACCTAATATATCTAAATTAACTTGAAAGAAAGAATTAACATTAACTTTATAAAAATAATTATGAACTCTTTCAATAAAGAAATCTTCTCCATAAATAACTTTATTATTTAGGATAATACCAACTAACTTAACACTCTCTTTTATTTTAAGAATATCTATCTTAGCTTCATCACTAGTATCTATCTTAATAATAACTTCACCATTAAAATTAGAACGAATTAAAATATTACCTTCTCTAAATCTCAAACAATCTTTTAACTTAAAAACACTTCTAATCGCATCACTAGCAAGTAAACAATCATCTATCTTTACAAACTCATGTGTCTCTTCCCTATAAAAACCAAACTCATAATCCTTGACTTTCAAACTTAACTTATTTCTATAACAAACATCCTTATCAGACATTACTTTTTTTACTTCTACTTTTAATCCTGCTTTTCTCTTTAGAATATCCTCTAAAGCACTAGCCTTCATCTCACTCTCATCACTGTGACTCACATGCATATAAGCGCATCCCCCACAAATATTAAAATAAGGACAAGCACTTTCTATTCTTTTATCATTTTTAGTTATTACATCTACAAGCTCACATTCATAAAAACTTTTCTTGTCATTAATTATTTTGACACTAACTTCTTCACCTGGTAAGGCACCACAAACAAAGGCTACTTTACCATCAATGTAGCCTATACCTTTACCATCATAACTTAATCTATCTATCTTAATATTTGTAATCATATAATTTCTTCACTTCTTTAATAGATAACTCTCTATAATCCCCACTCTTCATCTTAGAAACATCTAAAAATCCATAAGAAACTCTAGATAACTTATCAACTAAATATCCCAACTCTTTAAATACCCTTTTAACAATATGATTACGTCCTTCAGTTATTGTAATTTCAACAATAGAATAGTCTTTGTCAGTATCATTCTTTTTAATTTTAATTCTAGTTGGTTTGCATAATACACCGTCAACCATAACACCTTTTTCTAAAGTTTTTAAATCATTAATAGCTAAGCATTTATTTAATTTAGCTACATACTTTTTAGGTACTCCATTACTTGGGTGCATTAAAATGTTAGCAAGTTCTCCATCATTAGTTAAAATAATTAGACCTGTTGTATCATAGTCTAGTCTACCTACTGGGTAGATTCTTTTATTAGTGCTTATTAAGTCAGTTACAGTTACCCTATTATGCTCATCACTAACTGAGCAAATAACACTTCTAGGTTTATTAAGCAAAAAGTAAACATACTCCTCTTTTTCTAAATGCACTCCGTTAACAACAATATCATCATTACCACTAACTTTAGTACCAAGTTCTGTAACAATCTTACCATTAACATAAACCTTTCCAGCTTTAATTAACTCTTCAGCCTTTCTTCTTGAAGTATAACCAGAAGCAGCAATAACTTTTTGTAAACGTTCCATATACATCACCTATAGTTATTTTATCATAAACCAAAGAATAAATATACTAAAATAAATGATGCGATAATACCAATTAGATCAGCAAATAGACCAGCTTTTAGAGCATATCTACTTTTAGTAATGCCAACACTTCCAAAGTATAGAGCGATAACGTATAGGGTTGTATCACTGGAGCCTTGAATAATACTAGCTAGATAACCCATTATACTGTCTGGACCATATTTTTCAAATATGTTTGCCATTATTCCCAAGGTAGATGTGCCACTGATGCTTCTTAAAAAACACATAGGAAGAATTTCACTAGTTAGTCCCATTTTAGTTAGAACTGGGCTTAAAAAAGATATGGCGTCACTTATGAAGCCGCTTTTAATAAAGATATTAACAGCAAAGATCATTGCAAAAATATTAGGAGCTATTTTAAAAGTCATGATAAGGCCTTCTTTAGCACCATCAATAAATTTATCATAGATATTAACATGTTTTATAAATGCTGTGATTATTATTGATAAGACGATAAGTGGTATAATGATAAGACTAATGGTTTCCATGTTTTCTCCTTATGATGTAGTCTAGAGTAAGCCCGCCAATTGTAGAGCATGTAGTAGCAATGATGCAGTATGGTAATACTACTGATGGATTAATACTTCCATAGAAGAGTCTTAATGATATTATGGTTGTTGGCACAATAGTTACTCCACTAGTGTTTAATACTAAAAAGGTTATCATGGCTTCACTGGCAGTTTTTTTATCTTTATTTAATTTTTGAAGGCTTTCCATAGCTTTTAGACCAAATGGAGTTGCAGCGCTACCTAAGCCAGCCATATTTGCAGCTATGTTACTTGCAATAAAACCAAGTGATTCATCACCATCTGGAACGCTAGGAAATATTTTTTTTAAAATTGGCGTCATTATTTTGGATATCCAGGAAATAATACCTGCTTCTTCAGCTATTTTCATAAGTCCCATCCAAATTACTAGAAGTGGTAACATAGAGATAATTAAATCTAAAGCACTTTTACCACTTAATAAAACCTCATTATTGATGGTGCTAAAGTCTTTATTAATAAAACTATAGATTATACCAACAATTATAAATATTCCCCAAATAATGTTTACCATAACTCTTTTAACCTTTTAATAAGTCTTTGCCAGAAGTTAAGTTTAACTACTTCTTTTTGAGGTTTATCTTTAATATAAATGTCTTCACTAAAATACTCTTTACCATCTAAACTAACACTAATTTTACCAATTACTTTAGAAGCACTGTTATCATAATAACTTATTTCTTTTTTGATACGTTTATATTCATCTTTAGTTAAACTCATTTTAAATGATTTATCTACATAACTATTATCGTATTTGGTTTCAAGATAACCTTCACTTACTAAATCATACTCATTTAACACGTTAAAATATTTTTCGTATAAATCTTTATGATCTCCAAAGTCATTTCCATCATTAAATGTTACTACTGTTAGATTAACTCCCTCTTTACTTGCATTAGTAACCAGGGTTCTTCTGGCTCTTTCGGTAAAACCGGTTTTACCACCAATACAATATTTATAACTAGATAATAATTTATTTTTATTATGCCACACATAGGTTTTTAAATCGGTTTTAACAGTGATGTCTTTTGTACCAACTATTTTTTTATATAATGAGTTATTAATTGCATAACTAGAAAGTAATGCCATATCATAGACTGTACTTGTATTTGCATTATCTCCATCTTCTAGTCCTGAACTATTTACAAAATTAGTATTATTCATGCCTAAATCTTTTGCTTTATTATTCATTAGAAAAGCAAAGCCTTCCATTGATCCAGCAACATGATAAGCAAGAGCTATTGCTGCGTCATTACCACTTCTAAGCATAAGACCATATAGTAAGTCTTGGACACTTATCTTTTCACCAACACTAACATAAATACCACTACCAAAACTCTTAAGTACCTCTTCACCTATCGTAATATTCTTATTAACATTAGAAGTTTCAATAACAACCGTACTAGTCATTATTTTAGTAATAGAAGCTATTAAACTTTTTTTATTAATATTACTACCTTCTAGAACCCTATTATTATCACTATCCATAACAATATAAGAACTAGCACTAATTGCTTTAACATTTAATGGAATAACTACAATTAAAAGTAATATTATCTTTTTCATAATAAAAATATATTCCATAAAAAAAGATGTATGACTAAACATACACCTATTTTACAACGTATGGATCTTCTGAGGTGCCAGAACCACCAGAAATTGTGGTTTCTGAAGTAAGAGCTATAGCAGGTCTTAATTTGGAACCACTTAAAACATGGGTTTCGCCCGCACTACTAGCAAATACACAATACATTTGCGGGTTTCCAGTAGTGCTATCAATTGGATAATAATTATATGGTGATAACAACCACCAGTAGTCAGAGCCCAATATAGTATTTTCTGTTATGTATGATGAAGAGCTAGGGAATCCTGCAAATATAACCTCATCTGCAGTTAATAGCCCGATTTTATAAGTTAAACTACCATTTCCATTTAATGTATCACTTACTGTAAACTTGGATAATTTACCTCCATTATTATCATTAGGACATATTAAACTTGGATTAGCATTTGAGTTATACACGCCATTGAGTCTATTCCAGGTTCCATATCCAGTTTCATTTGTTCCATAACCCAATCCAGTACCAAAAGATGAACCATCAGTTAACGTGCTAAATGTACTTTTATCATTGCACCATATTACATCTGCAATTTTATCATTATAAGACAATAAGTGTTTTTTATACCAAGTTTCTAACATTGTTAAGGCATTGCTTTTATTGATATTTGCATGTGTATCTGAATAATTACTAGAGCCAGCAGTTCCATACATAAAACCTATATAAGCATTATCATTACTTAAATTATTAGCTGCAAACGATACTATACCATACTCAGAAAAAGCCTGATCACTACTATTATCTGTGTTTTGGCAGGGGTTAGCCAAACTTTTCATATTATTATTATATAATATTAATTTTATCGAACCATCTCCGGTTATTCTTACTATACGCCAGCATTTATTAGCAAATTCTACATAATTATTTTTTACTGTTCCTCTAAAATAGTAAGATGTACCATAATCATCCTCTGTACTTGCCAATACTGCTTCACTGATATTTTTATTTGAAGCTAATTCTTTATACATTAGATTATCGGAAGTTGCATCTACTACGTAATAAATGCTTTTTTTATTATTTGTATTTAATATGGTACCGGCAGTAGTAGAACCAATAGTACTACTATATATACCAACCAAATATTTTCCAATTAATGATGAATAAGAGTTTGCATAAGTATCGTTTGTTACTTTAACTCCAGTAAGATTAAATAATGTGCCGTTTGCTTCCCAGCCGTCCCCATAAGTAACATAATAATTTTTTGAAGATGACATATCTACGCTTTGCACTTGTAAATCCTCTAATGTATGATAATTACCTTCTTTTCCCGGTATTGTAAGAGGTTCAACTACTTCATTATCAGCTAGTATTGCTTCGTTTAGTGTAATTCCATCAGAAGCTTCTCCAATAACTACTATCTTACCTTCCCATGATTTACCTAATCCTTGTTCTAATGTAACATTTTCATCCATCCATAATCTTAAATCATAACTTTTTTCTTCATTTGCTTGTAAGCCTGTATTGATAATAATATAACCTTTTCTGTTGTTGTCTAGTTCTGTTAGTTTTTTACTACCTAGAATAATAGACTGTCCACTAGTGGTTCCTTTAGGAGAGATATTAACTTTGATATAGTTATCGTCCAAATAAGTTGTTCCTAGATTACCTCTGTGTTCACTATCTATTGTAATATAGATTCTTATGTAGCTACTACAGTTATTTTTTAGTTTGAATGTAAATGGTGTTCCTTTTAAGCCTTCACTATCTACTATTGGATAAGCATTTTCTAAAACTACTCTTTCTGTTTCTTCGGTTAGAGTAGTGTTAAAGCATGTTCTGGATGCGACTGTATTGTTGTCTGTTTGTCTTAATACGAGTGTGAAGAAGGCATAACTTACGCCAATTATACATAATACAGTAACTAGAAGTGAATAATATATTTTAATTTTCTTTTTATTTTTATCGTTATCATTCATCTTATTACCCTACTTTCATAAAATTATTGTATCAAATTTTTGATAGTTTGTCTTTATTTTGATGATAATTCATAAATTTTTTTGTTAATTTAAAAAAGATAACTTTGATTGTTATCTTATAAAGTAGCTTGTTTAGTTTGATTTAGTTTTTGAATGTAAGCATCTACTTCTTCTTTGTCACTAAAGTGATGTTTTTCTCTACCAATTATTTGGTAGTCTTCATGACCTTTTCCTAGTATTAATAAAGTATCACCTGGTTTAATCATATTTAGTCCAGATATGATAGCTTTTCTTCTATCTGGCTCTACTATGAAGTTATCTTCGTTTACTCCTTTAAGGATATCTTTTAGGATATCTAGTTCATTTTCTTCTCTTGGGTTATCGTCTGTGAAGATGACAAAGTCTGATAAGTTAGATGCTATGTTACCCATGATTGGTCTTTTTAGTGGGTCTCTATTACCACCACAACCTACTATAGTAATTATTCTTCCAGTAGTTACTTCTCTATTTGATGAGATAATTTTTTCAACTGCATCCGGTGTATGGGCATAGTCTATGATAGCTCTTGCACCATTAATACCAATTACTTCATTTCTTCCTTTTGGTGGTTTTAATTTTGATGCACAGTTTATTACTTCTTTTGGATCAAAACCTAGTGATGTTACAAGTCCTAGAGAAGTTAGATAATTGTAAATATTAAATTCACATAAGAGGTTTATTCTTGTACCAAACTGTCTATTAAAGTATTTAAACCATAGTTTTGTTCCGGTTGCATCCGGTTCATAATCTAGGAATGATATATCACCTGTTTTACCTATTTTGATAGTACTATTTGTTTCAAAATCTTGGGCGTGAGGATCATCATTATTTACAATCATTTTAGCATTAGGTTTTAAATGGGTTAGAATTTTTTGTTTTGCTTTTAAGTATTCTTCCATTGTTTTATGGTAGTCTAAATGATCTTCAGTTAGGTTTGTAAATGCAGCTGCATCAAAGTTTATACCTTCAATTCTGCCAAGAGATAAGGCATGACTGCTTACTTCCATGACTATGTATTTTACGCCTTGTTCTTTAGCTTCATATATCAAATTATATAAAGATAGTACGTCTGGTGTTGTATTTGGTAATTCTTTTACTAGTTTACCATTTATATAGAAACCGACTGTACCAATGTAGGCTGATGACTCTCCTAGTTCATTTAGAGTTTCACTTGTGAGTAGTGCTGTTGTTGTTTTACCATTAGTTCCAGTTATACCAATAAATTTAAGATCATTAAAGTCTTTGGCATATTCTTCTTTTAAGTGTTCTTTTAAATATTCTGTTGTATCTGGAACTATTAATGTTGGAACTCTATATTCTCCATGCTCTGCAATAATGAATCTAGCTCCTTTTTTTATTGCTTCTTCAATATATTTATGGCCATCTACTGTATTTCCTTTTATAGCAACAAATGTGTCACCCGGCTCTACTAGTTTTGAATTTGTTTTAATTTTTAACATAATTTTTGCCTCCTAGATAATTATACGTCTTTTAAGGTTTTATGTGTTTTTGATTATTCCACACGTGGAAAAAAGAGTTAGTCGGTAACTCTTGTAACGTTGTATCCATATGCTTCTAGGATAGCAGTAACTCTTTTACTTTTTACTCCTTTGGCACAGTATATGTAGTATTTTTTCTTTTTATCAAAGTATTTTTGATGATTTAGTATTAAGTTTTCGTATGCGCCTTGATATTTTTCTAAATTAATTAATGTGCCACCTTTAGGAATATCTTTTATATTAATAGTTTTCATATTTTATTGTATGATTATTATTTTTAAGTGTATAAAAAAAGAGCCTAGGTTATAGGCTACCATGGTGTATTACAAAGTGGATAGTATAAATTATCACTTTTTACTTGTTCGATTTTACCATCTTTAAATGTATATTTGTTTTCTGTAACAATCTCTGATTTATTTATGTCTTTTGGTAATACTAGTTCTGATACATAATCATCAACAACATCAATGGTTTTTCTATCTAAACATTGCATATTTTCAGTTTGTTTTTGATAAGTTTCATAAGTTACTACACCATAATCAAGATTAAATCCTAAATCTTTAAGATTTTTAAATTCTTTAGTTGTTTTATTTTCACTAACTGCAAGATTGTTTAAATATGGTACATTGAATAAGTAATAATTATAGTTGTTATCGGAAGTTATCTTTTTTATATTAAATACATTTTGATCATTATTTTCTGCAATGTCATTTAAATAAACTTCACATTCTTGTCCAGTATTTATTAGGAATACTTCGTTTCCTCCAACTCTGTCTCTGTACAAATCTAGATTATATGTATATATTGATTTATTATTTACGAGATAATCAATTTTATTATTTTTTTCTCCATTTTCTATTTTATAGATTGCTATTCTATATTCATTATTATCAAAAGTTTTTGATGTTGTGCATAGCTTAGTTTCTTTCACTTCTTTTTGCGTATTGTTATTTGTATCATTTTTATTAAAACTAATTACGTCTGTTACGCATAAAATACCAAATATACATGCACATATTATAAGTGTAACAATTGCTCCAAATATATTTTTTTTCATTAATTCTCTTCCTTCTTTCTCAAAATTACTTTTCTATTCGCTTAAAAAAATTTTATAAAAATGAAATGATTAAAAAATATGTCTATTACCATGGCGTGTTACATACTACAACATATTTTTGATTGCTTTTTACTTTTTCAATATTACCATCTTTAAATGTATATTTTTCTTCATTAGTAGTCCATGCTTCTTTTTCACCCTCTGTAGTAGTGATTTTACTTGAATTAGTATTTATTACTAATTCTGATATATAATTATCTACTACGTCAATAATATTTCTGTCTAAACATTCATTTACGTTCGGATTAGATTGAAATGTTTCGTATTTTACTACACCATATAAGTATTCATATTTTCCAAGGTCTTTTAAAGATTTGAATTCTTTTGTTTTCAAGTTTTCACTGACTGCTAAATTTGTAATAGAATTTACTGAATATAAATAATAATTATAATTATCATCAGCGGTTACTTTTTTTATATTAATTAAATCTGAACTATTTGAAAAGTATTTTTCACATTCATCTTTAGAATTCATAAGTGCTTCGTCGCTAATATAATAATCTAAAATTGTATTATAAATTGATTTACCATTAACTAACAAATCAATTTTATTATTTTTTTCTCCATTTACTAGTTTGTAAAAAGTTAGTTTATATTCTTTACCATCTATTGTTTTAGCCTTTTCACATAATTTTGTTTCTTTAACTTCATTTTGTGTATTGTTATTTGTATCATTTTTATTAAAACTAATTACGTCTGTTACGCATAAAATACCAAATATACATGCACATACTACAAGTGTAACAATTGCTCCAAATATATTTTTTTTCATTAATTCTCTTCCTTCTTTCTGCGCTTATTTTAACATGAAATTATTTTATTTGTAGTTTATTTTATTAAATCTAGAAAACTATACATTAACTTTACAAAAAAGAGCCTAGATTTAGGCTTTTATTCGTTAAAGAAGTCATCATAGTATTGGTCGTCTGTTGTTTCATCACTTACAACTATGCTATCATTGTCAATATTAATAACTGGTTCTTCTTTATCTTTATTATCATATGTAGTACCTAAGTCAAAGCGTTCTATCTCGGGTTCTTCTTTTCTTTCTGGCTCGGTATTTTTAATTTCATTTTGCTTAGCTTTTTCTAGTTCTTCTTCTTTTTCTAATTCAGCTATTTTAGCATCTATTCTTTTTACTAAATCGTCAACGTCAAATTTAGGTGATGCTGGTTTTTCTTCTTGAACAGGCACTTTTTCTTCAAACGTAGGATATTTATCAAAATTAAATGCACTGTTGTTTTCTTCCTGTTTTGGAGGCTGAGTATTACTTTCCATAAATGATTTTTCAAATTTAGAATTAGAAGTTTTAATATCTTTAGGTGTTTCAGCGACTTTATTAAATGGATTAAATCCAGTACTTATATTATTAGTTTCTTTTGTTTCTTCTTTTTCTTGTTCAATATTTGGAACTGGTGTTGGAGTTACTGGTGGCTTTTTATCTAAAGCATCAAATAGTTTGTTACGTTTTTTTACTTTAACAAATTCTTTGATATCGAATAAATCGATTGGTCTTTTTTCTCTTTCAACTAGTACTCCGTTTCCATAGTTTGAATTTCCCCAGTCTATTTCAAAACTTGGAGCTAATTTTGTTCTAAATGGATTTAGTCTTGATCTTAAAATAATTACTTCAAATAGTTTTAATTTTTGAAGGTCACTAACTGTAATAAGTGGTGTTGATGCAGTTTTCTCTTTGTCTTTAGATTTGACTTCACCACATAGTTTACTAATTTCTTCTAAAGCAGCTAGCTCTGTTGTTATTAAGTAAATTATGTTGCCACAGTTACTTCTGATAGTTTCTGCTTGTTCTTTACCATAAACGTCGTTTAACTGAGCAAAATTTTGGATGATGAATGTGAAACGGATTGCTCTACTACGGGCTGCAGTGACCATTGTTGTAACATCTTTAAGTGGTGGCATGTTTGCAAATTCATCTAAAATAAAGTTTGTACGATAAGGTAATCTACCTTTTGGACTGTTTTGTGCTACGTCAATTAGTGTTTCATATGCTTGCTTTAGGAAGATTGTTGCAAGTGCATGGTATGTTGTTTTTTCATCATGAATAATCATAAATACTGCCGTTTTTTGTCTACCTATATCTTCCATGTTGAAGTCACTATATGATAACATTTCACTTAATTGTTCACGAGAAGCAAATAGTCTTATTTTTTGTCTAAATACAGATAATATACTTCCTTTAGTTTCATTTGGAGCGTTAATTGTGTTAGATGCAAATACATAAGCACTTGAGTCTTCTCCTTTTAACATGAAGTATTCTTTTGTGTAGTTGCTTGTTGCAAAGTTTTCTTCACCTACTGTTGACATGTAGTTGATAGAGTTTAAGTTTATTTGTGATTCTTTGGCATCTTCAAACAAACCTAGTGCAAGACCTGAAAAGAAGTCTGCTGCACTTTTTTCCCAGAATGGGTCATTTTTATTTTCTGGGTCATACAAAATATTTAAAGCTACGTCATCTAGTAACTCGGTTGCTTTATCTGTATTTCCTTCTTGATAAAGTTTATATGGAAGTGTTAGAGGGTTCCAAGCATTTCCCATATTTGGATTACGGAAGTTTAGAACGATTATTTTATATCCTCTTTTTCTAAGCATTTCTGAGTGATCACGGTAAAGCTCACCTTTTGGGTCAGTTAGAATCATACTTTCGCCTTTACGAGCTAAACTTTGTACTTGTGGGTCAACTAGACATTTAGTTTTACCTGAACCGGTTGCTCCAATTACTAGGGTGTGATAGTCTCCATTATCTACCCACATATTTTTTCCATCATTTATTAAAGGAATACCAGCGGCTTTTGCTTCTTGCTCTTTGATAATAACTTTTTCAACACCAGTATCTTTTTTTACTTCGCTGGCTTTAGCCCATCTACTATATCCCTTTTCATCTTTTTCACCGATTTTTAAGCCTATACCTTTACCTTTTTCTCTTTCAAATATATATGATGATACACTACCAAAAATAGTTATAAGTACAACTATAAATACTATTAGTGTTGCTGCTATATAGTCTTTGGTAAATCCCATAAAAAAATTAAGTCCATAAAGTTCGGCTGTGCCAAGTAAACTAGTTATATTAAGCACTGCTAAAGATGATAGAATTAGTAATGCTATACAAAATATTATAAATATTGTTAAATCTTTTGCAGTTACTCTAAATTTCATTTAAGTCACTCCTCATTTTTATTATATCTTAATTTCAAATTATTTTCTAGATTATTTGCCAGTATTTTTTGCCTTTATTAAAATATATGTAATTATCCCTAATAAAAGTACACCAATAACGATAAATATTAAATTAAAGTTTATTTCTGGTTTATTTATAGTTTCTTCGGTTTGTTCTATTTTATTATAATTGACATATACTTCTTTGGTCTTGTAGTTATCTTTGTTTAAATGCCAAGTATATGTATTACCATTTACTCCATCGGCATTATGTTTACTTACTTTTTTATTGATTGTTACGTTTATTGTTAATTTTTCTAAATCAGGGTAGTTTTCAAAGATGCTTCTTTTGTTTCCTAAATTTAAACTGATTATGTTGCCTACTTCAGTAATTTTAAAGCTAGGTAAATGTTCTTTAACAATGGTTGATGAAGGATATTCTTCTTTGGTTAGTTCGGTTTGATAGCGTACACCTATTTCATTATTAGTATCTATTTTAGTGATTTTATAATATTTTAGATTGTTTTGTTTAAAGTTAACTTCTGGTTTGTAGTAATTATCGTCAACTGGAATATTTGATTTTAATGCTATATTAATCGTTTTCTGCATTTTATTACTTTTATCGTTTGTTGTTAGAATTAGTTCTTCATTAAATGTATCGTTATCTATGTTTAGGTTATATACTGCTTCACATCCAGTTAGGGATATCGTTAGTATTAGAAGTATTATTATTTTTTTCATTCTATCCTCCACAGTGATTAGAGTAATATGCACTCATGGAAACACCTGTATAGTATGCAGCTTGGTCATAGCCGTATGTACGGTATTGGACACCGCCACCTGTTGATTCTGCTGCTTTGATTTCGCTTCCGGTGTTTTCTAAAACTAGAATTACGTGACCTGAGTTAGCCATTACGTCTCCTGGTGAGAGTTTGCTAAATGGGATATGTTCTCCCAAAGATAGGAAGCCAGATGCTCCGGTTGCACCAGTTACGTTAGCTGCATGCATTGCCCAAGTAACAAATCCTGAACAGTCTAAGCCTTTGTAATAGTCATAACTGCCGTTTGGTTTTTGCATACCTGGTCCAACGTTAGCTCCCCACTGTCTATCAACGATTGGGTTTTTAGCTACGTGGCCACCACCATAGTAGTATGGTAAGTGAAAGCCTTTAGCGTGCAGACCATCTATAAGAGCTATTGCTGCTCTTGCTACTGATTGACCAGAGCAACCTGTGCCTACTGCTGAACGAATTTTATTTTCTAGTTCTACTACACCTGATTCGCCTATTGCATCTACAAGACTTTGACCTTTTAGTTCGTTACTTTCGGAAATTGATGGATAATCAAAATCAGATGAAGCTCCAGCTATAGTATTTTTACTTAGTATATAATTAATGACTATATCATGAATTTTTTGATATGTGGTTGGTGTGTAGTGCAAGCCGTCTTCGGTTTCAAAATTATCTTTTATTTGAGAGTAAACGTCAATGTAGTTTTCTCCAAAGCCATTTTGCATTACTGAGTTAAATTCTTCAATACTTGAGTTTGTTACTGAGTATCCGTTTTCGGCTTCTTTTGTTTCGTCTACTGGGTTTACACTCATTACATAAAAAGTAACTCCGTCATATTTAGTTTTTAGTTCTTCATATTTTGATAGATAGCTTGAGCTATTTGATAAGTCATTTACTCCGAAAGCTAGGACAACAAATTTTTTGCTTTCAATTTTGTTCTCTAGTTCTGGTATGGCACTATTTGTAAACCATGCGTATCCTGCCCCTACCTGAGCAATACTCGTAATACTTTTATTAGTGATACTGCTCATCATACCTACAATACGTGAGTCTCCCATATAAATCATTAAGTTTTCAGCTTCGGCTTTAGTGTATGCAGAAGAGTTATAATTTGTATCAGAGCTATAGCCTACATCTCCGCCACTACTTGTTAGATCAAGCATTGCACCTGTATTTGGGCCCATAATAATTAGTAGTAATGGCATGAAGAAAAAGAAAATGAGTGATGCACCTATACCAATAAAGATTATTTTATTTTTTAGAGACATTTTTTTAAAAAAGGGAATGTTTAGGTTACCTTTATTTTGGTTACTAGCGTTATTATCAGTATCGGAAGAGTTATTTTCGGCAGAATTATTACCAGCCATTTTTTGGGCAGCAGATGAAGCTTTTTGGGCTTGCTCTGTTTTATCTACGGCGGCTGCTGCTCCAGCTGCATCACTAATTCCACTTTCACTTAATTTGTTTGAAGCTTCTTGGATTTTATTTCCCATTGGCATTCTTTTAGTAATTTTATTTATTGCACTACCTACAATCTGGCTAGATCTTCCTCCTGTTAGTTTGTCGGCACCTTTGACGATTGCTCCTGCTATGACTGCATGCGGTATTTTAGTTTTCATTGCAACATTTGCAGCATTACGAAGATTATTAGCATTATTTTCGGTGTTTCTTGCGTCTTGGCTTTTTTGTTCGTCGGCATTTGCATCTGGTGTTAAGTTGTTTGACTGAGCATGATAAGTTTCTTCGTCCATAAGGCACCTTCCTTTCTTTTATTTTTCGATTGTGTAACTATCTAGATAGACTGTGTAGTCCATGATGCTTTTTTCTTTAAAAATAAATGTGTTATTGTCACTATCTATTATATAAAATAGCTTGTATTTAGTTTTGTCTACTACTGTGTATGATACAACTTTGGCACTTAAAAATTTAGTTGAGTATATGTTTTTTAAGGCTTTTTCAAAGTCGTTGTATGTTTGAAGCTTTTGGGCTTTGTAGTAATCATCTACTTTTGCGTATGCTTCTTCTTTATTATATATTGTTAGGTTAACAAAATCTGCTAAATATTTTTTAGCCATATCTTCTTCAGTAACATAGTTGTATGTAACTTCGTTTACTTCATAGTTATGCAGATATTGATAGTTATTTTTTGCTTCAGCTTCTTGTTCTTTTTTATTATATATTATAGAGAAGATAATAGCTCCAAGGACTGCTATAATGCAGATTATTATTGATATTTTGTCTGAATCAAATTTTTTCATTGTTCCTCCTTAAATATTTTTCCATCATAAGGAGTTATATCAAATAGTTTTTGATTATTGTCAATCGTTACAATTAGGTAATAATCGCCTACTTTTGAGCTACCGTCTATAGAGTCTTCGTAAAGGACTCCTTTAAGATAGTATTTATTAACTTTTTTTGATATTTTTTCTTCGTACATTTTGCTTGCACTGAATGTAAGACTTCTTCCTGCAAAATTGTCTAACTTTGTTAAAACGTTTTCGCTAGTTATTTTGTTTTTGTCTATATATGATTCATTAAGAACCTTTATAAGAGCATCTTTATTTTCACTTGTAAGATAATTAATGTATTTTGTAGCACATCCGTTAGCTGTGAAGAAGTCTGAATAGTTTTCAACTAGTTTAATGTTAGTTTTTGTGCTTTCATTAGTTGTATTATCATTTTTTATTTTATTTATGATTATTGTTCCTAGAACTGTAAGAACCCCTATAGCAATTATAATATATGTTTTTTTATCCATAAATTATCTCCTTACTAATATCCGTGTACGAATATCTTACATTCTTTTTGACGCCTGCTTCTTAGTCCGGCTTCAAATTGTGAACCAGCTCTTATAGCGATTGTGTGCCACCAGTTTGTACACAGTGCGTCTGTTGAACCATATGAGTTATATGCTTCAAAGAAACCACCTATTGTACCTCGGTTATATTTCATGGATGTTAATGCGTCTAATTGGTTATCTTTTAAGGTTAAACCGTTACTTACGCAAAGTGCTTTTATTGATTCGCGGTCTTCGTTAAGCCGGTCAGCAAAGATTTGATCAACTACAGACTTGCTCATTGTTGTTCCACAGTAATTATAATATTCGTTTGTAGAGGTTAATTTTATACCATATCTAGCAAATAAATTTAAGTTATTTGCTAGAGTGATACCATAACCTACTGTAGGTATATCTCCATCATTACAATATACTGTGTATGTATCACCAGAACCGATGCTTCCTTCTAGCATTTTGATAAGTTCAACTAAATTAGATGAAGTCGATGGTGCTGGTCTTGGATTATCTTTGTCAACGTAGTTTAGGGGGTCTACTCTAGTTGATACGTCTGTTCTAACTTCAAAGTGTAAGTGAGTACCAGTAGAACGTCCAGATGAACCTACTTTAGCAATTACTTGACCTTGGCGAACTGAATCATTTACTTTTACATTGATAGTTCCTTGATGAAGATGGGCATAAAGTGTATACATTCCATCTGAGTGACTAATCATAATGTAGTTTCCATATCCGCCACCACATGATTTGTCGCCAAAAGATACACAGTTATTAATTACTTTTGTTACAATTCCATCTTTAGATGCAATAACGTTGACAATTCCTGGGTCACCGCCTGGAGCAATATCTATTCCAGAGTGACCACTATTAGCAGCTCCTGTTATTGGGTCAATTCTTAGACCAAACATACTTGTTATTTCTGTTGGTACAGGAGTTCCGGATGCAAATGTTACGCCACCTTCTTCTGTTGTTTCTGATGAACCAATTGGCCACCAGAAAGCATTGGGATTTCCAGCACTAGTATAGTTTACAATGTTATCTTCCTGACCGTAATTTTTGAGTAAATCTTTAATCATTTCTACTATTTTAGTTCTTGCTTCAGTTATGTCATCAATATATTCTTCTTTTTCAGATTCTGTTAATTCGGTATTTTTAGTTTTTCCGGTTTTTTCTAAAATTTTTGTATAGTAATTACTTAGGTGAGGCTTTTTATCGAAATAGTTACCTTTTACAAGGAATTCCCAATATTTACTTTCAGCAACTTCTTGGGCATTGTTAACGGTGTAGGTGTAGTTTTCATAACCACTATTTGCGGCTTCGGTTTTACACTGATTTTCAGCGTCAGATTTGATACCAAAAAATGATAGTACACCACTATTTGCTAGTACTTTTTCCCAGAAACCTACATAATCTTGTTTAATAAGGTCTTTACATGTGTTACCTTCTAGAATGGCCATGCTGCCAACGCATTCTGTTGTGGTTGTTCCATCTGTATTTTCTACAATTGTTGGTGCATAGGTTCCATAACATTGTGAGCGGTAGCCTAGCATCGATTTAATTAAAAGTTTTATTGTGTCTGATTCATTTTCCCAGTATGATGCATCGTATTCTTTATCGATATCATAATCGGTGTCTGTTTCATCTCCTGTGTATGGATTTGAGGATGAACTAGTTATTTCTTTATAGTAGTCGCCTGAGTCTGCAAATAAGTCCGGGTCTAATTCAAAGAAAGCTGTCATAATAATTATTTTATCATCGATGAATAAACCTCTTGACTGATATTTTGCAAGTAATTTATATAGTCTTGTATAAAATACTTTTTGGCTAGCGATAATTTTTTCTTTACATTTATCTATTTCTGGCTGGTTATCATAGTCCTCACTACAAAGGTATGTCCAATATCCTAAATTTTCTTCGGCAAATTTATCAAAATCAAATTCTGAATATTTGAAACTTGCTGCTTTTGTTATGTTTGGACTAAGAAAAAAAACTATTAAAAAGAAAGGTATTAAGGAAATACCTATTTTTAATAGTTTATTAGTTAAATGTTTAAAGTTAAACATATTATCACCGCCTAATTATTATAGTCCTCCACCTGAACCAAAGGAATCTAGTTCATCTTGAGTAAGAACTACATTTATTCTCATACGTCTATTACCGCATACAAATAGTGCTTCACCTTGACTGTATGTTTTAATACTTTCTTTTTCATTGTCGTTTAGATCAATTAATCTTGATAAGTCTTCAACTGCTTGCTTTTTAAGTCCCATTACTAGGTAGTATGCTGCGTTGTCAAAGATTGCTTTTCCATGAACAAAGATATTTTCAGCAGCAAAGTCTGTAGGTTGCTGAGTGATAATGATTGTTCCTGTGTTGTATTTACGGCTACGTCTTTGAATTTGTGCTAGGAATTCGGCACCAAGTTCATTTTTACTTGATAGAAGAACATGTGCTTCATCTACAAACATAATTGTATTTTTAGATTTATCTAAACATAATCCCCAAGCATATTTTAGAATGTTAAAGAATAATGCATTACGAATGTTTTCATCACTATTCATTAGTTCTTTAATATTAAATACTATAAAGTCACTCTTTGTTTCGATTGTTGTGTGTCCATTAAAGTAGAATCTTAGTTCTTTTACAAAAGGTCTAACTCTTAGTTCTAGACGTTCCATAACGTCTTTTTCTCTTGTTGCTTCTGGCATTGATAAAAGTTTTCCTTTAATGGTTGCATATACGTCATCAAAGATTGGAAAGTCTTTTGAGGTAAACTGACTAAAGTCTGTATTAAAATCAATACCGAATCTTTTATAAGTGTCTTGAACAACTTCACTAAACATTGCTAGAACGTCTTCTTCGATTGATGGATAGTAATATTTCATGAAGGCTTTTAATGATTGAAGAGTTCTTGTTAGAACTGTGTATCCTAAACCTTCTTTGATTTCTTCTTCATCCGCATCGAAAATTACTTCTAGTGGGTTTACCATACCAAATGAACCACCACGACCTAAATCAATGAAATCGCCACCAAAGTTATGAGTCATTTCACTTAATTCGCCTTCAGGGTCAATAGCAATAATTTTACAACCGTTTCTTATATGTGTTCTAAGCATTAGTTTAGCAGCAGTTGATTTACCACTACCAGAAGTACCTAAAATAATCATGTTAGCATTGTTTCTATTAAACTCTTTTTTAGTTTGATATAAGAACTGATTAAATAAGACTACACCACCAGAGAAATCAACACCTAATAATGTGCTTGATCCTGGATCTTTAATACTATCAAAAACAAATGGGTACATTGCTGCTATTGTTGGACTAGGAATAGGAATACCTACTCTTTGCTCTACGTCTTGTTTAGGGAATATAGGAATCATTGATTTTAGAACTTTTTCTTGCTCAAACATCATTGGGATTCCCCTCATTCCCATTGCATCAAGATAGTTTCTAATTTGCATTTTTTTATTTTCTAATTCTTCTTTTGTATCAGCTGTTAGCATGATATGCATTTGAAAGTCAAATATTTTTGATTGAGTTGCTGCAAGCATTTGGGCAAATGATTCTAAAGATTCGTAATCTTGACGAATTATTTCTTGCCTTGTTCTTTCATTTTCTCTTTGATAACTTTCTTTTAAATCAGCTATTTGTTTATTGATCATACGACTCATTGTAGAAAAGTCGATAGGAATATGTTTAATTACCACTTTTACACCTGGTAAGTTAGTAATATTTGCTAAAAATCCAGGGCCTATAATTTTGGGGTAACTTATGATAGTTAATATTGTTGCATATTTATCACTAATCATAAATTCATTTACATCGAATTTCATTCCTTTAGGAGCTATTTCACTTTTAAATGTATTAGACATTACTCATCACCGTCCCATACTCATTTTTCTTTCCTCCATTAAGGAAGTTTTGTAGCAAAAATTTTAAGTCATCATCACTTGCTTGTCTTGAATTTAAGCCGCAACCGGCTAAGTTTGCAATCATGGTTTGAACTCTTTTTTGAACTACGTCTAGTCTTTTATCTCTAAATAAGAAAAAGTATTCTGTATCGACAGCGCTAATACTGCTTCCACTAAACATTTCGGCTTTTTGAATGTCTTGATTAATTAGTTTTCTTACAGCCTGATTTTGTGCATTATCGTATTGTAATTGTAGTTGGGATAGATACAATTTGATATCTACTGGTCTATCTGCTACTACTAGCCAGAATTCATAGTCTAGTGTGTTATAAAAATTTCTTAAATTAAAGATTATGGTATTTTGAGTTTGATAATCAAGGATAAAGATATTTTTTGGTTCTACCTTTATACCTGTAACATAATAATTGTTATTTAGGATTATCATTCCATTTTGAATGGCTTTAACTGGTACCCAATCTTCAGAATACTTACTTGTCATCTGTTTTGCCATAACTATTACACCAACCTTTCCAATAATAAACTCGATTATTTGTATAATATGTAAATACGTTTTTAATAAATGTTCGTACGTTATGCTGATTTGGTAAAGGTACAATTAAGAACGTACAAATTAGTGCCGGGCAAAGTATTATAAGTGCTGTTTTTAAGTTATTTGTAGGTATTGATAGCATAAGTACGAAGCTTATTACAACACCACTTATAAATATGATTAAATCCGTTGTATTAAATAACCCAAGTATTAACATTGATTTTTTTGAGTTTGCCGGTATCAAGTAATTATTATTATCCACTTTTTATTCCTCCTTTATTAAATTGATTTCCCTAGATGAAATTCTAATATCTTTTTATTTTCTTGCGCTACTATGTAGTTAGCTAGATATTCTTTAACTTTTAAGTGGTTACCATAGTCTGGTACAATTAAACCATTCCTTTTTGCTTGGATAGTCTTTCCTCTAAGATATTTATCAATTTCTCTTTGAATCCTTTCAGCTAATTCCTTTGGAATTGCTTCATATAAACGTAATTTTTTCACTAAAAAGTAATTTCTTATTTCAGTTTGACTTTTACCTTTAAATTGACCTTCAAGTTTACCACCTTGATAATCAACTAATGTTGATTTAAGAGCTTCTTCAATTGAATTCAGTACGTCTTCATCAGCAAGTTGCCAATAGTAATCACTTAATTCAATATATTTTTTACAAAATACTAAATCATTTTCCCTTTGAGGCCCATTTATAAAACTATCTATACTCATTATTTTTTATCCTTCTGTTTTTCTACTGTGCTTGCAAATGTATTTGCTTTAACTTGTTTATTAATTGCTTTAGAAACATCTCTAAGTTTTGCTATATCATCAGGTGTTGCCAGTTGCTCACTTGCTCTAGTGAAAATTTCACCCAACTCATCTATACTGGTTATACCATTTGCAGCAAGAACTGCTTTTCTCGCTTCATCTCCTAATGTGTTAAGTGTTTTTTCCATTTGTGAGCATATTATCTTGCCTTCGTCCTTTAGTGCACTTCCAAATGCTGCATCGTTAAACTTTTGTTCTAATGTTTCTCTTTGTAGTTCCTCAAAATGAGCATTAATTATACCATCATCTAAATTAGTTACTGGCACGGCTGTTCCTGCAGCATATAATGTTCCATCTTTTCCTTTAATTTCTTTTCTAAACCTAACACTTTTACCATTTTGATAATCTTTTAATGCACCTTTTCTTGCGCTTTCAGTTTCTGGATCTGTAAATGCATCAAATAGTGTTGTGAATTTTGATTTCATCGCTTGAGCTGCTGCTAGTTTTTCATTTGAAACTCCCCTATTATTAAGGAAATTATCAAGATTGTTAATTTTTCCTGAAACCCATGTCTTAGGGTCTTGAGTAGCTGCTTGTGCTTCTGAAACTACTGTATCTTTTAGATGAACTGCTTTGCCAGGAATTGCTCTTACATCATTTTTAATTGCATTGATATCTGCAATTTCTTGAGTTCTTGCATTTCTGATAGCACCTTTTACTTCGCTCCAGTCACTAACATTACCATTTTGCCATCCTCTACGTCCTGCGTTAAGTGCTGTAGGAACAACTCCTGCTAAACCAAGTGCACCTCTGGCTAGTCCACGGGCAATGTGTCTTTGACCTTTTTGATCTTTTTTAAATCCTTCAACAAATGCTTTTCCACTGTTAAATAGTGATTGAGGCACTCTTGCTGCTACTGCACCGCCAAGTGTTGCTGCTCTTTTTGCATATTCATTATCATTAAGTTTTTTCTTGATTGACATTTCTGGTATTTTAATACTAAATATTTCTTCGATAAGTTTTGGGGCATCTTTAGCAAATTTTAAGATTCCTAAGATTACAACTACGGTTGCTACTATGTTTACTAAGGCACTACCACCACTAGCAAATACGTTAATATCAGATACAAACCCGATTAAGAGCATTGCAAAGTTTATAATAATTATTCTTTCAAATATTTGTAGATATGTTTTAGAGAACTCACCAAACCATTTGTCGAATACGCCACCTTTTGGTTTTGTTATTCTTAATAGTATTGGAACAGGTGCGATTAATTTTAGTGCCCCTAGTTTAGCTGCTCTTACTCCTAAATCTAATGAGAATGATAAGAATAGATATGCTGCTACTACACCTGCAATGGTACTTAATGGGAATAGGTATTCCATTTTTTCATCACTGATGCCTTGTCTTAAATCTGGATCTTTAAAGAAACGATAAAGACCAGTCATACTATTTTTTCCTTCTTCTGCAAGTTCTCTATAATGTTCGCACATTTCTATTGATGAGTCTTCACATTCAACTAAAGTAACTGCTTCTTTATTTTCATTAAGTGGATGATAAAAAGCAGTAAAAATTGTTACAGAAACATTTAATGCTCCTTTAGTCGTTCCATTTTCTCCTGAGTCACTGGCAGTTGATCCCATTATAAGATTACCTAATGTGTTGTTTTCAACAATATGGTCTTGGAATATCTGCATATACTCGCAAATTAATGGGAATAATGTAACTAAAACTATTGATATAATGGTATTTTGAATAATATTCTTAATTGATTTATCACCTTTATTTAATTGATCCGGGTCAATTATGGAAAGAATGATATTGTATGCGAAAACAAAAAGCATTACGATACCAATTATCGTATATATTCTTCTTGATATAACGCCTACGTTTTCTGTTGTAAATACTTCTACTTTACTAACTACTTCAAATAGCTGGTAACATACATTTATAATCATGTATATAACATAATCTATTGATAGAAGAATCCCATAAAAAATATTGGCTGCCCAGGTTCCGAATCCAGCTCCTGTTAGTATTCCCATAGTTGTTCCTCCTACTCTATACAAGTTGTGTATCTATCATTGATGAAGCTTAATAAAAGATTTAATAATATTGGTAAAAAGAATAATACTGCTACTAGGATAAGTCTTGTCGTAAGTTTTTTATTGACTTTTTTATATTCTTCTGGGTCTTTATTTACTAATGCAACTATGTAGTCATAAGTTGAATAAGCAATTACTAATATTGGGCCTATTATTTTCATGTATTTAAAAATATTTGTTAAGTCTTCCATTGTTGATTCGCCTAATAAACCAGAACATGTTTCTTCTGATAAAGCATATACATTATTATTTATTGTTAAAATTAAACCTAGTATTATAAGCCAAGCCTTTTTTTTCATATTAATCAAACCTCTATATACACTATAATTTTAATATAAATTCAATTATATTGCAAGAAAAAATGCTGTAATTAGTTTTTATTCGGGTGCTATCTCATTTTTGTATTTTAGCTTATAAATATTTGTGGTTTCAATGTATAATGCTTGTCTTCCCATTGAGTCATAACTTTTATTAAATTTTTCTCTTGAAACTTTAATATTTTTTTCGTCTTTTAAAGGGTCATTGATAAAATAATAGTCTTTATCCATACCTACAATTACTACTACATGAGCATTTTTAGGATATGTATAGGTTTTTGATTTATCATAACTAAACCATTCATAAACTTCTTTGACTTCGCTGTAATCGGTTGTTGTCCATACTAAGACTGGATTACCACTTTGAACATACTCTTCTAAAGGTCTTTTATCATCTGAAGTATAAACATGACCTACTGTATCTTCTGGAAGCATTTTTTTAAAAATTGTATATATAGAATTTTTTATTACGGGTAAAAAAGTTCCCCATCCGCCTTTTTCACTGCTTGGGTCTCCTGCATAAAACTCGCTTGGATCTGGGCCAAAACGGACTCCATTATTTTCATAAACTTCTGCTTTTGGTAAAAAAGAATCAACGTATTCTTCCATTGCAATGTCAATGCCTGCATATTTTAATAGCATGGTAGCACTTGCTACTTCACAACCGTTAGGATAGTCAGGATTTTGTTTTACTAATGGAAAATTGTTAGTGATGTAACTATATTGTAATTTGCTGTAATAGCTATCTAAAATGTCTTCATAGTCGTAAATACTATAATTGCTTCCTTTCTTTGATAATATTAACCTGTTAGTGTAATAATCATCTTTTAATGATGGAATTATTGCATGTTTTAATTTATCTTTTTCTCTTGTATATAGTTTATACCATACGAAATTATTAGATATTATTATAATTATTAAGATACTAATTATTATTGTTTTATATTCTTTCTTCTTCATATTTAGATTATAACATAAGCTATATTATTTGTATTTGCAAATATAAATATTTTACATTACTATACTTATAACTAAAAAAAATCTCAATAATTTGAGATTTTCTTAGTCGCAATTCCAAGGACTTAAAATACAATCTTGGCATTTTTTGAAATTATCTATTGGCATATCTTTATATCCATTGATAGTACCAAATAACCACATTACTACAGTTGGTACGAAGAAAATTAGTACACCAGCAATAGCACGATACATTAAACGCTTACTAGCTACTTTAATATCATCATCTTTGCTTCCAACAACTGCTTTTCCTAAATCAAACATACCATATCCAATAATTAATAGTGGAATAGCTATTTTAAATATTGTTAAGATCCAACCAAGAAATCCTAATACGTCTGCTGCTTGATCACAAAATCCGGTAACGTTCATAATTCACATCTCCCTTACATAATTAAATTTTATCTAAATTTTTCGTTATTGTCAACAAATTATTTAAAAAGGCCGAAAAAACTTGTACTTCCTTGTTTTCCAAAACCTAATTTAAGTAGTAATTTATCAACAACAAGTAATCTTTCTGCTCGGTCGTTAATTGCCGGCATATTGTAGTATACTTTGAATTTTGTTTCGTATTCAAAGTTTGATAATTCATCATCCTTTATTGCACTTTGATTAAGTATTATTTTTCCACCTGCTATTTTTTCTCTAATGTTAATGTCTTTTTTTAGTGCTTTATTTAAAGTTATTATTCCAGGTTTTACTAAATATAAAATGTCATGACAAAGATTTTTCTCTTCTAATCCATTTAAGTCTATTAAGATTATTTCGGTATCTCTAGCAATATTTATTTTATATTTAAGATCCTCTATTGATGTACAGAATGTAATATCTCCATCTTTAAAATAAATTGAGTCTTGTTTAAACATTTCAAATGCTTTGACTTTATAATTTATTCTTAATTGTTTTAACATCATGTACATTAGAGTTGTAGATCCTGCATGGTCGGTTACATTTTGGATTCCAATAATTCTAGCGCTTGTTTTTATTGATTCTGCTTCTTTGACGTATCCTGGATTGTAGTCATTATTTGGATAGTAGTTATTTTGGTATGATTGGTTACCAAACGTATTTGGACCCATCTGATTTACTGCTATGCTTTGACTTTGACTTTGATTTAAACTATCTAAATATTTACTAACGTCATTTAGTGTGTTTGGGTGTGACAGAAGATAGTTTATACCAGCCGCATTTCTAGTAAAGTTGTAGTAGCCATTTTGCACTAGAAGTGTTAGGTAGCTACTACTATTTACTAATTCACTGTTGTTAAGCAGAAGAACTGTCTTATTTGGGCCAAAGAAACTTAAGAACCTTAAAACTTCTTTGATATCAAAGTAGTTTTTTATAGCGGTTATATCGATTACGGCATTATTATAAAATAGGTTACCTAGCTGTTCTTCGATGGACTCTCTAGTAAACTCTCCTGTAACAGTTTTAATTGAGTTGATATCGACACTATCAATTATTTTACTATTTTGATTTTTAATTATTATGTTTATATTCATGTTAAATCTCCATTAATCTGGGCTATCATAGCCATTATCATTTGCAAAATATATTGGCTTAGTTTCACCTGTTATTGGAAATGTAAATATTTCTCCAAAAATAGGTAAATCCACTCTAAAAAAGACAGTTACTTTATAATAATTTTTTTGAATATTACCATTATTATCAATAATCCTCGCAATACAGTATTTGTATCTATTTAAATTTACTGAGCTTCTTTCAAATCCTCTTGCACTATCAAGGTTAGATACATCTGCATAAGTTGGACAAGTACTGTAAACTACGTATCCTACCGAACTTAAATAGTCTTTGATTTCATCTTTGGTAGTTACGCTTACTCCTTCATTTTTTTCAACAATATTAACAATGCCATTTTTTACTTTAAAAGCTTTAGAATAATTAATGGATAATGCTAGAAAACTAGTAAAAAGTACTATAAAGACAATAACGATAGTGAAAAGCCAGGTTCCACCTATCGATTCTCTCATATGTTATATCCTATTCTTCTTTATTTGGACATTGTACTGGTTGTATAGCGTTGTTTTCATCTAAATATGAACAATCACATAACTCTGCACCTTCGGTACACTCACAGTTGAATGCTTGAGAACAGTTGGCACTTCTTGTAATGTTTGCTCTAATTGAAGGCCAAATAAATGAAGTAAATACTACTCCTATTGCAGCAATTGCAACTACTGCTACCGCAGTCATACTTAATTCACCTGATGCTTCTTTCATTATTATTCCTCCTTATCTTAAAATAATTATATAATAAAAAGAATTGTAAATCAATTCTTTTTAACAATTATTTGGGTGAAATAGACACTCCGTACATGTTTCATATTCACCTTGATAATTTGTCCAGTCATTGATGGTTGATAGAGCAATATCAAGGATAGTTGGAAGTAAAATTATAATAACACCTGTGAGAATTCTTTTACCTAATGTTTGGGTACATTTTTTAAGTTCATCTTCTTTTCCTTCTTTAACGCCATTATAGAAGATAAATGCACCTTGACCAATTATTATTAGGGGTACAAATAATTTTATAAACATAATTATGTAACCAACAAATCGCATTACATTTTGAACTTCTTCTTTAGCGCACATGTTTTCTGCTACTGCTTCGGCATTTACAGATAGTGGCATGATTAATAATATTAAAAGAAGAAATTTTAAGTATCTTTTTTTATTCGTAGTCATAATTATCATCTTCTTTCTGTTCTGGCATTTTAGTTATAAGTTTGTAAATTACGTAGCCGCATACTCCAAGTAAAATAATAATTAGAAATATTAGTCCAAAATTGCTGGATTTTTTAATTGTAATTGTGTAATCTCTGGAGTTACCATTTTCAGCTACTACGGTGATAACTATTTTACTTTTGTTTTTTAAGTTACTATTATTTTTAACTTCATATGTTGCATTATCACTTTGAGTTTCAACTGTTATATTTAAAGTTTTATCACTTTTGTTTATTTTTAATGTGTAATCATTTTTTTCGGGATTAAAATCAATATTATATCCTTCTATTTCAATTCTTGATAGGAAGGAATTGTCATCTAGTTCATCAAGATATGATAGATTTATTTGATAAATTCTTATAGAACCATCTTCAGCAGTTACAGTAACAGTTATTGGTTTTTCGATATCAATGTTTTCGTTGTTTTCAATTTTTACTGTTGCTTTATCGCTTTCAGCTTTAGCAGTTACTTCAATACTGCTAGTTTCTCTTGATATTTTTAAGTAATATGTTTCTACTTCTTTGCTAAAGATAAAGTCAGTGTCTTTTAAAGTAAGTTCTTTTAAGTAATTATTACCATCTTTTAGATTTTCAGTGGTTGTAGTTGTGGTTGTAGTGCTTGTAGTTGTTTGAGAGGTAGTTTTACTTGTTGTACGTGAAGTTGTTTTTGTAGTTTTGGTAGTCTTTTTTGTTGTTGTAGTTGTGGTTGTAGGTTTTGTTGTACTTTTGTATTCTAGGCCATTACTTGTTCTACCGCAGTCATATGATGCAAGAATTCCACAGTAACTTGGATAAGATGTTGTACGGCATGAACCACTATAGGCAGTGCAACTACTTTTAGCTACGTAATATAGTGGGTCTGTATTGCCATTTGAGCATCTTACTAATCCAACTGTATAGAACTGAGTTTGCCATGTTCCACTATAACAAGTTGCTTTTACACAGTGACCATAGTATCCTTGATTAAAACTTCCTTGAGCGTAACTTGCTTGAAAATCCAAGCATGTTTCTAGGTCTTTTACGTAGCTAACATCTAAGTCAGCGTTTACTTTGATCGGAATTAAAGCAGCAAGAAGTATGGTTAATAAATACTTTTTCATATTACCTCCAAAAAAAGATACCGACTTGTTAACCAAAATCAGGTATCTTCAAATCTATATTAATAATATCATAAAATTATTAATATTTAAATCTTTTTAAATACATTTTTCTTATTTAAAATAAATAGTCCACCAATTAATACAGCAGCAGTTGTTCCTAATAATAGATAATAGTCTTCTACACCAGTGTCTGGATTTGTTCCGTCATCTTTAGTTGTATCGCTTGAACCATCGCCATCTTTATCTGCTGTTTTTGTAGTAGTAGTTGTTGTTTTATAATCATCACCACTTGTATTTTTTGCACAGTTATAAAATATTTTTTGAGTGAAGTAAACATATGGACCACTATCTGTACAAGATGAGCCTGCTTTCATTTCACTAGTTATTGCTCCAGCGTCAATTATAGCATTTGGTTTAGTGTTGCCATTAGCACAACTTACTGAGTATGTATTAAGTTTTGTATGAACATTTTTACTATTTGTACAAGATACTTTAATACATTCTAAATAGTAACCTGCGGTGGCATTTGAAATGCTTGTGCCACCGTTTTGATTAACTGCTTCTTTACATTTGGTTTCAGCGTCTTGTTCATCTTTTAAATTCCAAATTGTTGTTGTTGTATTTTGATCTACTTTAGCAAATACACCTATAGGCATTATGAGTAATAAACTAATTAATAATTTTTTCATATTATCCCTACTTTCCTAAATATTCTTTCATTTTTTTATGTTTCTTACGAACTACTATTATTATACCCGCTCCTAGAATAATTACACTACCAATTAATACGGCGGTAATTTCTAGTGTTTTGTTGTAACTATCTTTTTGAATATCTATTGAGTAGATATTTGTAGCTCCGTTTTCAGCAACTACTTTGATTCTTACTGTACTAAATCCAGTTAATGAGTTATTACCATACATGTATACTTCAGATCTATTACTTGTAGGTGTTGCTGTTATGATTAAGCTCTTTTCTCTTTTGATTTTGACTGTGTAGTCTAGTTTTTCTGGAGAGAAGTCAATTCCATAATTTTTAACTGTTAATGATGAAAGAGTAACGTCGTTAGATATTTCTAAACCAGCTTCTTTTCTGATTACTGTTACAGTATATGTTTTTGTTAATTTACCATTTTTGACAGTTATTTTTAGGTTATTAGCACCAACTTTAAGGCCTCTATCACCTTCAACTTCAGCAAAGGCATTATCGCTTTCTGGGAAGGCGTATACGTTTACTGATGAGTATTCATATGGAACGGTTACTGCGTATTCATAAATTTCTTTATTAAAGTCAATTGCTGTTCCTTCGATTGTTAGTGTGTCTAAGTAAGCACTTGTACTAGTTTCTTCTTCAGCACCTTTTTTAATGAATGTTAGAACGTAACTTCTTGTGATACCAGATTCACTGATTACTTCAAGTACTGATGTGGTAATGTCTTCGGTTAGTTCTACTTCACGAGGTTCATTTCCTTCAACGAATGATGAAGTATCACTAGCAAGTGTACCATTAATACTTACCTTTTTAGTGTTCTTTGGTACTTCAATGTTGTAGTCTGTTACATATGGGTCAAATTCAATTTTTCCTTTACTTACTGTTAAGTCTGTTAGTAAGTTGTTTGAAACTCTGTCATCTGTTCTTGTTGCGATGATTGTATAAGTTCTTACTTTGCCAGATTTGTTTTTAATTTTGATTAAGATTTTATTTTCGCCATATTCTAGATTTACTGTTCTTGGTTCATAGCCTTCAACGTATGAAGCGTCGTCGCTAGTAAGAGTTGCAAATACACTTATTTTATCACTGTTAACTTCGATTTTGTAACCCATTGATAATGAGTCGAAACCAGCTAAAGCTTTGTCATTTTTAAGTCTATTTGATAGGAGTGAGTAACCACTTGGCATTACGTCTAAATAAGCATTTTCACCTTCAATACTATTTAAGGTTACTGCTACATCATTAGCATCTTTAACACTTAGTGATTCAAGAGTGTTTGTAATATCAGCGTCATGAACGATTGCAAACATTGGTCTACTTAAGATACCTTGGTCATCTCTAACCCATGCATAGTATAGACCAGCAGGTTTTTGTTCATATGCTATTGTGTTAGCATCAGCAAAGTCTTTCCAAACGCTATCCACTGTTGGATTTGATGAATCATCTAGATAGTAACTTTTAACATCATTAGAAATTTTTCTTCCTTTTACAGTGATTGTTCCTAATCCTTGATTTAGTAGTGATGCGGAAATTTCAACAGCAGGTCTTGTACCATTTGAGCAAGATACTAGGTATGTTTTATGACATGTTCCGTTTTTAACTTTATTACATGTATTTTCAGTTTGTTCTACTGGATTTTGTGTATAATCTTTTGCACATGTGAACATGTCCATTACGTCGATATTTTCAACAATTTTATTATCTTTCTTTTCATAACAGATATTTATTTTTTTACTTACATCTGTTACATCAGTTTGTTTTTCACTTGACTTACAGTCTTTTTCACCGTCACCATTAAGAGCGTTACATTCATCTTCATTTTGTGCTGATTCATCAATTTCGTATTTATCTGATAGGTCTTCTTCTGACCAAATATATTCGTCTTTATCTTCATTATAGTAGCATCTAGCTTCTACTGGTTTTTCGTCTTCTGGTGCACATGATGATTTATCAATTTGTCTAGCTGTTAAATCGTTACGATATACGTAGCCTTCGGTGCCATCATAAGTTACTTTACAATATTGACCATTTGAATAAGCACAAGCTTCTGTCATGTTTCCAGAAATTTTTACTGATTCTGCACACGGAATATTATTGTCAGATGAACCACCAATGTCTCCTGTGTTTGTATATAAAGGGGTAGATCTTAAAGTATATCTTGTTTGTTCTTTACAACTTGCAGGTATAGCATCAAAGCTTACTACTAACTGATTACGATAAACTTTAGTAGTTGTGTTTACTGATACACCATTTACTTTAGTAATCGTACATGTTGGGTTAGCACTTGAAGATGCTGTTTCACATGTAGTTACATAAACTTCATCACCACATGAAACTTTATATCCACCAGCTGAAGCATTTTCTTTAGCATATCTTATTGCATTAACAGGTTCAGTATTTGGTGTTGGTGTTGGCACAGGAGTTACTGGAGAAGGTGATGGAGTGGTTGAAGTAGACTTCCACTGTGCATAATATGCTGTATCAGAGTTGTGTACTACGCCTCTTCCTGGCTGTACATATGATGAACAAGCTTTTGCATTTTTACAATATCCTAAAAATTTATAATTTGATCTTGTTGGTGTTGGCATATCGATTGCACATGAGGTGCTATTGCATGTTTTTGTTTGAATGGATTCACCTGTATTATAAAATGTTCCACCGTTTCCATTAAATACTACTTCGAAAGAATTTGTTGATTGCCATTGTGCATAGTATGTGGCAGCTGCACTATGTACTACGCCTCTTCCTGGTTGTACATATTTTGAACATGTTTTTGCATTTTTACAATATCCTAAAAACTTATAATTTTTTCTTGTTGGTGTTGGCATATCGATTGCACATGAGGTGCTATTACAGGTTTTTGTTTGAGTGGATTCGCCTGTATTATAAAATGTTCCACCATTTCCATTAAATACTACTTTGAAAGAATTTGCTGAGCTACATTCTGATGGCTTTGTTGTATTATAATATTTTGAATTTAATCCTGAATATGTTTTTCCATTATATGTAAATGAACATATTGCTCCTTGAGAGTTTCCATTACATGTTGTTACTTTTATTTCTGAACATTTTTTGATTGTTTCATTACTTCCAGAACTGTTTTTTACTGTTGTATCTGATGTTATCCATGCAGTTTTATTTACTACATTGCCGTCACCAGTTACTGTAATATTAACAGTCACTTCGGTTTTTTGAAATGCATAATAAAGTTTAATCTTTGCGGTTCCGGGGCTTATACCTTTGACATTATTATACAAGCCAGAAGTGTTTGCAAAATGCTCTACTGAAATAAAATTGTTGCCTTGTAAAATATCATAAGTTCCAGAAGTTGCGCTAGAACCAGTTCCATAACCACATGCTAATGCCACTTTACTTCTTATTTCTAATGAATCACCTGCTTTAATGCTATAATTAAACGTCTCACCGCCCTTACAATAATTACTGCACTTGGATAAGACCGTTCTGCAGGAATAACTAGCAGAGGCTTCACAAATGCTTGCGGGAATATCTGAACAGCTTTGTGCTGTTTTTGTTTGACAGGTACTATCTATTTTAGTTGCTGAATATTCATCCGTTTTAGTTTTGCATGTTTTGGATTTTACTTTGTATACTGTTGCTTTATACTGGTTATTACTTTTTTCTATTACATAGCATGCATCAGTATTATTTATTGACATACTGTTAGATTCACATTTCAAGTATTTGTTAACCATGGTTTCTAATTTGTCTTTTCTTGAATGAAATTTTGTTTCAACAACTTTTGTTTTATCTGGTGTTGCATACCAAAGTTTACAAGTTTTGCATTGATAATAAGTATATGGTCCTAATGCTGCTAATGCGTTTGAATCATTATCAATTGTTTCAAATTGACCATTTGAATTTTCCGCTTTATTATCACTTAAACTTATCTTACTTATACTAAAAAATAATATAGGTAAAATTAGTAGTAATAATAAATATAGATATTTTTTCTTTTTCATTTTACTCTCTCCTACTTTCTATATATTATTGTAAAGCATACGTTAAAAAAAAGCAATAAAAAAGAAAGATGTCAGCTTAAATTTATGTTTTTGCACTTAAACATTAATAAAAAAAGCATTAATTATTTATTTTTGTAATATAAAAAGATACATGTTTACCTTAACTTATAATGTATTATAGGTAATTAATGTATCTCTTTTACTTACTTAAGTTAATTTTGAGTTAATAAAATATATTGAGCAAGTAGATTTTTAAAATTTTCTATGTATACTAGTAAAGCTTCTAAAAAGTCATCTTCACCTTCTAAACCGTTTTTCATATCTAGTATTTCCCTACTTTTCAGATAACCTAAATCAATTTTTGATTCTTCTGCTAAATTGTCGATTATAGCATTAATTTCTTTTACTGAATTTATTATTTCCATTCTTTTGTTGGGAATATCTAGTGCTTTAAAAGCTTCCATGTACTCATTAAATGCATTATTAAATTCAGTCATTATTTGCTTTTTCCTCCATATAAAGCATCAATTTCACTTGACTTCATATTTTCAATATTTAGTTTATCTGGTTTTTTTGCGAATAATTTGGTTACTGGAGATAAATTTTGATATCTTGCTTTAGCCCTTTTGAAAGCTAGCATTTTAGCACCTTGTTCTTTTGATTCTTCTGCTTGCCTTTGTTCTTCTGCTTGTCTAGCTTCTAATAGTTCGTTATCTCTTTCGTAAGCAGCAGATCTTTTATCAGGGTCCATTCCACGATAATAATCTTCTCTTTCTTTAATCTCGTCATGTTGTTTACGTTCTTCTGGTGTCATATTTTTTAGTGCTTCAGCAAGTTCTTCTTTTCTTTTTGCACTTTTTTTATAAAAATCTTCTAAGTCATCTTTTCTTCTTGCTTCTGCTAATTCTTTGTCCCATTCAGCTTCGGTCATGCCAAAATATGGATTATCGATTGGGCTTACTCCTTCTTGATAGGCATTATCATAAAATTCTCTATCTCTTTTTAAATCTTCTTCTCTACTCATAACAAGCACCTCTTTCTTATTTTGATATTATCATTAAATAATTTATTTTTCAACATTTGCAGTTATTTGTTTACACTTACTTTCTTCTGTTATCGCTTATTAATTCAAGATTGTCTGTTAGTTGTTTGATTCTTTCCATTATTCTTCCGGATTTTATTTGTTCTTCTGCTGTTTTGGAAGTTGCAAAGTGAGATGCTAATTCTTCTAAGTTTAGGTTTGATGTGAAAAATGTAGCTTTTTTTTCTTCCATTCGGTACTGAAGGATTGTGCCTAGAACTTCATCTCTATTCCATCCTGTTACGGTTTCAGCTCCTATATCATCAATTAGGAGTAAGTCTGCTTCTTTTAATGATTTAATTCTTGTGTAATAGTCATCATTTGTAAAGGATTCTTTAAGGCTTCTTAATAACTCTGGGTAGTAGATTATAAGGGCAGTATAGCCTTCTTTTGATAGTTCGTTTAAAAGGGCACTTATTAGATATGTTTTACCACTACCGAATGAACCATGTAAGTATAAACCTTTTTCGAATTTACCTTCTTTAAAGTTATCATAGAATTTTTTTAGCCATTTAATTATTTTAACCCTTTTAGCATCTGTGATATCGATATTAGACATTTTAGCTGTTTTAATTTCATATGGCATTTCAAAGAACTCTGATTTTATTTCGGCTTTTTCTTTAAGGATTGCTTTTTTATATTTGCATGCTACATAGTTAAATGTGACATTATCTTCTTCAACGGCCGGATAGTATACTGCACCTTCTACTTTATTTTTACACATGTGAATGCTTTTACAGTTTTTGCAGTTTTCAAGTTCTTGCATAGTTCTTTCAATTTTAGATGTGTATTTATAAGCAATACTATCTTTTATTTTTAATTTTTTGACTGTTTTTTTAAATTCTTCGTTTGTAAGGGCGTGGGCATAATCTCTTTTTAGAGCATCATCTAAGTTTGGTTTTTGATATTTTTTTAGTTCTTCCATTTTATCTAAACTCCTTTAGTAGATTTTCCATTTCTTTTTGTTCTTCTTCACTTATTTCTTCTTTTGTTTGGTCTTTGCCAAACCATACTGGAAGTTTACTTACGTTTTTGACTTCTTTTTTAGGTTTCTTTTTATATTCTTTTTCAGCTTCTTTCATGGCTTCTCTTGCTGTTTTGATTCCAAGACGGGCCCACTGACCAGCAATTGTTTCGATAAATGCTTTGGTTATTTTATTATTGTTTATCTTTAGAACATAGTCGATAAGAACATTGATAACTGCTGGAGTCATATTTAGTTCAACTGCTAGGTATTCTAGAATTTTAAGATCTGATGCAGTTGGCGTACCTATTTTGTATTTACTTCTTAAAAAGTCATATGGTGTTGTGTTTTCAAAAATATAAATCATTTTACCTCTACTTGATGTGTCACCATCTGGTGTTTTTAAGTGTTCTGGCTGGGTTCTATAAATTAGTGTTGGTAGTGCTCCAGTGTTATTATATTCATAATATTTTCTTACTTCTTTTTGAAGAATATCTCTATTAAGCATACCACCTTCATCAAGGCATATGCGCATAATTTCGCTCATTTTTAAAGTATCTAAGTTATAAACAAAAGCTAGGGAGTTTATTAGTTCTTTATTTTTTTTATTTAGAGTTTTTTCGTTTAGTATGTTGTTAGGAATACTGGAAGCTAAAAGGTCAAAGTCAATTAAATTAGCAACTTCTGGTTTATTTATTTCTTTATCTTTGATGTCAATTCCCGATAACATAGATGATGGAACTGAGGAAAAAGTTGTATTTATTTTCTCAGTTATTTCTTCGAAGTCAGAGTAATTAAATGTTTTCTTTTTATAGTTTTTTATTAATTCTTCATATTCGTCTTTGCCTATATTGTTGTATAAAACAATGTTTAAGATTGGATGGTTAAAGAATTCTGATGCTGATAGTGGTGCATATAATTCGTAAATATAGTTGTTTAATTCATCTCCGTTTTTGTAGTAAGTTCTAATTAAGCCAGTTGCTTCTAGGGCTTTTCTCGCATTTTTGATGTCTTCTAGTTTTGTTTTTAGAATAGTCATTAGATGATGATGGGTATGAGTTATGCTTGATGTTTCACTTTTATCTAGGTCACTCCATAAAGATAAGTAAAGGCTTACTGGAAGGGCGCCAATTATGGGTTCGTACAGATTTATTAGATTTTTTTTATCATATTCAGTTAATAAAGTTTTGTTTATTACTGTGTAAAGATCTGCTGGTAGTAAGCTAATATATTTCATGGAATCACCCTCTTCTTTTTTATATTCTACATATTTTTTAATTCATTTACAAGTTAAAAAAAGAAAGTTTTTGGCTTTCTTAGATTTTTTTAAATACGTTATGTTTTTTGCTTATGATAAATAGTGTTGTTGATATAAATAAGCATGATAGAAGGACTGCGGTTAGGTTACTGATTCCGGTTTTAGGATTTTCAGCTTCAGTTGTGCTTTGATTTGGTTCATTTGCTGGTGGGTTTACTATGGTTTCTCCATTTCCTTCTTCTTTATTAATATCAATTATTTTAATAGTTTTTGTTGCTTTAATATTGCCTCCATCTTTTGCTGATGCAGTTACGATAACCTCTCCTTCTTTTAGGCCAGTTAAGATTCCGCTTTGGTTGATTGAAGCTAAACGAGTGTTACTAACACTCCAGTATACTTCTTTATTAGTGGCATTTGTTGGAGTTACTTCGGCAGTAAGATTTAAAGTTCCAGCAACACTAATTTCATCATTACCGGTTATTTTAATATTTGTTACAAGAATATTTTTATTAGCACTAACAGTAAATGAAGTTTTAACGCTAGCATTACTTGATGATATTGTTACATCGAATGTGCCAGCTGTTGTTTTATCAGTTAGGGTTATTTTAAAATTATCAGTTCCTTTTGTTACATTAAATAAATCGGTAACGTCTTTACCATTATTAGTTATTTTTAGTGTTAAGTCATCCATTGTAATATTAGATAGGTTTAAGTAAATAGACACACTTCCACCGTCTTCTACATTAAGATCTTCTGAAGTTTTTTCAGTACTTTTTATTGCCAAACCTTCAGATTGATTACTTGTAAAAATGTTTATAATAGGATAAAACTGAAGGTCACTATTTGAAGTGGTGTCTACCCAAGAAGTTGTATCTGCACTATAATAGCTTACTCCTGATGGTATGTTAGAAACATAATACCATTTGTCTTCATCAGCCTGAGATGCCGCGAATATTTCTTGCGGAAAAAAATAACTTATTTTGCCATTAACTGTTTCTTTATATGCTGTTGTATATTTTAAATAAATGTAGAATTTTTGTTTTGTTATATTGATATCTTTATTTACATTGATTGTTGTGTAGCCAAATTTTGTTGCGGTTCCTTCGGCTATTTTTGTTGCTTTATTAAAGTCGTCATCTTCACTGTAGTATAGTTCATATTTATCTCCTACGAAACCAGTGAAAATATTTATTTTTGTAAGTTTTTCAGATTTACTATTTTCTCTAGTATAGATATTTTTAAAATATACTGATGGTACATTTACTACAATATCACCACTAAAATTATGAATGTTATTTGTATAGTGATTATCATATGATGGTGTTTCAATTTTATAAGCACTCATTAGGGTTGAACAGATATTGGTATCATAGTAACTTACATAGTGATATCCCGCTGGAACTTCAGTTGTGCCTCCAAAGAGATTTGGATAAGTATCTTTAGTTAACCATGCACCATTTCCTTTTGGTGTTTTTTTGAAGTTAGATGCGCTGTAGTCATCGTCCCAACCAACTACTGTTATAGCATGATTTATAGGATTAGTTCCGTCATAATAGTATGCTAGCTTATCATTTGATACATATGTTGGAGTTTCTGCGTAAATAACTGCACCCATTGCTCCATATTCGGTTAGATTTTTTTTGATGGCTAAAATAGTATTAGCGTCACATGATTCACTTGCGATATAATCTATTTCATTTATATAATAGTCATTTGCTTGGTTTAGAGTATTAGATTTGCTACTTGTTGTTGTACTCCAAGGAAGTTTTGTTTCTATAACCGGACCACGGCCAGATGCAAGATAAGCACCTACTTGATAAAAGTTTCCACCTGTATCTTTAGTTTTACTATAGTAACCAAAAGGGTTTTTAGTGCCATCATCGAGCGTACTTATTGAATTAAAATCGATATGTCTTTCTGATAAGTTTATTTGTTTGTTTTGTTCGATGAGCATTGATGATTCAATTACGGAAGTTGTTGCAAAAGTCCAGCACATGTTAGAGTATCCTTGATCATTTACTGGGCTAACTTTATTATAATTTAGTAAGGAAAACTTTCTTTGAGTTTTGTAATCGACATTAAAGGAATTACCAGCTGTTTCATTTACTTTAATATTTGATGTATAAAATTCTTTACATTTTACTGGCATTATTGTATTTTGTCTTTCTTTTTCTGAAAGTGATTTCCATTTTTTATAACTTTCAGTTTCGGTACAAAGGTTATCTTCTTCTTTAACGTATGATAAGGCATTTACATTTAGAATTGTACAAAGAAGAGCTATTATTAATACTATTTTCTTTTTCATTCTCTACTCCTATTATCTATTAAAATTATAAATTAATAATGGTGGGTTGTCAATTAAAAAAAGTCTATGGTAGATAGACTTAATTGGAATTATTTTGAATCAAATTTTCCAAAAGCTATATTGTAGTGGTAAGCTTAAAGTAGACAACTGAGATGGGGATATTTTGAGATTTATTTCAAAAAAAAATGCCGACATGGCATTTTTAGCTATTACATATGTTATCTACGAAGCAATCATTTAAGCATCTAATAGCACAGCAGCAGTTTAGATTCATTGTGAAGAAGCTATTTGTAGCTAGGTAAGGCTCAGTGGTGCTGTCTGCGTTTGCTACTAATACTCTAAATGTTGCACAGTTGTTATCTACCTTTTCTACTCTAAATACTGTACTACAGTTTTCTGCACCAGTAGCAGTACAATCAGTAGTGGCATCTTTTGTTGTTGGCATACTAAATGGTGTTCCATTACCTGCACATGTATAAAGCATTATTGGTCTAGTGTTACATACTATGCAATTTGGAGAGCCACCTAACATTGGTCTATCACATGAATCTAGTCCACTTTCAGGACAAACATTTTGCTGAAGTATTTGAATTACTTTAAGTGTTTCAGCAATGCAGTTACCAGAGTTTGTTTCTGTATTATTACACATATTAATTCACCCTTTCATTTTCTCAATATATTTTATGTAAATGGTTATTATTTAGTGATTTTATTTTTTACTTTAATATAGTATAATATCTTTAGGTGATGAATATATGTGGTGGCAATATTTAATTATATTTTTTGTACTATTAATTATTTCATTTGTAGTTGTTAAACTTAATAAAAAGAATTTTACTTATGAGATAAATAAGTTAGTACAATATTTAGGTGGTAAAGAAAATATTATTGATAGTGAAGTTACAATGTCGAGATTAAAGGTTACCTTAAAAGATGTTACATTAGCTGATAAAGATGCTATTCAAAGATTAGGTGCTAAAGGAATTGTAGAGATTGATAATCAGCTTAAGATAATATTCGGACCAAATGCTAAAACATTAAAAAAGTACATTAGTGAAATGAAATAATGTACTTTTTTTATTAGAATTAATTATAGGCATGGATCTGTTGCTGTGGTTAAGTCTAGAGATGCAGTTGCTGTTTTGTATGTTGCATCTAAGGTTATATTTATTTCTATGCAATCCATGCATTTGTTTTTTTCTAACGGATTATTGATACCGCATGAGTTTCCTTCAGAGCCAGCTTCATCTTTATTTTCTCTTTTTAGGTCGCCTGAAGCGATAAGGTCTTTGATTTTTAATGTAAAAACATACTTACATTTACTGCCTTCGCATTTACAGTGTTCAGAGTCAGTTTCGCATGAACCATATATACTTTTATATTTATTTGAGTTATTTTGGACATGTATTACGGCTGCATTTTCAATACTTTCAACTTTGGCATTTAGGGCTTTTTCATTCATTCTGTCGCGCATTTTAAATATTCCTGGTACAGCGATTGCCATTACTAGAGATATTAAAACGAGTACTGCTAGAAGTTCTACTAAAGTAAATCCATTTTTTTTCATATTTCCTCCTATATATTTAATAGAGCATTTATAAATGCTGTAGCTAAGTTTGAATTAAAGTATAATAGTAGCATACTTGTTGCAAGGAATGGCCCAAATGGAAGCATGCCTTCATCTCCTTTTACGCTTATATACATGGCGTATGGAAAAGCTAGAAATGATGCAAGAACTATATAGAATATTCCTAGTGCTGGGCCTAAAGATAAGCCAGCTACAAATGATAGTTTAATGTCTCCTCCACCAAGGGATTCTTTTTTAAAGAGGAAGTTTCCTAGAAGCATTAGAAGATAGACGATAATAAATATTAGTAGCCCTGATGAGATACTATATAAAGCTTCTTTTAAGCCGTTGTTTATTATTTTAATAATTGTAATTAGAAGGCTTGATATTATAAGGGGACTATCATTTATTATCATGTATTTAGAATCACTTACAAAAATTATAGATACTAAGCTTGATAAGATAACTCCAATAAGACATTCATATGTTAAGCCAAAGATTACATAATTTGCGGTAAATAGAATTGCGGTTAGGATTTCAATAGCTGGATAAATGAATGATATTTTCTGTTTACAATTTTTGCATTTTCCTTTGAGGAATATATATGATAGAACTGGAATGTTTTCATACCATGATAATTTGTGATTACATTTTGGGCAGTGACTTCCTGGCTTGATAATAGATTCACCATTTGGAAGTCTAAGACCTACTACATTGTAGAATGAGCCAAATATTAGACCAGTGATAAAAAATAATATTTCCATTCTTGCACCTACTTTATTTGACTATATAAACTGAACATTGGTAGGATTACTGCTAGAACAATGCCACCTACAATTACTGCTAAAAAGATAATCATTGCTGGTTCAATAAAGTTTTTCATGTTATTAATAATTGTTTTATGTTCTGTTTGATAGTAGTCAGCAACTTTACTCATCATTGCAGCTAATTCTCCAGTAGATTCTCCAGTTACAATCATGTAGTATGCAACTTCCGGAACTGCCCATTGATCTTTAAATGAGGTACTTATCTTTTCTCCTCTTGCAATATTATTTATTGTTCTAAACATAATTTCTTTATATACTTCATTAGTAGTTATTTCACTTAATAGGTTCATACTATCGGTGATAAAGACATTGTTTTTTAGTAGTGAAGCAAATGTTTTAGCAAAGATATTCATTTCTTTGTAGATTATGATATTACCAAATAGTGGTAATTTCATTGCAAATATTTGAAAATTCTTTCTAAATGATTTTACTTTTTTGTATAGAGCTACGATAACTGCAATAATAAGAACTAGCCCACCCATAATAAAGGCAAAGTTCTTGTCAAAAAATTTACTTAAGTTTAATATCCATAATGTGTATCCATTTAGGGTTGCACCAGTTGATGCGTATACTCCTTCAAATTGTGGTATTACGTATAGTAAGATAAATACAACTACGGCAATTGAGAAAACAGAAATTATAGCTGGGTAACTCATAGCGTTAATCATAGCTTTTCTGGTGTTTTCTAATTCTGTGTAGTAGTCTGCTAAATCGTCTAAAGTTTCCTCTAATTCACCTGTTGCTTCAGCAGCTTTAACCATGCTTATTAGTAAGGCTGGAAATGAGTTTCTTTGTTTTTCTAGGGCACTAGAGAATGACTCACCTAAAGTTAAATTATAAATTATTGAGTCAAATACTTTTTTCTTTCTAGGACTTTTGCTCATTTGCTTACCTAAGATACGCATAGAATCAGTTAAAGTTATACCGGCTTTTAGATATGTTGATAACTGGGTTAGCCAGAATATTAAGTCTTTGTTTTTAAAGTGAAAATTATTAAATTCTGATGGACCGTAAAAAAGTTCTATATATTTACTGGTTTCGATTGATAGAACAGTGTATCCTTCACCAGTTAAGTAAGTATATACTTCCATTTTTGAATAGGCATAGAATGTATTTGTTACTTTTTTGCCAGAGTTATCTAAAGCAACGTATTTATATGTAACTGGTTTTTCGCTTCTTTCAGTGTCTGTTTGTAGTATTTCAAAAAGGCTTCTATTTTGAGCAAGATCTTTTTCTTTTTGCTTTTTAACAAATGATAAGTTGTTGTAGAATTTATTCCATTTATCTTCTAAGGTTTCCGTGTATTCTAGCTTGTATTGGTCTTCTTTTTTTGTTTCCTTTTTTGAATCTTTTTTCTCTACTTGTTTTTCTTCATCTTTAAATGCAGATATACCACTATCTAGATTAACTTCTTCTTCAACCATTTCTTTGATATCAGAGTTTTTCTTTGATGATTTTTCGTAGTTTTTAAAGATGATATCTCCTATTTTATTAAATATAAAAATAAATGGGTAAAGTAAGGCATAACATGTATAATAAATACCTAAAGCTTCATATTTTAGGAGATTTATGGGAAATAACAAGATTTTAATTATTGGACTTTGTTTTTTCATTTTACCTCCTAGTTTATTCTAAATGTATTATAGCATAGTTTTTTAAGTTGTTAAAGTAAAATGATTTTCTCGCATAAAATATGTTAGGTGATATATGTGAATGGTGCAGGCTTTATAAGATTTCTTCCATGGATTAGTAAGGGGCTTAATGTTGCAAGGAATGTTATTCCACTATATGAGGGAGCTAAACCAGTTATTAGTGGAGCTAAGAAGTTTTTAAATAGGTTTAATAGTCCGGGGGTTAGTGAAAATAATAATACTGGTAAAGAGAGGATAATTATTGATTATCCAAGAGATAAAAAGAGAGTTAATATAGTTAAAAGTGAACCAATAAAAAAAACTTCGGGCGGGCCAAAGTTCTTTATTTAAGGTCTTTTTCTATTATATCCATGTATTCTTTTTGTCTAGCTTCTAGGGTTTCCTTGTCTTTTGCTTCGAATCTTAGTGTTATCATTGGGCCGGTATTAGAGCATCTTACTAAGGCAAAGCCATCTTTGTAGTTTACGCGAACTCCGTCAGAAGTATTGCAGTTGTAATTTTTGTCCATGGCATATTTTTTTACTTTTTCGACAATTTCACGTTTTTTATCATCTGGGGCATTTAGTCTTATTTCTGGTGTGCTTTCATATTTTGTGAAGCCATCAAGAAGGTTCTCTGCTTTTACTCCTTTATTCATTAGAAGTTCTGCTGTTCTTAAGCCTGCATATAAGCCATCATCATAGCCATAGTATTTATCTCTAAAGAATATGTGACCTGAGAACTCCCCACCAACTAGTGCATCTTCATCATGAGTTACTGATTCGATGTATGCTGAACCGTTTTTTACCATTAGAGGTATTGCTCCTATTTTGTTTAAGTCTTCTTCTAGAGCACATGAACATTTAACGTCTAGAATAACCTTTTTCTTATCAGAGTTTGGGATTATTTCTCTAGCAAAAATGCCGATAAGTAAATCTGTTCCGATAGTGGTTCCCGTGTTAGTTACAATACCTACTCTATCTGCATCTCCATCGATACCAATTCCTAGATTATAGTTACGCGCGCGAACTACTGATTTTAGCCATTTTAAATTATTTTCATCGTTTGGGTCGGGATTATGAATAGGAAATGAACCATCACTATCACAGTTTAGGAATGTTACTTCTTTAAATATTTTTGAGTAGAGTTCTTTAACAATAATTGAAGCAGTACCGTTTCCGCAGTCTACAACTACCTTTTGGTTTATTTTAGGAAATTTTTCTAAAAGCATATTTAAATATTCTTTTTTTATGTCATCTTCTTTTAAGGTGCCAAAGCCAGAAGTGAATTTTTCAGTTCTAATTAGCCTATATATTTCTTCTAGGCGCTCTCTTCTTAAATGAAGATAGTCTTTACCAAATATTTTAAAACCGTTGTCCTCTTTTTGATTATGGCTTGCGGTAATCATGATACCATTTTCTTGCTTTCTAGTAATGCAAGCATAGTTAAGCATTGGAGTTGTTACTAGACCAATGTCAGTAATATTTATGCCTGTATCTAGTAAACCTTCAATTAATCCTTCATTTAGTTCTTCACTACTAAGGCGGTTATCATGACCTACTATGCATGAGTCATTGCCATTATTTATTAGATATGTTCCGTATGCTCTACCTACTCTTTTAGCAATTTCTTTGTTAATATCTTGTGGATAAGTTCCTCTTATATCATTTTCTCTTAATATATTGTAATTCATAGTCTCACCTATTTTAATTATATAATAAAAAAAGAGTAATTTTTAGTTTTTGTTACTCTTTTCTTTCAAGTTTACATATCTTCTAGGATAAGATCTTTACTTTCTTTCATCTCTTTTGGTATAGCAATATCCATGTATTTTAAAATTGTTGGAGCTATGTTGGTTAAGTCGCCTTTTTCTTTTAAGGTGATTTTTTTATCTAAAAGAATGAATGGTACAGGACTTGTAGTGTGAGTTGTTACTATTTCTCCATTATCATCTATCATGATATCGCAGTTCCCATGGTCGGCGGTTATCATAACTGTATAGAAGTTATCTTGGGCTGATTCAACAACTGTTTGGAGAATCTTATCTAAAGCACTAAGACTTGTTACTGTAGCATCCATATTGCCAGTGTGACCTAGCATATCTGGGTTTGCATAGTTTACTAGAATAAAGTCAAAGTCGTTTTCTAAGCATTTTTTTACTTGTTTAGTTACGTCGATTGCACTCATTAGAGGTGTTTCATCATATGTTGCAACGTTTGGACTTGGGATAAGATAGTTTGTACACATTGGGAATTTCTTACTCTTTTCAGCGTTGAAAAAGTATGTAACATGATTATATTTTTCGGTTTCTGCTACTCTTGCTTGTGATAGTTTTAAATCTGAGAAATACTGCCCAATTGGGTATAGATTATCTGGATTTGCTAAAATGAAGAAGTGTTTAACATTTACGACGTCATCTTGTTTAAACATCATGTATGATTTAAAGTTAGATAAGTTTTTAGTTCTAAATTCTTTAAAGTCAGGATTATTAATAGCGTTTAAAATTTGTCTTGCTCTATCTGGTCTAAAATTTAGCCATAAAAGAGCATCATTATCACTTATTGGATTTTTACCATTTACTAGCATTGGTGGTAAGAATTCATCAGTGATATTTTTTCTGTATAGATTGTTTATGGCGGTTTCATAGTTTAAAATATTGAAGCCTACTGCGTTCATTACAAGGTCGTAGTACTTTTGTGTCCTATCCCATTTGTTGTCTCTATCCATAGCATAGTATCTACCACAGATTGAGCCGATGATGCCATTATTTTCTTTTAGAACTTCTTCCATTTGTTTTAGGTATTTAACACTTGTTTTTCTTCCAGTGTCTCTACCGTCTGTTATGGCGTGGAATACCATCTTATTAACGCCTTTTTCTTTTAGCAGTGGTATAAGTTTTAACATATAGGAAATACTACTATGGACACCTCCATCAGATAGTAATCCCATTAAGTGAAGCGTTCCACCAGTTGTTTCTAAGTGAGATATCATGTCATTAAAGTTTTCGTTATTTAGAATTTCTCTATTTTCAATATTTTCGTTTATGATAGTAATTTTTTGTTTTATTTTTTTACCTAGGCCAATTACTTCATGACAAACTTCGGAGTTACCGAATTGGCCTTTTGGAAGACCTACTGCTTCTCCTGATGATTCTAGAGTGCTGTGAGGATATTCCTCCCATAGTTTATTAAAGTATGTCATGTTTGCTTTTTTAATTGCATTACCATGTTCGTCTTCTCTTAAGCCAAATCCATCAAATATAATTAAAAGTATTTTTTTCATATTGTCACCTTCGTTATTATTTTATCACAATATTTTTTAAAAAAACATATATTTTTTTAGCACTCTCTATTGACAAGTGCTAACTATGGAGTATAATATTATGTGTAAACTTGATTGGAGGGGTGAATATGAATAACAATGAGTTTGAAGAAGGACTTAAGAATCCTTTAGAAAAATATGGACGTGATATATGCGCTCTTGCTAAAGACGGAAAAATAGATCCCGTTATTGGCAGAGATGATGAGGTCCGTTCTATTACAAGAATATTATCAAGAAAAACTAAGAACAACCCTGTTCTTATTGGTGAGCCAGGTGTTGGTAAGACCGCTATTGTTGAGGGGCTTGCACAAAGAATTATTAAGGGTGATGTTCCTAGTAGTTTAAAAAATAAGCGTATTTGGGAGCTTGATATGTCTGCTCTTATAGCTGGTGCTAAGTATCGTGGTGAGTTTGAGGAAAGACTTAAAGCTGTATTAAAAGCTGTTAAGGATTCTGATGGCGAGATTATTATGTTTATTGATGAGATACATATGATAGTTGGTACTGGGGCTTTGGAAGGCGCAATGGATGCTGGTAATATTTTAAAGCCAATGCTTGCCAGAGGTGAATTACACTGCATAGGAGCTACTACTTTAAATGAGTATCGTAAGTATATTGAGAAAGATGCTGCTTTAGAAAGACGTTTTCAAAAGGTACTTGTTAGTGAGCCATCTGTAATTGATACAATTACAATACTTCGTGGTTTAAAGAATAGATTTGAAGTTTATCATGGAGTTACTATTAAGGATAAAGCTTTGGTTGCAGCTGCGACGATGAGCGATAGATATATTACAGATAGATTCTTACCAGATAAAGCTATAGATTTAGTTGATGAAGCTTGTGCAACAATTAAGGTTCAATTAGAGTCTGTACCTACTTCACTTGATAATTTAACAAGAAGTATTTTAAGACTTCAAGTTGAAAAGGAAGCATTAAAGAAAGAAAAGGATAAGTTTTCTAAGGAAAGAATTAATGAGATTGATGAGAAGTTAAAAGATATGCAAGCTAAAGAAGCTAAGCTTAGAAGTGACTGGGAAGATGAAAAACGTGTTAATAATCTAATAAATAAGAAGAAGGAAGAAATTGAGAATGCTAGACGTGAGCTTGAGTATGCTGAAGCTAGATATGATTTAGATACAGTTGCTAGATTACAACATGGTACTATTCCTAAACTTGAGAAGGAACTTGCTGATTTGAAATTAGAAGATAAAAATGCAATATTAAGTGATGTTGTTGATGATGAGTCTATTGCAAGAATTGTTTCTAAGTGGACTAATATTCCCGTAAGTAAACTTGCTAGTAGTGAAAAAGATAAGTTACTACATTTAGAAGATAACTTAAAGATGCGTGTTAAGGGACAAGATGAGGCATTACATTTAGTTAGTGAAGCGATTATAAGAGCTAGGGCTGGCATTAAAGATCCTAATAGACCAATTGGCTCATTTATCTTTCTAGGTCCTACTGGTGTTGGTAAGACTGAGGTTGCTAAAGCACTTGCTTATGAGTTATTTGATGATGAAAGACATATGGTTCGTATTGATATGAGTGAGTATATGGAAGCACATTCTGTTTCTAGATTAGTTGGTGCGCCTCCAGGATATGTAGGTTATGATGAAGGTGGTCAGCTTACTGAGGAAGTTAGACGCAATCCATATAGTATTATCTTGTTTGATGAGATTGAAAAAGCTCATAAGGATGTGTTTAATATCTTACTTCAAATATTAGATGATGGCAGAATTACTGATTCACAAGGTAGAACTGTTGATTTTAAGAATACGATTATTATTATGACTTCTAATTTAGGTAGTGAATATATTTTAGATAATAGTACTAATAAAAATGAACTTGTTATGGGAGAACTTAGAAAAACATTTAAGCCTGAGTTTATCAATCGTATAGATGAAGTCATTATATTTAATTCATTATCTAAAAGTGTTGTTTATGATATTTTAGATAAAATTGTTAGAGAGACTGAAGCTAGATTAAGTGATAAGAAAATTAAATTAGTTCTTACTGATAAAGCTAAAGATTATATTATAGATAATTCTTATGATGAGAATTATGGTGCTAGACCTATTAAGAGATATGTTAGTCGTAATTTAGAGTCTATGCTTGCTAAAGCAATTATTCTTGATGAAATTAAGTATGATAGTGAGGTTATTATTGATGTTAAAGATAATGAACTCATAATAAAAGAGGACAAGTAAGTCCCCTTTTTTAGATCTTGGTACCAGTATAGGCATTAATGTAGAATAAATAGCAGTTGTAGCAGAATAATGGTTTTCTATATTCATAGAACTCGATAGCATCTGGGTCATATGGCTTTTTGGTAAAATCTTGAAAGTTTAATCTAATATAATCTTTAAGATTATCCATATTACTGAATTTTTTTATTCCTTTTTGTCCTTCCCAAGAAGCTTCAAACCAATACATTTGGTCATCTATTTTAATTGTAGTAAATGTGTGGCATGGTGAGCCACCTTTTTTATTTTTAATGACAGCCATTATTGTGTGGTTTTCAATATTATTTTTATCAAAGAAATGCCTTTCAAGTTCACATAGTTCCCAGCAAATGGCGTATCCACTTTCTTCTATTTTATTATAGGCTTGCATTTTATATTCTTTCGCAAATATTTTTGGTTCTAGTTTTGGGTGAAGACATCCTTTTTTATCATGCCAGCCATATTTTATTTTAAGTAGTTTATTATAAAATTCTTCAGTTTCTTTCATGGGTCTCCTTATAAAAAGAACATCAAAAAGATGTTCTAGCTATATATTTTAACTTTTACAGTTGCTCTTTTTGGTACAAGGGTAATTCTTACGTCGTCTGAGCTAACTTTTACAGGTACGTCATATGTTCCTGGACCGTAGCCACTTAAGTCAATATATGCTTTGATTTTTGATGTGTCAATAGTGTCTAATACACTTGATACACCTTTAGCAATTACTTCAATTGTTCTATCTTCTTCGCTAATAGCGTTAACTGAATATCCTGTTCCTAGGTTAATAGATTCAATAATGATTCCACTAAATTCTTTACTTGATTCAGTGTCTAGTTTTACTTCAACAGTTGTATTTGTTTCACTTAGATATCTTACGCCAGCTGGTTTAGTTAGGTTAACATTAAATTTCTTATCTGAATTTAATTTATTAATATCAATTTTTGCTTCAATGTAAGATAATTTTTTAATTTCAGTTTCGTCACCATATACACCTACTTTGGTTACTGAACTTGTAACACTTGATAGGGCATAACCACTATTGATAGTTCCGGTAGTTACTACTTTAACTGGTAGTTCAACGTAATATGAGTCTACAGTTACTGATGCACTAATCTTAGCTGGAACGATTTCGACATTATCAATCTTTTTACCATCTGAGCCATAAGCTACTAACATGATTGAGTCGACAGTAAATGTTCCTTTTTCAGTAAGTTTAGCTGCTTCTAAATCAATTAGAGCTTTTACTTTAGCAACCTTATCTAATGTTTCTTTACTACCTTTAACGATGACTTCGTTTCTATCTAGTTCAACTGATTTAATGCTTAATTTCTTATCAAGTTTGTCTTCATTTAATAAATCGTAGTCAAGGGTTTTAACGTCACTTACTTTTTCACTTATTTTTACTGTGATTGTTCCTGGGTCTAATTTGTAATCTACTGATTCAACACTATGGTTGTATTTTAGTTTTACTTTATAAGTACCTACTCCATAACCACTTAAGTCCATTACTACTTCGTGTTCACCAAGTTGTTTAGCAAGATATAGTGAACTTTTTCTGCCAATAAGTGTGATGTCTACAGTTTCTGGTACTCCATCAACTACATATGCTTCTTCATTATAGATAACGTTTACTGGTTGGTCTGATAAAATTTCAGCTTCATCTGTTACTAGGTTAATTGCTTTAGTATCAATAAGAACGAATAAAGCAATTGCACTAAATAAAGATATGTATAATAAAACGTTTGGTCTATTAAGAAGACGCTCGATTTTACCGCTATTGTTTTTTGATAGTTCACTTATCCTATAAATTAATCTACTTATTGGAGTAACTATAAATTTATCAATTAATCTATAAATGGCTTTAAAGAAGAGTATAATTGGTTTAAATATTTTATTCATCTTCTTCACCTTCTTCATTTACGTCTGCATCATAGAAAACTTCCATTTTTGGTTTAAGTTCTTCTAGGAGCATTATTTTGAATTCTTCTAGGGTTAGGTTGTAGTTGATATTACCGTCAACAGCTATTGATATTGCTCCAGTTTCTTCTGATACAATTAATGCAATAGCGTCGGTTTCTTCAGCTACACCTAAAGCTGCACGGTGTCTTGTTCCTAATTTTTTGCTTACATTAGGGTTCATACTTGTTTTAAATACTGCTCCAGCACATGTGATGCGGTCTCCTTGAATAATTACGCCACCATCATGTAATGGATTTGGTGGGAAGAAGATTGCTTCAAGTAAAGGTGCAGTTATGTCTGAATAAATTTTATTTGCTGGTTGGATATATTCTTGAAGAGATACATTTCTTTCAATAACAATAAGAGCGCCTATACGATTTCTTTTTAAGTATTCTACAGCAGTAGTAATTTCAAATACTGCTCTTTCTCTTTGATCGGCAGTTAATACTTTATGTCTTCCTAGAAGCTGGCTTCTACCAATTGTTTCAAGAACTGTTCTAATTTCTGGTTGAAAGATTATAATTAATGCAAGAGGTCCCCAAGAGATTACGTACTCTAAAAGTAATCCAATTGTATATAAATTTAACCAATCGCTTAGTAGTTTAATAGCAATTATGATTATAATTCCTTTAAATATAAGAACTAGTTTAACATTATTTTTTAAATTTTTTAATAAGTAATAAAACATTAACCATACTAGGCTTATGTCAATTATTTTTGTTATGATTTCCCATATTGACGTGAAAGTCATTTTCATCACTCCTTAGCATTTTTATTATAACAAATAATTAATCAAATATCTACGTTTAATTATGTGCTAGTAAAAAAGGAAGACGTTAATTTTGGCCTTCCTTTGGTTCTTCTTCATCTTTTATTTCTTCTATTTCCGGTATAAAACTTTCATTTGCTGGCTCTTGCTCTGTTGTTTCATCATTGACAAATTCTTGGCGGTCTGTTGACTTATTGTTTTCACCTTTTTTACGTTTCTTGTCATTGTCAACTAAATAGCCAATTAGAGCAAATAATAAGAAAGCTGCAATAATAATTATTAGAAAATAGTTTTTTGCGATAAACTCCATTTTATTCCTCCTTATATATTATACTCTTTATTCGATTGATAATGTCTGTCCTTTTGGTTGGATTTGAATAAATGTGTTTCCGTCGTTTACAACTAGTTCTTCACCATTTTGATATTTGTAGATTGTTTGTGCTGCTCTGCTTTTCTTTTCCCATGTTATTGGTACTGCTATGCCTTCTGAAATATAATATCCAGTTCCAGAGCCAACATTTTCTAGACCTTGTCTTCCTTTGTTTTCTGCATCATCAAGGGTATAATTTTTTACTTGATATGTGATAATATTTTTAAATGTGTATTGCTTTTTTGTAACATAATCTATATGGGCTTTACCATTTACGCTTCTTAAGTATACTTTTTCTTCTGGGTCATATTGATATGATGAAGTAACTGAATTTGAATATTTAATTGAAACATTGTTTGCAGTAGTTTGACCTTCATACTTAGTTAAATCTAGAGAATCTACACTGTAGTTAAGTAACAGGTCACTGTTACGTTCAGTTCTTTTTGAGCCAAGACCTTTGTTTAATTTTTCAATGCTTGTAAATAAAGTGTGTTCTGATGATACTTTTAGGGTTTTATCTCTCCATCCGGTTTTTGTGTTGTCAACTTCTATTCTATCTACTCCTAAAGTACTAAAATCTGAATTTGCTTGAGGGCTTTTTCCATGGTGAACATATATTGCATCATTTTCTAGTGCATAGTCTAAATAATAATGTCTTGCACTTCTAATTGAGCCAATTCTTTCAGTAGATTGATCAAGGAATAATGCCATGTATCTTGTTAGGCCACCTTCAACAATCATTTCGTATATTATATAAGCATCTTGAAGTCCGCTTTGAAGAGGCCTTGCTGTACCTATGTTATTAATCATGACCGCATATGGTCTTGATTTAGAGTCAGGATTTACTATTTTTAGTTTTTTTACTGGAGTTGTTGCTGTGGTTGCTGGCTCATTAGGATTCTTTGATGGCTCCTTCTTATCTTTCTTTAAAACACTTACTAATACTATAGCAATTATTAAAACGATTATTGCTAATATTAAGTATCCGTACTTTTTATTCTTTAAATTTAATTTTATTTTCATTTTACCACCTAATTTAATAATAGCATAAACTACTCTTTTTTTAAATATTTAATTTGTATAAAATAAATGTTTTTGATATACTTATATTGAGGTGAAATACATGGATAATATTAAAAAGATGTTTGAAAATCCAATAGCAAGGAATGCAATGATGGGTCTTGGTATATTTATGCTTGTTGTTATAATAATTGTTTTGATTGCATCGTGCTCTGGTGGCAGAAAATATACTTATGAAGAATTAGAGGCAAAAATGGTATCTAGTGCTAAAAAGTATTATGAAGCTAATGGTTCTAATTTACCAAGTAATGATAAAGATAAGGTTGAGCTTTCTTTACAGACTTTAATTGATGGTGGTTATGTTAAGGAAACTAGTAAGATTACTAAAGATAAAGTGAGCTGTACTGGTAAAGTTATTGTAGTAAATAATAATGGAAATTATTTATATTCTCCTTATTTAGATTGTGGTAGTAATTATAAGACAAAATATTTGATTGATATTTTAGAAGATGAAAGTAATATTGTTACCACAGGTAATGGACTATATAAAAATGGTTCAGAATATATTTATAAAGGCGATAATGTAAATAATGTTTTAATTTTAAATGAATTAAAGTATATGATTATGAGTATTGATGATAATGGTGTAAGAGTTGTTGATACTACTAAAAGAGATTCTGTTGCTTGGGATAACAGATATAATGTTGAGAAGCAAGGCTCTATGGGTATTAATGATTATGTTACTAATAATATTAATAGTAGAATTAAAGATACTCTTGAAGAGATTTATAATAAAGATGATGTTTATCCAAAAGAAATAAAAGGTTATTTTGCTACTAGCAGTGTATGTATTGATAAAGTATCTATTGGTGATATTAAAACCAATGATGGTTGTGATAAAAAGTTAGATAAACAAGTATTTAGTTTACTTACTGCAAATGATTTCTTTAAACCAAGTTTAGATGAAAATTGTGCTACAAATAGTAAAGCTTGTATAAATTATAATTATTTATCTTCTATTGGAAATAGCTGGACAATTACTGCTGATAAAGATACTAGTTATAAAGTTTATAAAATAACTAGTGGTGAGTTAGAACTTAAAAATGCTTCAGGTATGGCTACTTATAAAATTGTTACTTATTTAGATAAGAATGTATTATATTCTTCTGGTGATGGCAGTGAAGCTAATCCATATGTTGTTAAAACTTATATTGAAAAAAAATAGAACCTTAACGGTTCTTTTAATTTTGTTTCCATTTTGCTGTAAGAATTATATTTGATGTTACTGGAGTATTAAAATCATATTCTTTATTATTGTAATACCAACCTAGGAATGTATATCCCTCTTTTTTAGGTTCTTGTGGTTTTGTTGCTTTTTCACCTTGTTTTAATGTTTGAGTTGGAATGCTTGATGCTTTATCAGTATCAAATACTACATAATATTTTCTTTCTTTAGTAACTACTTTAGTTATATATTCTTGCTTTTTTGTAGTTGCTGGTTTTTGATTATTTGTATTATTACTATTTGCTTTTTTAGTAGTTGTCTTTTTAGTGGTTGTTGTAGTTGGTTCATCACATTTTGTTTCTTCACATAGAGTTTTGTATGCATAAATTGTTTCTTCTTCACTTCCACACTTTAGATATATTTCAATTTCATATTCGCTTCCTGATTTGGTTGCTTCAGCATAACTATTTTCTTCGTCACAATCTTTTCCTTTTGAATCTTGTAATTTACTGATTTTACCGGATACAATTAGGTCATTTAATGTTACTACTTTGGTATCATTTTCTTTCTCGGGTAAGTTTTTGTTTTGGAAGTAATTAATACTAACGTCCTTTAACTTGGTGATATTACTTGTAAAGCTTTCACTTTTATTTTTGCTTTTGATAGGCATTAGTTTAATTACTAGAATTACTACTAAGATGATAATAGCAAATTTTAATAAAAATCCTTTCCAATCAAATTTAAATTTGTTTTCTTCGTACATATTATTCCCCTGCTTTCTATAAGACCTTTCATATAAGATTTATGATAGCAGAATTGCATTTAAAAAGCAAGAAATTTATTCTTGCTCGTTGAATTTTTTTAATTTATTTAGTTCAGCCAAGTAGTCACTTTTTCTTAAATGTTCTAAAGTTACATCTATCTGTTTATTTGCTTTTATTTCACCGGCTTTAGCTGAATTTCTGTCTGTTATTAAGTTTGCTGTTTTTTTGTTATAAACAAGTTTAACAATTTTCATTAAGTCATAAATGATAACACCAAGTGCTGGTAATAGTACTACAATAAACCATCCCATTTTTGTTGCAATAAAGCCTTGGATTTTACCTACTGCTGGAAGTTTTATTACTACTTTGCCAATTATATCATTATATTTAGCTGTTGCACTATCTGCAGATGGGTTAAAGTCACCTTTCGTAACGTATTCGTAGGTACCATCATCATTTTTAATAATGTTAATAACTCTATGGGTTACAGTTAAACCTTTACTGATTGAGCTTGTTGAGTTAAATGTAATAACGTCGCCTACTTTAATTGATTCAGGAGATTTAACTCTGACATTTACAATTACGTCATCAACTTTAATATTAGGCTCCATCGAACCAGTTGCTATATTGTAAAGTGAAAATAATGGTTTATATTCAGGATTTTTAACAACTACTCTAGCGGCAATTACATAATAAATTAAGAACATACCAATAATAATTAACAATATTAATACAGCTGAAGAAAGAAGTTTACCAACGTAAGTTAGGGCATTTTTAATTTTTATATAATTTGACTTTGATAAAGAATCCATAACTCACCTTCTTACTCTATTACTATATTTATTATATAAAATCTTTTATTAAAGTTCAAGACGTTTATATCTTTTTTTTGTAAAGAACTATTTTTGTGTACAAAATAAAAAAAGCCCGAAGGCTAATTTATTATGCTTGTTGTTCAATTTTTTCAGTTCCGATTTCAACCTTAGCACCGAATGCTTTATATTTATCGGCATCTTGGATGATATGGTTGTCTGGGAAATAAATATTTAATTCATAACTATGAACGATTCCATCACCTGGTAAGAAATATCCAGTTCCAAGTTTGATTGCATCTTGTGCACCACCTTTTACATCAACCCATTGTGGGATTTGAACTAGTTCACCATCAGCAGCATTTCCACCAGCTGTTTTTGTACCAACTAATGAATATTTAATTGCTCCGTCAGTAAATCCATTCTTTGTTACAACTAAATTAATTGTATAAGGCATTTTCATATTATCATCAGGATTAGTAGTATTACTACCAGTTAATGTAAATTTCTTAACGCCTACTGGGTCATATTGTGCTTGATCACAGTAATATCCAGTACCATCAGAAGGTTTTTTATCGTCACATTCTACTTTTGCAGCAGTTGGTAAGAATCCATCAACAAGTTCAACTTCAGTACCATTAGCAAAATTAATTTTTAATGTTCCTGCGTTCATCTTAACTGTTGGAGTTGTTTCACCACCAGATATTTGTGCAGTGAAGTATGCGAATGTTGCTCCGATAACAGCTACTAATAGTGTTGCTACGCCGATTACAGTTAAAAGTAATGTATTAGTTTTAGAATTATCTTTCATATTGTCCTCCTTCTATTTATATTATTTAACTTCTGCAAGTACAATGTGTGCTTTAAATTGAGCACCTTGGTTTTCGTTTTGGTTAGTTTCGCTATCTTTGAAGTAGAATTTTAATGTATAAGTTTGAGTAACTTCAACATCTGATCCGTTACCAATAATTGTTGCGGTTCCAAAATCAATATTTGCAGATGGGTCAGCAATTTTAGTTTCTGTTTTTGCAGGAAGCAATGTTCCAGCAGCATCAGCTCCAGCGTTAGCTTCAACACCTTCTAAAGTATAAGATAAGGCATTAGGTTGGAATCTTTTGATAGGTGTAGTACCATCAGTGTCGTTATCATCGATAACTAGTGTAACATTAATTTTAATAGCTACTCCTTTATCAGCCTTGTTTGAAAGAACAAATTTTTTTGTTCCCCAAGCTTCTTCTTTTGGATAAATTCCAGAAGCGGTTATTTCAGTACCACCATCAAACTTGGTACCTATTGTTGCTGATCTTACTGTATATTCTTTTTCAGTATCAGTACCTGTTAATTGTGCACTGAAGTACGCAAATGTTGCTCCAACAACGGCAATTAATAGCGTAGCAATACCGATAATTGTTAGCATTACAGTATTATTTTTCCCTTCGCTCATTTTTGTATCCTCCTTTACTATATACAGAATATCATTTTTAAAAAATTAAATCAATAAGTTTTGATAGAATTTTTATTTTTTTGTCAAAATTTTTTATTTTAAGTTTTTATTTTGAAAGAAAAAAATGAACAATTTTTGTTTGCTCATTTCTTAAATTCTTTTGATTTTGCAATGTAAAAATAGAATTTTGTACCTTTATTTTTCACACTTTCAACGCCATATTTAAAGTCATGCTTAACTAAAATATTTTGAACTATCGATAGGCCTAATCCTGTTCCGACGACATTTCGTTTATGATTCTTTTCGTTTTTATAATATTTTGTCCAAATTTGTTCTAAATCTTTTTTATCTATGCCCTTACCCGTATCAATAACTTCAACTAAATAATTATTTTTATTTTCAGTAATATTAATATTTACAGTTAGGTCTTCACCAGTATAATTTATTGCATTATTTATTAGATTGTATAGTACCTGGTTTATTTTATTTTTATCAGCATGAACTACTGCTATATCTGGTGCATTTAATATTAATTTGTAGTTTTCCGTTTCTTTAATTATTTGATATCTATTTAAAATTGATTTTACTTCTTCGACTAAATCATAATCTTCCATGATAAGTTCGTCTTTATTGTTTTCTAGTTTAGATAGATTAAGGATATCATTTACTAAAATATTTAGTCTGTCTGCTTCTTGGATTATGATACTTAGATTTTCATTTCTTTTAGCTTTGTTATTGTAGTTAATGTCTCTTGCCATTTCAGCATAGGCTTTAATCATGGTTAGTGGTGTTTTTAAGTCATGTGATACGTTAGCCATTAAATCTTTTCTAAGTTCGTCTGTATTTTTTATCTCACTTTTAGCATAATTTAATGTTGTTGTTAATTCATCTAATTCTTTTATATTATACACTTCTTCATCTGGTTCATAATTGCCTTTGGCCATTTCTTTTGCTTTATTTGTGATTTTTAAAATTGGCTTGTTTAACATGTTAGATACAAGAATTGACATTACTCCAGCAAGAATTATTACGATAAATGTTATGTATATTAACTGACCGCTTAAGACATTAGTGGTACTATTAACATCTTCTAATTTAGTGTTTAGAATTATATATAAATTATCATTTAGTTTAACACCATACATTATGCTTTTTGAATCATATCTTGGATCAATTATTTTTATTAAACTTTTTTTAGAGGTTCCTGTTATAATTTTATTTTTGGCGTTTATAATTTTAGCATTATTTGAATTTAAAATACAATCTTTGTTTTGCGTGTTATATCCATATATTTTGTCGCCATAATATACTTCGGCACACATATCATTATCATAAATTTCTTTTTCTAAATTTTCTAGGTTGCTTTCAGAAATTTCAGATGCAACTTTGACTATTTTGTTGTACTGATATCTTTCAAAAAAGATTTTTAAAAAGACAATTTGGAATAACCAAAGTAAAAGGAGGATGATTGCTGAATAGGATAAAAGATAAATAAATGTTTTTTTTCTTATACTATTACTCTCTGTATTCAAATTTATACCCTACCTTTCTGATTGTTTTTATGTTATCACGATAGTTTTTAAGTTTACTTCTAAGTAATTTGATATGGGCATCAATTGTGCGGTCATCTGCTTCATAATCATATCCCCAAATTTTATTTATGATGACTTCTCTAGATAGAGCTATGTTTAAGTTTGTAAGAAATAATTTTAAAAGTTCGAACTGAGTATGAGTTAATTCAATAATTTCATCATTTATAGATACTTCTCGTGTTAGGTTATTTAGTTTTATTGTGCCAACTGTAATAATATCGTCTTCCTTTTTTCTTTTGGTAACTGCCTTGATTCTTGCGATTAGTTCTTTAGGGCTAAATGGTTTAATTACATAATCATCGATACCTAGGTCAAAGCCATTTAATTTATCTTCTTCCATAGTACGAGCAGATAAAATAATTACTGGGATATCCTTTACTTTTTTAATTTCTCTTATTGCACTAAATCCATCTCTTTTGGGCATCATTATATCCATTACGATTACATCATAATCGTTTGCTAGTGCTTTATCAATGGCAATGTCACCGTCTTCTGCTTCGTCAACCTGATAATTTTCTAATTTAGCATACTCTTTAATGACGTTCCTTATTAGTTCTTCGTCATCAACAATTAACAATCTCACTTCTATCACCTTGAGTTATATTATATCAAATTTATGAAGATTATATGAAAAAAACTGGAATTAATCCAGATTAACGTTTGTATATATAGCACTTACGTCGTCGATTGCATCTAGTAAGTTATATAGTTTATCATATGTTTCTTTATCTTCGCCTGTTAGAGTTACTTCTTCTTTTGCAAACATACCAACTTCATCATAAGTGTATTCGATTCCTGGAATGATTTTTTCTAACTCTTCTTTTACCTTATTAATATCTTTAGGGTTTGCTGTGATAGTTATTTCACCATCGTTTGATTCTAAGTCAATGATTTCAATTCCAGCGTTAAGAAGTTCTTCAAATATCTTTTCTTCATCATTACTTTTAAATGAGATAATTGCTAGATAATCATAATTGTATGATACTGAGTTAGTAACGCCTAAACTCTTATGAACTTTATTAAAAGCTGCTCTTATTTCTCCTACTGTACGATTAACATTATCGGTTAGAGTCTTTATAATAAAAGTGCTTGCACCTGGACCAAAGCCTTCATAAATGACTTCTGTATAATCTTCGCCACCTGATCCTTTTGCTTTATCTATTGCCCTTTTAATTATGTCCATTGGTACTTGTTCTTTTTTAGCTTTTTCTACTAAATGTTTAAGGTTTACATTTGATTCTAATTCTGGCACTCCTTTTTTAGCAGCTAAATATATTTCTTTAGCATAATTACTATATAGTTTTGCTTTTACTGCTCCATTTTTTTGAATGCTTGCTTTTCTTACTTCGTATGCTCTTCCCATACTTCTCACCTTCCGTTCTTATGTATTATAATAAAATTTATATTATTTTACAATCTTTTATAAATGTTTTTAGACTTTTATCTTTAATTTCTGTGCGTTTTAGTTTAAATATTAAATAAGTTGGATTATATATTTTAAATCGCTCTAAATTTTCTTTTTTTAGGATATCTTCTAAAATTTTTATAACTAAATCTTTTGTACCTAGAGTACGATATTTGAATTTTAATTTTATGATTAGATCTTCGTTTATATTTCTAGTTATTTTCTCATAATATTTTTCTCTTTTATTTTTGAAATAGTATTTGTATCCGTCTAAGTTTTCTAATACTTTTAGAGTGTCATAATAACCTAATTTCATATTATGAATATTACTTTCTTTATCAAAGATGATTATGGATCCTAGATTTTCACTTGGCTTTATTTCGATGACTTTAGTTTCTTTTTTTAGTTTATTATGACTTATACCAATTCCTTTTATTCTTATTGAGTAAATAGTGTCACATCCATAATTTTCTACTAGTGATAAGGGAACGTTGTTATAAAAACCACCATCTAAATAATAGTTGTTATCGATTATTGGTTTGTAGTTAAATAATGGTAGGTAACAAGATGCTAGAATGTACTCTGGTAGTTTTCCTTTAGGAATGTCATCTATTGTTAGCTCTAATGGTTTTAAGCCATCAAACTTTACCGTAATTAAACCTAATTTAATTTTACTTTTACGAATTTTATCTTCATCTATAGATTTTCTTAAAAGATTTAAAAATTTTGTAACATCTATTCCTTTATTTTTAAGAATTTTTTTTAAGTCTGTCATGCCTGTTTCAATATCTGTGATTTTAAGATTTTTATTTTTGATTTTTTCGGCGAGTTCATTACTTATGCCAAAAATATCTGTGGTTGTAGTAAGCCAGAGATTAACTAATTTTTTTATGTCGCCTTGCACCATTAATGCAGCGTTTACTGAACCAATACTTGTGCCAGCAATAATTGATGGTTTGATGTGTTTTTTCTTTAGTGCTATGTAAGCTCCCGCTTGATATGCACCTTTTGCTCCTCCACCTTCTAAAGCGATACCTAACATATTAAACCTCCTATAATAATTATTAGTATACCAGTAATTATTCCAAAGATAGTTTCTTTATTCCAGTTTTCTTTGATTTCAGTTATAAGTTCTGCTAATAATAGATATAGAATCATACCTATTGTTATACTTAATAATATACCTAATACAAAATCAGTTAAAATTTCTTTAAATATCATTGTAAGTAAGCCACCAATAAATGTGCTTAAAGTTAATATAATGATGTAAATATTTTTATGTTTGTTATGTGCTTTATTTAGCATTGTGGTTATTTCAAGACCAAAAGGAATGTTGTGCATGCCAACTGCTATAGCGTAAATTATTCCTGACTTTATTGAACTATTAGCCACACCATATATGCCAATGCCTTCAACAATATTGTGAATTATCAATGCTAATGATGTCATTATACCAATATGCTCTAAATGATTTTCATGGTGGTGCTTTTTACTTTCTTCAAAATGATCATGATGGGGTACTAATTTTTCTAATGATAGTAATAATCCTATACCAATAAGAATTCCTGCTAAAATGTATATTTTATTTTCTAATAATTCGAATGTTTCAGGAACGATATCAGTAATAAGTAAAAGTATTAATGATGAAAAAGCCATTCCAATTGAAAAGCTTATTACTTTTTTGTTTCCTTTATTTATTTTGTTAATTACAACACCTATTAAGAAAAAAAGTCCAGCTATAAGTGTCAAAATCAGTTCTTTCATGGGTTCTCCTTTTAAAAAAAGACTTAATAGTCTTTATTCTGTAGCTTCATTAATCATTTCAGCATCTAAAGTTACTTTGGCTGATAATGTACCATCTAATAAGTCAATTTGATTAGAATTTGTTTCTAATACATATATCCTTATTTCATAGTTGTTTGTTTTATTTTTATTTATTATAAAGTTGTCTTTTAATAGTAAAGGCGCTGTTGCATCTTTAAATGAACCATTGGCGATTTTTATTTTGGTGTCGGTGTCCCATAGCTCCCATTTTAAATCTTCAGATGCTTTTAAATTGTCAGATATTTCGATATTTGTTAGAGATAAACTATAGTTTATTTTATAATCATTATCTCCTGTTTTAACTGAAAAGATGCCTTTTGCAGCTTTACTTGAAGACTCATCTTCACTAATGGGTAGAAGGTCAGAGGCATTTATGTAGCCATCATCTGTTGTAATTAGGTCTATTTCAAATTTATTTGTTGCATTTCCGTCTATTACAGTGTTGTCTCCACTTACAGTTGCTAGAAAGTATGCGTATGAAATGCTTAAGACGATTGGTACGATGACTGCTATCATTATTAATAATTTATAATTTAGTTTGCTTTCCTTTTTATCTTTCATATTTAAACCCTATCTTTTCTAATATAATATTACTATATGAGAGTTCTTTTTGCAAGTTATTTAGTTTAAGTTCATTGTGCTTTGAGCATTTAAAGTATAGTCTGTAAAATCATTTTTTAAATATAGAGGATATGCTGCACAGCCGATCATTGCTGCATTGTCAGTGCAGTATTTAATTGGTGGCACAGTTAGGTTAACGTTGTATTTATTTGCTAGTTTTTCCATTTCACTGCGTAAGTATTTGTTTGCTGTTACACCACCAGCTACTATTAATCTTTTTATGTTGTATTTATTTATAGCAAGTTCAGTTTTTCTTAATAGTTCATCAATTGCGACTTTTTGAAATGATGCAGCAAGGTCATATTTTCTAATTTCGTTTCCTCTTTGTTTTTCATTATGAACTAGATTTATAACTGCACTTTTTAAACCACTATATGAAAAGTTTAATTCATCATTATTCATTGGAATTGGTAAATTGTATGTTGCTTCACCTTGTTCAGCGTATTTTTCGATGTTGGGACCACCAGGATATGGTAAATCTAGCACTCTGGCAACTTTGTCGTATACTTCTCCGATAGCATCGTCTAAAGTTTCACCTAATACTTTAAATTGATAGTCACCTTCCATAAGAACTAGTTCAGTATGACCACCGCTAATTACAAGTGCTAAAAGTGGGAATTCCATTTTTTGAACTAGATTGTTTGCGTAAATATGTCCTGCTAAGTGATTAACTTTTATTAAAGGTTTATTATATACTAATGCTAAAGTTTTAGCTGCTTCTATACCTACAAGTAAACTACCTAGAAGCCCTGGAGCGTATGTTACGGCAATTGCGTCCATGTCTTCAACTTTCATGTTTGCTTTATTTAAAACATCTTCCAAGACCATAGTAATGTTTTCGCTGTGCATACGGCTTGCGATTTCAGGTACTACACCACCAAAGGCAGCATGAGTATCCATTTGAGTTAGAATAGTAGTTGCTATGTTGGCTGTGCCATTTTTAATAATTGCCATGCTGGTTTCGTCGCATGAAGATTCGATTGCTAAAATGTATATATCTTTTTTCATAATTCTCTCTCCATTATTATTGCGTCGTCCGTTTTATAATATTTATTACGGCGACTAATTTCTTTAAATTTGTGTTTTTGATAAAATTTTATTGCTTCAATATTATTTTCATTAACTTCTAAAATAATTCTTTGAGTTGTTTTAATATTTTTTGATATAAGAATATTTATTAGAGCGGAAGCATATCCTTTATTTCTATATGATTCATCTACTATAATGTTTTGAATTTCTATACATTCAAAAATCTTGGAATAATGGATAAAACCGATTATCTTATTATTTTCTTTGATTGTTAGTATGTTTTCGGTTTCTGGAAGATTTTCTATGTGAAATAGTTTTTTAAAGTTAGGGTTTAGTTCAGTTCCTAATTCATTAATTTGATTAATATCTTCTTTACAAAAATTATTTACCATTTAAAGCTTCAATTCCTTTAATATATCTCGCCTTTACGTTATGAGGGTTTTGATTTTGGATGCTTTGTGAATAATTGTAGATGGCTTCAATATCAAGTTTTTCATCTGTGATATCTTTATAATCTTGATAATTTGTTTTTATAAATTTTTCGTATTCTGCGCTAGATAGATATGATAACTCAGAAATTAATTTTCCACTATTAAACACGCCAAAATATTTTCCTTTTGGATCTGCTATTGTTATAATCATTTTTTGTTCCGTTTTGCCTGCAGCTAATGCTTCGATACTTGATATTGATTTTATTTTGATATTTAATGTGTATGCTAGCATTTTTGCAACTGTTATTCCTAGGCGAACTCCAGTAAAGCTTCCTGGACCATCAATAACGATTATTTCATTTAAATCTTTAGTTGTAAGATTATTTTCTTTTAGAATTTCTTCAATAAGAGGAACTGTATAAATACTATGATTTCTATTTGAAATTTGTTCTTTTTTTGAAATCATTTTTTCATCTTTTAATAGAGCTATTTCGATAAGTTCACGGAATGTACTAATGAATAATGTATACATATAAATCACTTCCAAACTGTTTATTATTATACATCTTTTAGGGTAAAATTGCAAAAAAGAAAAGTAAATTCACAATACGGAATTTACTAAATCTTCATATTTTCTACCATATGGTTGTAGAATTAAAATTCTTGTGTTTTCATCAATTATTTTAAATTTAATTTGAAGTCTTTCTTCTGGCAAACAGTCACAAATCATATCAGACCATTCAATTATACAAACGGCATCTTTGTTAAAGTAATCATTGAAGCCGACAGTTTCACAATTATTTTCTAGACGATATACGTCCATGTGATATAATGGCATTTCTCCACTGTTGTATTCTTTAATTAAATTAAAGGTAGGACTTGTAATAGTTTCAGTTATACCCAAAGATTTTGCAAACCCTTTTACAAAAACTGTTTTTCCACTTCCAAGTTCGCCGTCTAGACAAATAACCATTCCTGGAAATTTTTCTGATTCGATATTTTCTGCTAGTTCCATTGTATCAGTTATACTTCTTGATGTATATTTGTATTCCATTTTCTCACCCTATTTTCATTATATATAAATCTTTAATGCTTGTAAATAGCTATTTACATAATTTCGTTAGAATAAAAGTTTGGTTCACTTGTTATGTTTATTTTTAACGATTTTAAGGCTTTTAAATCTCCGTTGGTAACAATATATGTTGCATGCGCTTCACATTCTTTTAACATTTCTAATTTTTCTAAGGCACTTGCAATTGATGGGTTTGTTACACTGCACACAGCAAGTGCTATAAGCACTTCTTGTAAAGAAAGTGGCTGATTATTTTTTCTTAATTTTAATATTGGTTCTAGAATAGTTGGACTTAATAGGTTTATTTCGTCCGGCATTTTTGATAACTCTTTAATTGCATTAATGATAACGGAAGATGCTGGGCTTAATAATTCGGTTTGCTTTCCTGTAATTATTTTCCCTTTCGGAAGTTCTAGTGCAATAATATTGGCTTTCTTTTTTTCGGATGTTTTTTTAGATACTTCAACCACCTTAAGATAGTTTTCATCAATATTTAATTCATTCATAAGAAGTTTTATTTTTTGAACAGTATCAATATCAGATATTCCTAATTTATAATTACATAATTCGTTAAAGTAACGTCTAACAACTTCTTTTTTTGCAGCAGTTTCTACTATATCATTATTCTTGATACAATATCCTACCATGTTTACGCCCATATCAGTTGGTGAGTAATATATATCCTTACCGGTTATATGATGAAGTATATTTTTTAGTATTGGAAATGTTTCAACGTCTCTGTTATAGTTAACTGCATTAATATTATATTTTTCAAGATGAAATGGGTCAATAATATTTATATCTTTTAAGTCTGCAGTGGCTGCTTCATATGCGATATTGACCGGATGCTTAAGAGGCAAGTTCCATACTGGAAACGTTTCAAATTTTGCATATCCAGCATTGATTCCTCTTTTATGTTCATGGTAAAGCTGACTTAGGCACGTTGCTAACTTTCCAGAACCCGGACCTGGTGCATTTACTAAAACTAATTTTTTTGTTGTTTCAATATATGGATTTGCTCCATATCCTTCTTCACTAACAATAGTCTCGACGTCTGTTGGATAACCTTTTGTAAAAGTGTGAATATATGTTTTAATATTTTGTCTTTCCAATCTTTTTATAAATTTATCAACACTTGGCTGATTCTTATATAAAGTTATTACAACTGAGTTTACTGAAAAACCTAATGTTTTTGCGTTGTTAATTATATTTAGCATTTCAAGGTCATATGTAATCCCAAACTCTGAACGAATTTTATTTTTTTCAATATCATTTGCACTTATACAAAAAATTATCTCTAAATCCTTTCTTAAATTTAAGAACATGCTAATTTTGGCATCTGGTTTAAATCCTGGTAATACTCTGGCAGCGTGATTATCTGAAAAAAGTTTTCCACCAACTTCTAAATAAAGTTTGTCAAACATTTTAAATCTTTCTTTTATTTTTGCACTTTGAATTTTTACATATTTATTATTATCAAATCCTATTTTCATATTTACCTCTCTTTACTATTAATTTAATAATAATCGATTTTAGTAAATATTTAAAGTGTTTTTGCAAAAAAAAATCATCTTGTTAAGATGATAAAAAAATTACAAAAAAAAATATTGGCAACTTCCTATTTTCGCATTCACTATCGTCGGCGTATTAGTGCTTAACTTCTCTGTTCGGGATGGGAAGAGGTGTATCCACTAAGCTATTGTTACCAATAAAGGATTTTGTCCTTTAAAAACAAGATAATGTATTGACTCAATCAAATTAAATTATAATGATTAAAT